>JAIQGD010000013.1 GCA_020072765.1 Terriglobia bacterium
GACGGCGCGCACACCCCGCGCGAGCATGTCCTCATCGCTTCGCTCCCCGAACGCGCCGCTCTGCTCGCCGGACTGCTTGCAGCGGTTTGAAGCGAAAGGTGTGTAGTCGCTAGTACCCAGAGATTTACTTGCTCTTTGATTTTCTTCTTTTTCTTCTTGGCGGTGCAAGATGAGGTTTCTTTACGATGTCCGGCGTCGGGTTTTTGGCTTTGAATTTGTGTGATCCTGGCAGATGGCCCCGCTGCTTATTGAGGCTTCGCAAGTAAAACGGGAGCAGACGAAGAAGCAAAGATTCAATGTCCTTCCTGTGTTTCTCGCTTTGAATTTCGTACCATGTAAAGTGATCCCAATACTGTCCCTTCGACTTACCACGAGTATGGCTCTTAATCCGTGATGCAATCCTGCCTCTGCCGACATACAGCGGCATGGAGCCATCACACAGGATATACACGCCGCGAGGATTTCCCGCGGCACTTCTTAGTTCTTGGAAGTTTTCTTTGTTCCTGGCCCAACGTTCACCGTGTTTGTTCACCAAACCCATAATCGATCCTCCTTAACCGAGCGTTACCGGACGTATTCCCGCTTGAGATAGGCGACCGTCTGCTGCAGGAGATCGTCGCAATTGGTGCGCAGCGCGTCGTCCAGCGCCGCGGCGGTGGAGGGTGCCGTGGCGATGCGGTCAAGCAGGCGGCTGATGTCGCCGACGCCGCCGGTGCTGATGATCGATTCCACCGCCGCCAGCGACCACGCGTAGGCGATCGCGGCGGTCGCATCCGAAAGACTCATCCAGGAACCTTCCAGGACAGACAACGGCGGGGCCACGCCCCCAGCGCGGCGGCAGCGGCATTGCTGCGGCGGCCTTCCATCCACTGCGCGATGCCTTCCTGGAGCCACACCGGAGCGTGGCCGCGCGATTTCTGCCCCACGAAGCTGTGCGTGAGTTCGTGCATCAGCACGCGCGCCAGCTCCGGCGTCACGTCGTTCAATCCCTGCACGGGAATGCGCAGGCGTCCGTCGTTGAGCGCGCCCACCCATCCCGGCGCGCGCGTGATGTCGGCAAAGGCCTGCTCGGTGTAAAGGATCACGGAGATGGGCTCGGGCGGCGTGTAATCGAGCTGCGCTTCGAGGTTGCGGAAGTCCTCCTCGAGCGCGCGCAGCACGCCGCGTGCCAGGCCGGGCGCCGCCCCGCCATAATATTTCAGGGCGAAGTGGGCGGTTTCCCCTTCGCGGTAGCTTTCTTCCTCGGCCTTGTCCCGCTCGGCTTTTTCCACGGCGCGCTGGACTTCCGGATCGGGACGCAACCGCTCGGCGCGCTTCCACTCGTCAATGGCCTGATCGATTTTGTTCGTGGAGTAATACGCCCAGCCCATGAGCTTGGCGGTGTCGGCGGAATCGGGAGCGACGCGACGGGCGTGTTCGAGCGGGCCCAGCGCCGCCGTGAACTGATTTTCGCGAATGTCCAGGACGGCGAGGTTCAGCAGCAGGCCGATATTATCCGGCGCGAAGATCAACGCGCGGCGATAGTGAGCGATGGCGGCATCCGTGTCGCCCTGGCCCAGCAGGAATTGCGCGGCGGCGTGATGCGCGGCGGCGACCCGGGCGATGCTGACCGCCGTGCCCGCGAGCGCGTCGGAGTCCAGGCGCGCCAGATACGCCGAATCGACGGCCTTATCATGGACCGCGAGGCGTTCCACATCTTCGTAGCCGGGGACCGGCTGAACCTGCGGCGCGGACACCAGAGCGTCCGCGGCGCCATGCGATGCGGGGAAAGGCCCAAAATCGCCGCGGTCGATGCGCGCGACGATCGATCGCGGGATCGATAGCTCGCCCGCCGAAGTCTGATAGGTGACGTGCGCGGCGTCTTCGGTGACGTTGGAGGCTTCGATGCTCCGGCCGTTTTTCAGGACAATGGTGTCCGCCGCGGCGCACGACGACACGGCAAGCAGAAACGCGGCGGTTGCGGACGTTGCCAGGCGCACGGTGTCATCTTACCAATCGGCCCGCCGCGGCGCCGCGTTCGCTTGCCCCGCGATGTCCTAACCAGCACAGCCACGGCGGAAGTCCCTCTCTCACGCGTTTCATGGTTGCCGATGCGTGGCGGTGCCGATGGCCGCGGAAAACAGCCTGAGAATGATCTGAAAATTTTTTGATTTGCACCCTTGCGTAATCGCGCCTTCGGCCTTATTCTATCTCGGCTTAAGCGAACCGGCCGGATCAGGGAAACTTGGTTCAACCGCGAGGCGCGGATGGGCGTTGCGCCTGCGGGACCCCGGACGCTTCTGGGATCGAGAGTCGCGCAGCTCACGCGTGGTGGCTGCCGGTTCGAAACCTGCGGTGCCCCAATAGATTGTGCAGGGCATACATACTGGTATTTTAAAATCGGGGATGGTGCGTGGATCCTCAGGGCTCTAAAAATATAGTTGCATCTCCAGAGCCCGAGCCGATTATTCGGCCGGGCCATACGTTTGAGACGGTCACCGACAAGATCAGCGCCATCGTGCTCAGTCGCGGCACGACGCCGGGCTGGGCCTTCGGACTTCTGATCGGCTTTTCCCTGTTGATGCTGTTGAACCTCGTCGTCACCCTCTTGATGGTGAAGGGCGTGGGGATCTGGGGCATCCGTGTGCCCACGGCCTGGGGCTTCGCCATCGTCAATTTCGTCTGGTGGATCGGAATCGGCCATGCCGGCACGCTGATCTCCGCCATCCTTCTCCTGCTGCACCAGAAGTGGCGCACCTCGATCAACCGGTTCGCCGAGGCCATGACCATTTTTGCCGTCATGTGCGCGGGAATGTTTCCGCTGCTGCACATGGGCCGCCCCTGGCTGTTCTTCTACCTCATGCCGTATCCCAATCCCATGTGGCTGTGGCCGCAGTTCCGCAGCCCGCTGGTCTGGGACGTTTTCGCGGTTTCCACCTACTTCACGGTCTCGCTGCTGTTCTGGTTCGTGGGGCTGATTCCGGACCTGGCGACGCTGCGCGATCGCGCCAAGCACCCGGCGGTGAAAACGATCTACGGCATCTTTTCGTTGGGCTGGCGCGGGTCGGCGGTGCACTGGTCGCGCTACGAAATGGCTTCGCTGCTGCTGGCGGGCCTGGCCACGCCGCTGGTGGTTTCGGTCCACACGGTCGTCAGTCTCGACTTCGCCAGCTCGCTGATTCCCGGCTGGCACAGCACGATTTTTCCTCCCTACTTCGTGGCCGGGGCCATCTATTCGGGCTTCGCCATGGTGCTGACGCTGGCCATTCCGATCCGCAGCGTGTATCACCTGGAAGACCTCGTCACCGACCGGCATCTCGACATCATGGCCAAGGTCATGCTCGCCACCGGCATCATCGTGGCCTACGGCTACGCCACGGAAACGTTCATGGCGTTCTACAGCGGCAGCGAGACCGAACGCTTCATGATGATGAACCGCCTGGCCGGGCCCTACGCGGGGCTGTACTGGATGCTGATCGCCTGCAACATCGTGATTCCGCAGCTTCTCTGGATTCGGCGGGTCCGGCGGAGCATCGCGTTTTTATTCGTCATTTCGCTGGTGGTCAACGTGGGGATGTGGCTGGAGCGGTTCGTGATCGTCGTGATCAGCCTGCACCGCGATTTCATCCCTTCCTCGTGGGGGATGTACTACCCGACGAAGTGGGACTGGGCGACCTACGCGGGCACGTTTGGGCTGTTCATCACCATGTTCTTTCTCTTTATCCGGTTCCTGCCGATGATCTCGATCGTCGAAGTGCGCTCGCTGGTGCACGAAACGAACGAAGAAAAATCGCATTCATAGGGAGAGGTTTCAGGGAATTCGATGGCACAGATCTTTCATCGCAGCATGAACCTGCTCTCGCGGGTCAGCATCTACGGCGCGATTTTGGTCGTCGGCGCCTTGGGCTACGCGCTGTACGCGCTGGCGCTCTCCCCGTGGTACACCGAGCAGACCATGGTGCGGCCGCAACCGGTGCCGTTCAGCCACCGCCACCACGCCGGCGAACTCGGCATTGACTGCCGCTACTGCCATTCTTCGGTCGAGAAATCGTCGTTTGCGGGCCTTCCGCCCACGCAGACCTGCATGACCTGCCATTCGCAGATCTGGACCAATGCCGCGATGCTCGAGCCGGTGCGCGCCAGCTACCGCGACGACACCTCGCTGGCCTGGACGCGCGTGAACGCCCTGCCCGATTTCGTCTATTTCGATCACAGCATCCACGTCTCCAAGGGCATTGGCTGCACCACCTGCCACGGCAAGATTGCGGACATGGCGCTGACCTACCGCGCCGGGACGCTCTACATGTCCTGGTGCCTGGAGTGCCACCGCCAGCCCGAGAAATACGTCCGGCCGAAGTCCGAAGTGTTCAATGCGTTTTACGAGCCGCCCTCGAATCAGATCGAGAGCGGCAAGAAACTCGTGAAGGAATACGACATCCAGAGTCTGCAACATTGCTCGGTGTGTCACCGGTGAAAGCGAAACGATGAGCGAAGACTCCAGCCTGAAAAATTCAATCGACCTGGCCGCCGTGCGCGCCAAGCTCGCCCAGGAAGACGGCAAGCGCCTCTGGCAAAGCATCGGGGAATTGTCGGGGACGCCGGAGTTCCGCGATTTTCACGAGCATGAGTTTCCCCTCGCCGCGCAGAAAAACGCCGGCGATGGCGTGAACCGCCGCGACGTCTTGAAGCTGATGGCCGCCTCGGCCGCGCTGACCGGGCTGAGCGCCTGCACCCGGCTGCCGGCGCAGAAAATCGTTCCCTATGTGCGCGCCCCGGAAGAAATCGTTCCCGGACGCCCCCTGTTTTACGCCACGGCCATGCCGCAGGGCGGCGTTGCCACCGGCGTGCTGGTGGAAAGCCACATGGGCCGGCCCACCAAGATCGAAGGCAATTCGGATCATCCCGGCAGCCTCGGCCGCACCGACGTTTTCGCCCAAGCCTCCATTCTGACGTTGTACGACCCGGACCGCTCGCAAGCGGTGATGTTTGAGGGGCGCGTCAGCACCTGGGGTGATTTTGTCGCCGCGATGGGGAATAGCCGGGCACGGCCCACTCCTCGGGGCGGCGGCATGCGCATTTTGACCACGACGGTGACGTCTCCGACCCTGGGGGCGCAACTCCGCTCGCTGCTCACCCAGTTTCCCGAGGCCAAGTGGCACCAGTATGAACCGTGCAGTCCGGACGCGGCCCGCGATGGCGCGCGCCTGGCATTCGGCAAGCCGGTCAACACGGTATATCGCCTCGATCAGGCGGACGTCATTGTTTCGCTCGACGCCGAATTCCTGGCCTCCGGCGCGGGACACGTGCGCTACGCGCGCGACTTTTCTACCCGCCGGGATTTGGCCGCGGGACCGGCCTCGAAACTGAACCGCCTCTATGCCGTCGAAAGCATGCCGACCGGCACGGGCGCCATGGCCGATCATCGCTTGCCGCTGCGCTCGTCGGAAGTGGAGGATTTTGCGCGCCAGCTCGCGGCCGCGGTCGGCGTCGCTGCGCCGGCGAACGGGAACGCGGGCGGGAAGATTCCGGCCGGATGGGTCGCCGCGATTGGGCGGGACCTGAGCGCGCATCGCGGGTCGAGCCTCATCGTCGCGGGCGAGCAGCAGCCGCCAGTTGTGCATGCCCTGGCGCATGCCATGAACGCGGCGCTGGGCAACGCCGGCAAGACGGTGCTCTACACCGAGCCGATCGAAGTGAACCCGGTCAACCATCTCGAATCGTTGCGCGAACTCGTGACCGATCTGAATGCCGGGCAGGTCGATTTCCTGGTGATTTTGGGCGGCAACCCGGTCTATGACGCGCCCGCCGATTTTGATTTTGCCAATGCCCTGGGCAAGGCCAAACTGCGCGTCCACAGCGGCCTCTACCAGGATGAGACGGCCGAGCTGTGCCACTGGCACGCGCCCGCCGCGCACTATCTCGAGTCGTGGAGCGATGCTCGCGCGTTCGACGGCACCATCAGCATCATCCAGCCGCTGATCGCGCCTCTCTACGGAGGCCACTCGGCCCACGAAGTTATCGCCCTGTTTACCGGCGACGCCGAAAAATCCGGCTACGACCTGGTCCGCGGCTACTGGCAAGGCCAGCGCCCGGAGAAGGACAAGGCGTTCGAAAAATTCTGGGAGATTTCCCTGCACGACGGTCTGATGGCCGGCACCGCTTTGCCTGCGATCTCCGTGGCCGTGCGTCCGGATTTCGCCGCGCAGGCGCATGCGCAGGCCGCCGGGGACGCGAGCGCGCTCGAAATCGTGTTCCGCCCCGACCCTTCGATTGGCGATGGTTCGTTCGCGAACAATTCCTGGCTGCAGGAGCTTCCCAAGCCGGTCACCAAGCTCACCTGGGACAACGCCGCGATGGTCAGCCCGGGAACGGCTCAGCAGATGAGTCTTTCGACGGGCGATTATGTGACGCTGCGCCTGGCGGGCCGCGAAATGCACGCCGGCGTTTTCATCGTGCCGGGCCATGCGGATCGCGCTGTCACGTTGCACCTCGGCTACGGCCGGAGCCGCGCCGGCAGCGTGGGCACGGGTCCCGGCTTCAACGCCGGCCTGCTGCGCGTATCGTCCTCGCCGTGGGTGGCCCGCGGGCTGCAGATTGAAAAGACCGGCAAGCAATATTCCTTCGCGTCGACGCAGCAGCAATACACGATTGACGCCCAGGGCGAGAAGAAGGAAGAGGAAAGCGTCGCCGCCTTCCGCCGCGACCTCGTGCAGATCGCCACGCTCGACGAATTCCGTAAGAACCCCAGCTTCGCCAAGAATCCCGAGGAGGAAGCGCGGAAGGACCTGTCGCTCTATCCCGGTTTCAAGTACGAAGGGTACGCCTGGGGCATGGCGATTGACCTGAATCGCTGCACCGGCTGCAACGCCTGCGTGGTGGCCTGCCAGTCGGAAAACAACATCGCTGTCGTCGGCAAGGATCAGGTGGCGCGCGGCAGGGCCATGCACTGGCTCCGCATCGATACCTATTTCCGCGGCGGCCTGGAAAATCCGGAGATATACCACGAGCCGATGCCCTGCATGCAGTGCGAAAACGCTCCGTGCGAGTATGTCTGCCCGGTCGGCGCGACGGCCCACACGCCCGAGGGCCTGAACGACATGACCTACAATCGCTGCGTGGGCACTCGGTATTGCTCCAACAACTGCCCGTACAAGGTGCGGCGCTTCAACTACTATCTATACTCCGACTACACGACGCCGAGCCTGTACGCCATGCGCAATCCCAACGTCACCGTGCGCAGCCGCGGCGTGATGGAAAAGTGCACCTATTGCGTGCAGCGCATCAATGCGGCGAAGATTCAGTCCACCGAAGAGAACCGCAGCGTGCGCGACGGGGAAATCGTCACCGCCTGCGAAGGCGCCTGCCCGGCCGGCGCGATCGTGTTCGGCAACGTCAACGATCCGGCCAGCCGCGTCTCGAAGCTCAAGGCGCAGTCGCGCAATTACAGCTTGCTCGATGAATTGAACGTGCGGCCGCGCACCACCTATCTGGCGCGCGTGCGCAACCCGAATCCGGAGATTCGGGACTAGCCCGCCGTCCAGTCGGGCGGCAGGCGTGGGTTTTTGTAAACGGTAAGCGGAAAACAACCGGCGGCATCGAGGCTTTTGAATCGATCGCCGGGTGGAGCGGAACAGGCAACGATGAAGCGCGAGTCCATTTACGGATTGATGGCTGAATTCGAGACGCCCGACCAGGTGCTCGAAGCGGCGCGCCGCACCCACGCGGCCGGCTATCGCCGCATTGATGCGTTTACGCCCATCCCGGTCGAGGGCCTGGCCGAGGCCGTGGGCTTTGATTGGACGGCCCTGCCGGCGCTGGTGTTCGTGGGCGGCTTGCTGGGCGGCCTGAGCGGCTTTGGGATGTGCTGGTACGCCAACGTCATCAGCTTCCCCATGAACATCGGCGGCAAGCCCTACAATAGCTGGCCGTCGTTTATTCCGATTACGTTTGAGCTGACCATCCTGGGAGCGGCGCTGACCGCGGTGTTCGGCATGCTGGCGCTCAACGGCCTGCCCACGCCCTATCACCCGACGTTCAACGTGGAGCGCTTCGAACTGGCTTCGACCGATCGCTTCTTCCTCTGCGTCAAGTCGAAGGACAAGCAATTCGATCTGGCGCAGACCAAAGCGTTTCTGGAAAGTTTGAAACCGCATGGAGTGTTTGAAATTGAGAACTGAAATCGATCCGGGCAAGCCCGCAGCGCGGCCGGGCGCGACAGGCGTCCGCTTGCGGGCGCGTGGCCTGGGCCTGGCGTGCCTCGGCGCCGTCATGATGCTGGTCTCCGGCTGCCGGCTCGACATGCATCTCCAGCCGAAGTATCTGCCCTACGAGCCGAGCGAGTTTTTCGCCGACGGGCGTTCGGAGCGGCAGCCGGTTCCCGGAACCGTCGCGCGCGGTCATTTGCGCATTGACGAACTCCTGTACACCGGCCGGGAAAACGGCGTCGAAGCCGATCGCTTCCCGTTCCCCATCACGCGCGCGGATCTGCAGCGCGGCCAGCAGCGCTACAACATCTATTGCGCGCCGTGCCACGATTATTCGGGCAGCGGCCGCGGCATGATCGTGCAGCGCGGCTTCCCGCAGCCGCCGTCCTATCACGTCCCGCGCCTGCGCCAGGCCTCGGTCGGCCACTTTGTCCAGGTGATGACCAATGGTTTCGGCGCCATGTACAGCTACGCCGCGCGCGTCGAGCCCGCCGATCGCTGGAGAATCGCCGCTTATATCCGGGCTCTGCAGTTGAGCCAGAACGCCTCGCTTCAGGATGTGCCGGAAGCCGAGCGCGCGAAATTGACGCAGGCCCCGGCGCACGAATCGTCGCCCGAGGGCGCCAAGCAAGCAGCGGGGGAATCGAGATGAGTTCGGTGGACACAGCCCAGGTGCGGATCGGCCGCGCGCAGAAGCGGGCGCTGGCGTTGGGCGTCGTGGGTTTCTTGGTGGCCGTGATTTTGGGCTGGACGGCGTCGCAGAAAGCGGGCGCCGTGGCCTGGCAGGCCTTCGTGCAGTCCTATATTTTCGCCTACGTGTTCTGGGTCGCGATTCCTCTGGGCTGCCTCGCGATTCTGATGCTGCATCACCTGACCGGCGGCTGGTGGGGGCTTCCGATCCGGCGGATTCTGGAGGCCGGCTCGCGCACCCTGCTCCTGATGGGCGTGTTGTTCATCCCCATTCTCGCGGGGTTGTCGCGGCTCTACTCCTGGGCGCGGCCGGAGGTGGTGAAGGACGACGTTCTGCTCCAGCACAAGCTGTGGTATCTGACCACGAGGTTCTTCACCCTGCGCGCCGTGATCTACTTCGCCATCTGGGTGATCCTCGCCTCCTTCTTGAACCGCTGGTCGGCCGAGCAGGATCGCACCGGTGATCGCCGCTTCAAGGACCGCATGGAGGCTCTGGCCGGGCCTGGCCTGGTTCTCTGGGGGTTGACGGTGACGGGCGCGGCGATCGACTGGGTGATGTCGCTCGACCCGCACTGGTACTCGACCATCTACGGAATGATTTTCATGGTCATCGGGTGTCTGGCGGCCATGTCGTTCTCCGTGGTGGTTCTGAGCAGGCTGTCCGATAGCGAGCCATTGATGGATTGCGTCCAGCCGAAACGTTTCCTGGACATCGGCAACTTGATGCTGGCCTTCGTGATGCTCTGGACCTACATGTCGTTCTCGCAATTCCTGATCATCTGGTCCGGCAACCTGCGGAGTGAGATTCCCTGGTATCAGCAGCGCGTGTTCGGCAAATGGGCGCCCATTGCAGTAACCTTGCTGGTGCTGCACTTCTTCGTTCCGTTCTTGTTGTTGCTTCAGCGGGGTGTCAAGCGCCGCTTGCACGTGTTGTCGCGCGTGGCGGGCTTGTTGCTGGTTCTCACGCTGGTGGACATCTACTGGCTGCTGGTGCCCTCCTACGAGACGCTGGCTCCGCAGTTCCGGCTGCTGGATATCTTTGCCGTGATGGGAATCGGCGGGGTGTGGCTGGCGGCCTTCCTGGGCCAGCTCAAGAAGCTGCCCCTGCTGCCGCTGCATGACCCGCGTTTTGAGGGAGTTTTGGAGCATGGGCATGGCGACTAAGCATCCGAAGCCGGATTCACCGGCCGATCGCGGAGCCGGCTACGAGCGCACCGACGCGCATATCGGCTCGCTGCTGCAATTTGCCTTTTGGATGGCCGTTGTGATCGCCGTGGTCATGGTGGGTATGAAGTGGACCTTCGACTATTACGCGCGCACGCAACCGCTGGGTGCGCCGGCCTCCCCGCTGGTCGCCGGGCGCGAGCTTCCGCCCAGCCCGCGCCTGCAGGTTCAGCCGCGTCTCGAGCTGAAGGATTACTGCGAGGCCCAGCAGCAGGACGTGAACAGTTACGCCTGGGTGGACCGTTCCAGCGGCGTCGTGCGCGTTCCCGTGGACCGCGCCATGGATCTGCTTCTGGCGCGCGGCTTGGCTGCTCGCCCCGTCAGTGAGGCGCCCGACGGCACCGCCGCGGCTGCGGCAGCGACTCCGGCGATCGCCGGCGGAATGGATTTGCAGGGGCCGTGCGGTTACCTGACCGAGAAGTCGGCCACTGAGACGCCGGCCGAGGGCTCCGGCGAACGCAAGTAGTCGTTGTCCGCGAGCGAATCCGGTGCGGTAGTGGAAAATGAGGGAAGAGCATTGTTCTGGCGAAACACCAACGTGAGGAGACTGTCGCTGCTGGCCGTGGTCCTGGCCGGCGCGCTGCTGGCACGCCCGCAGATCGTCGCCGCGCAGTTCCAGGATCCCACGCAAGGAATGGGCGTTCGTCCGGATCTGCTAAAAGATGTCGGCATCGACCAGAAACTCAACGATTCGATTCCGCTCAACCTGAAGTTTCGCGATGAGCACGGCAAGCCGGTCGAGCTGGCGCAATATTTCGGCAGCAAGCCCGTGATTCTCTCTCTGGTCTATTACAACTGCCCCATGCTCTGCACCCAGGTGCTCAATGGACTCACGCGCAGCCTGAAGCAGATCCCCATGGGCATCGGGAAGGATTTTAACGTGGTCACCGTGAGCATCGACCCCACCGAGCGCACGGTGCTCGCCGATGCCAAGCAGACGCTCTACACCAGCATGTACGCGCGGCCGGGCGGGGCGCAGGGCTGGCATTTTCTGACCGGCGAGGACGATCAGATCAAGCGCCTGGCGCAAGCCGTGGGCTTCCGCTACGCCTACGATCCGGACTCGCACCAGTACGCCCACGCCAGCGGGATTATGGTGCTCACGCCGGAAGGAAAGATTTCGCGCTACTTCTACGGCATTCAATATCCCGAGCGCGACCTGCGCCTCGGGCTGGTCGAAGCCTCCGAGGGGAAGATTGGCTCGCCTGTGGATCAGGTGCTCCTGTTCTGCTATCACTACGATCCGCATACCGGGAAGTACGGCCTGCTGATTTCCCGCGTCATTCAGCTGGCCGGAGCGATAACGGTGCTGCTCGGCGGGATCGCTCTGGGCTTCCTGTTCTACGGCGAGCATGAGCGGCTGCACGGAAAAAAGGCATGAACCGGGCGCCGCGGCAGACGCAAACGCTGCAAAGGATCATAACGGAACGGTGATGATGGGTCTGATTCAATCCGGCTTCAATTGCATGGGCGTCGCCTGGGCGACGATCCCTTTTCAGCCGCCCGCGGCGTCGTCCATTGCCGAGGGTATCGATAAACTTTATCTGTTCTTGACCGGCATCACGCTGTTCTTCACCGTGCTGGTCTTTTCCATCGTCTTCTACTTCATGGTGAAGTACCGCCGCCGCGAGGAGCACGAACGCCCGGCCGAAACGCGCACGTACCTGGCGCTCGAGCTGACGTGGACGATCGTCCCGTCGCTGATCTGCGTCGTCATCTTCGTCTGGTCCGCCAGCCTCTACGTGCAGAATTCGCGCCCGCCCGCCGCCTCGATGGAAATGTTCGTCATCGGCAAGCAGTGGATGTGGCACATCCAGCATCCGGAAGGGCCGCGCGAGATCAACGCGCTGCACGTCCCGGTGGGCGTCCCGGTGAAGCTCACCATGACCTCCCAGGACGTCATTCACGACTTCTATATTCCCGCGTTCCGCGTGAAGAAAGACGCCCTGCCGGGCCGCTACACCTCGCTCTGGTTCCAGGCCACCCAGACCGGCACGTTTCATTTCTTCTGCGCGCAATATTGCGGCACCAGCCACTCCGAAATGATCGGCTGGGTCTACGTCATGAGCCCGTCGGACTACGCCGCGTGGCTCGCCGCCGGCGAAAAGACCGACTCCATGGCGCAACAAGGCGCGCGGCTGTTTGATCACCTGGGCTGCGGCAGTTGCCACGTCGCCGAAGGCAATGGCCGCGGGCCGTCGCTGGCCGGGGTCTACGGCAAGCCGGAAAAGCTCCAGAGCGGCGAAACGCGCGTGGTGGACGAAGGGCTGATTCGCCAGGCCATCATGGTCCCCAACTCCGTGCAGTTGCCCAATTACGCGCCCATCATGCCCACCTATCAGGGCCAGGTGAACGAGGAGCAGGTGCTCCAGTTGGTCGCTTACGTCAAGTCGCTCGGATCGCAAGAAAGGAAAAACGGTAAATGAGTACGGCCACTGCGGGGGCCCACGACGGCCCCCCCGAATCTGGCGTGAACTATCTCAACGCCAGCTACGGCATCAAATCCTGGCTTTTGACGACGGACCACAAGCGCATCGGGCTGCTCTACCTGGTCTCGGTGACCTTCATGTTCCTGGTGGGCGGGCTCGCCGCGGTGGTGATGCGCCTGCACCTGGTCGAGCCGCAAGGCGCTCTTCTCGAGCCGGAAACCTACAACAAGTTCTTCACCATGCACGGGATCATCATGGTGTTCTTCTTCACCATTCCGGCGGTGCCCGCCACACTCGGCAATTTCCTGATTCCCATCATGATCGGCGCCCGCGACGTCGCCTTTCCCAAGCTCAACCTCCTGAGCTGGTACGTCTTCATCGTCGGCGCGATCATCACGCTGGGCGCCATCCTGTCGGGCGGCGTGGATACCGGCTGGACCTTCTATCCCCCGTACAGCAGCTTGTATTCGCAGTCCCACGTTGCCGCCGTGGCCATCGGAGTTTTCATCACCGGCTTCTCCTCGATCCTCACCGGGTTGAACTTCATCGTCACCATTCACAAAATGCGCGCCCCGGGCATGACCTGGTTCCGGATGCCGCTGTTCATCTGGGCGTCGTACGCCACCAGCCTGATCGCCGTTCTGGGCACCCCGGTCGTGGCCATCACCATCGTCCTGCTCGGGCTTGAGCGCCTTCTGCACGTCGGCATTTTCGACCCGGCGGTGGGCGGTGATCCGCTGCTGTTTCAGCACATGTTCTGGTTCTACTCGCACCCGGCCGTCTACATCATGATTCTGCCTCCCATGGGGGTGGTCAGCGAGTTGATCACGGCGTTTTCGCGCAAGCGCGTCTTCGGCTACAGCTTCGTAGCCATGTCGAGTCTGGCCATCGCCGTCATCAGCTTCGTCGTCTGGGGGCACCACATGTTTGTCACCGGCCAGTCGATCTACGCCGGGCTGGTTTTTTCGGTGCTGAGCTTTATGGTCGCCATTCCCTCGGCCATCAAAATCTTCAACTGGACCGCGACCCTGTATAAGGGCTCAATCTCCTACGAAGCTCCCATGCTCTACGCCATGGGCTTTATCGGCCTGTTCACCATGGGCGGCCTCACCGGGCTGTTCCTGGCGGCCTTGGCCACCGACGTTCATCTGAACGGCACCTACTTCATCGTCGCGCACTTCCACTACGTCATGGTGGGCGGCGCGGTGATTGCCTATTTGGGCGGGATTCACTTCTGGTGGCCGAAAATCACGGGCCGCCTCTATCCCGAACGGTGGGCACGCCTGGCGGCGCTGCTGGTGTTCGTCGGCTTCAATCTCACCTTCTTCCCGCAATTCCTGATGGGCTATATGGGGATGCCCCGCCGCTATGCGGTCTACCCGGCGGAGTTCCAGGTGCTCAACGTGCTCTCCTCGGCCGGGGCTTCCGTGCTGGGCGTGGGCTATTTTATTCCGCTGATCTATTTGATCTGGTCGCTGCGCTACGGCAAGCCGGCGGGCCCCAACCCGTGGGGCGCCAAGGGGCTGGAATGGACTATCGCTTCGCCGCCGCCCACGGAGAATTTCCTGACGCCTCCCGTGGTGGAAGAAGCGTACAACTACTCCGGGACGGGAGGGAGCCATGACTGAAGCAGCCGCGCACGGCGCGCACCCGCCGGGCTTCGCGCATCAGTTCGAGGACATGCAGCAGCAGCGCGAGGCCGGCAACCTCGGCATGTGGGTCTTCCTGGTCACCGAAATTCTGTTTTTCGGCGGCATGTTCACCGCCTACATCGTCTACCGCTTGCTGCACTATGAATCGTTCGTTACGGGCAGCCATTTGCTCGAGGTCAAGTTCGGCGCCACGAACACCTACGTGCTGATCTGCAGCAGCTTGACGATGGCGCTGGCCATCCGATCCGCGCAGACCGGCAAGCGGAAGGGCCAGATTATCTTCTGGCTGATTCTGACGATGATCTTCGGCGCGCTATTCCTGGGCCTCAAGTTCACCTTTGAGTGGCGCCACGACTACATCGAACACATCGTGCCCGGTTTTGGCTTTCAATACAGGCCGGAGTGGGGTTCGCTCGGCCCGGGAGTGCAGATGTTCATGTGTTTCTACTTCTTCATGACCGGCATGCACGCCGTGCACATGATCGTCGGGCTCGGCATTCTCACCGTGCTGGTGATCATGACGGCGCGGAACAAGTTCTCGCCGGGATACTACGCGCCGCTGGAGATCAGCGGGCTGTACTGGCACTTCGTCGACATTGTCTGGATTTTCCTTTTCGCCCTTCTGTACCTGATTGGCGGGCGATACTAAGGGGGTCGCTACTGATGTCTGAGCATTCTGAGCACACCGGACACGTCGTGCCCGTCCGCACGTATCTCCTTGTTTTTTTCGCCTTGATGGCTGGCACCGCGCTCACGACCGCAGTGGCCTACATCGACCTTGGGCGATGGAACACGGTCGTGGCACTCGCCATCGCCTTCACCAAGATGTGTCTCGTCATTCTCTTCTTCATGCACGTCAAATACGCCACCGGCCTGACTCGCGTCGTCATTCTCTGCGGCTTCTTCTGGCTCGCCATCATGATCACGCTCACCCTGTCCGATGAGCTCACCCGCGTCTGGGAAATCAACCCCTCCGGCTGGAGCGCCCTCCTGCCTTTCGCCTCCCGCCTCTTGTAGCAAATTTATTCGGCAGGTATTCCGGGCAAAGCGTGGCGCAGCCACTCCTGGCTGCGCTCTTCGTTTGTGTAGCCTTGGTCTCCAGCACTGCGGACCCACGAGCGCCCTGCTTCGCTCCGCGCAGGAATCCAAATTCTAGCCAGAATGATTGCCCGGCGGACCTGCCTTTTTCACGCGTTTCCGAGGTTTGGCCGGCTACGGCAGCGGCGCGGTGGCCGTCGCACACACCGGCGTCGCGCAACCTGCCGCGTGGGCGGGCGCGGGGTTAGTTGACGCTGCCGCTTTTCCTCGCGCCGTCGGCGTTGATCCACAGAGCGCCTCCGGCGGCCAGCGCCAGCGAGAGAGCCACAATTTCCAGATGCACCGGGCGTCCGCTCACCCAGACCAGTAAGCACTCGAGAATCCAGGGAGGCAGGAGCCAGTTGGTGCCCAGCACGAGCCAGGCGCCCCTATCGCGCCGGGTGAGGCGTCTGGCGGCCAGTCCAAGCAGGACGCCGGCGGGGAAGAATACCAGGGCATAGTAGACGCTGCTGTAAGCATAAAGCTCGGCGGGCTTCACTCTGCGGGGGAGGGCGGCCAAAGCGGCTCCGGGCCCCAGCCGGTACATCTGAGGGATTCTCTTGCCGTCCACGTACAGAGAAAGATCCGAGCCGTCGTAGGAATAGAGGATGTCGTGGACTTGGTTGGTCGCTAGGACATCGGCGACGTGCCAGGTCAGGGAGGTTCGCTTGACGGAAAGCGGACTCCGGAACCAAAAAACCAGATTGCCATTTTCCTGGCGGAGGCTCAGATCAGCGATCCCGGAAGGGCGGGAGATGGAAACAATTCGGCCGGATGCGCCGATGCCGCCGGCGGGCGCGCAGACGATCCGCATGGCAAACTGGTTGGTCCGCTGCACGGCCGCCGCGAAGGCGGCCACGGGCGCTTCCGAGACCACCCAAGAGGTAGCATCCGGCACGAGCCCCGTGGAGTCGGCTTGCGCGGGCGTGGCGGTTCTTCGCGAGAGATCGGGAAGAAATTGCCTCTGATCCCGAAACGGCGGAGGGCCTGAGAATGTGTACGCCGCGCGCGGTTCGGCCGAGACGCCGCCGGGTGTTTTGCCGGCAGTCAATGCCGATACCTGTGCATCCGGCAATGCGCGATCCCACAACTGCAGACGGAGCACCTGGCCCTTCCAGGCGTTCCCCGGCCGGCCCGAAGCGTCGTTTCCCACCACCAGGAAGGAGTCCGGGCCCCAGTGCTCAAGCCGCGTCTGTATTTGCAGGGGGAGCGAAATCGCGAACCAGCCTCCCAAATAGAGGACGATGAGCCAGCAGGCGCGCTGCAGTGTCAGGAACGACTCCAGCAACTCCTCGATTCGTGACAGAGGTCGCAGCAATACGGAGCCGCACAGTTCAAAGAGGGCGGCGCCGGCGACGGAACCGGCCGTATTGGTGAACACATCGAGCCAACCTGAATCGCGGCCAGGGATATAAAGCTGAAGGAACTCCACGCTGTAGGAAGCCGCGGCGCCCGCCACCAGGCTCAGAGCCAGCGGGGCGGTTCGGGACCGGCCCCATTTGCGAATTACTTCGGCGAGGCCGAACCCGAATGGCACGAAGAGCAGGATATTCAGAAAATTGTCGAGTGTCCCCGCATTCTTTTCTCTCACGCCAAGAAGAAAAGGCGACGCATTCGCCGGCAGCTCCGTCTGAAGCGAGAATCGGAAAGGGAAGAGGGTGAGAAATACGATTCCAATTGCCGCCGCGATCAGGATACGCCTTGACCATTGCGGCACGGGGGGTTGGGATCTAGGACCGGTCATCTGACTGTGCATCGTGTCTGGTGGATAATTCCCCGCCGGTCCGGTGCGAGGCTGGCGTGACCTCAGTTCGGGCCATTCCCGCCGGCCCGCGGCCAACGCCGCACTTCCGGCGTCATCACTCCCGGTACAATTAGACCGAACTGCACGGACAAAGTCGAGGCCGAAGCCGCGTGCGAAAGCCCGAACGGTTTCAGGGGGCGATCCGACAGCATTTGCGCGATGGACGATTCCTCAGGTTTCAAGGCGCCACATAATTGAAACGGTATCGAGACCTGTTCCCGCTGACAAATTTCGTGTACTTCGCGTTGCGCCGAGGACAGGTGACCGATAGGTCCCGCGAACAGGCTGGCGTACTGCTCTTCTTTGGTTCTCCTGTCCAGTAGATACGGATACCGGGAAGTTCTTAGACTGCGTGTGCCATGACACTGCACGCACCTAATCGCAATCACCGGTCTCTTGTTTCAAAACGACACAGAGAAAGCGGCGCCTGGTTTTGCCGGGCGTCCCTCAACGTTCTGGCGGTTTGTGCCGTCGCCCTGATGGTAATCGGTCTCTCCAATTGTGCGGGCTATACGACTGCCGCCAAAACGCAGCCGGCAACGCCGGGCGCAGGAGTTCTGACCGCCAGTCCCACCAGCGTCAGCTTTGGAAGTGTGGCCGTCGGAAGTTCGGCCACGCAGAGCCTGAGCGTGACGAACACGGGAACGGCTACGGTGAACGTATCGCAGGTGACGATTTCGGGGGCGGGCTTCAGCTTGCTCAGCGGAAGCTCCGCCACGGCCATCGCGGTGGGCCAGAGCGCTACCGTGCAGATTCAGTTCGCGCCGCAATCCGCCGGCAGCGCCAGCGGCACGCTCACCGTGACCAGCGACGCCTCGAATTCCCCGCTCGCGGTCGCGCTGAGCGGCACGGGGACGCTGGGGACGCTGGCGGCGAGCCCGGCGAGCGTCAGCTTTGGCAATGTGGTGGTGGGGAGCAGTGGATCGGCGACGGTGACGTTGAACAACACGGGCACGGCGAGCGTGACGATTTCGGCGGAGAGCGTTTCAGGGACAGGATTCAGCATCAGCGGAATCACCGCGCCGGTGACGATCAATGCGGGGCAGAGCGCGTCGTTCACGGCGGGCTTTGCGCCGGTGGCGACGGGGAGCGCCAGCGGGAGCATCTCGGTCACGAGCACCGCGCCGGGATCGCCCTCGGCGATCACGCTGAGCGGGACGGGTACGCAGGGCGGGCTGAGTGCGAACCCGGGGAGCGTCAACTTTGGCAATGTGGTGGTGGGGAGCAGTGGATCGGCGACGGTGACGTTGAACAACACGGGCACGGCGAGCGTGACGATCTCGGCGGCGAGCGTGACGGGTACGGGGTTCAGCATCAGAGGGATCACCACTCCGCTGACGATCAACGCGGGGCAGAGCGCGTCGTTCACGGCGGGATTCGCGCCGGCGGCGACGGGAAGCGCGAGCGGGAGCATCTCTATCACGAGCAACGCGCCGGGATCGCCTTTGGGGATCGCGCTGAGCGGGACGGGCATCCAGGCTACGCTGGGGGCAAGCCCTGCGAGCGTGAGTTTTGGCAATGTGTTGGTGGGGAGCAGTGGATCGGCGACGGTGACGTTGAACAACACGGGCACGGTGAGCGTGACGATATCGGCGGCGAGTGCTACCGGTACGGGCTTCAGCATCAGCGGAATCAGCACTCCGGTGACGATCAACGCGGGGCAGAGCGCGTCGTTCACGGCGGGATTCGCGCCGGCGGCGGCGGGGAGCGCGAGCGGGAGCATCTCGATCACGAGCAACGCGCCGGGATCGCCGTTGGGGATAGCGCTGAGCGGCACGGGGACGCAGCCTCAGATTTCAGTTACGCCGGCCAGTGTGAGTTTCGGCAGCGTGGTGGTGGGGACGAGTAATTCGCAGGCGATGACTTTGAAGAACACGGGCGCGGCCAGCCTGACGATCACACAGGTGAGCGTGACGGGGGCGGGTTTCAGCCAGACGGGGCTTTCGGCGCAGACGATTGCGGCGGGAGCCAGCGTGTCGTTCACCGCTGCCTTTGCGCCGGCGGCGGCGGGGAGCGCGAGCGGGAGCATCTCGATTACGAGCAACGCGCCGGGATCGCCTTTGGCGATTGCGCTGAGCGGGACGGGCGTGGCAGCAACATATGTGATGACGGCCAATCCCACGAGCTTGAGTTTCGGCAGCGTCAACGTCGGAAGCAGCAGCTCTCTGAGCGTGACCCTGACGAACACGGGCAACTCGAACGTCACGATCTCGGGTGCGGCGGTTTCCGGCGCGGGTTTCAGCGCCAGCGGCGTCGCTTCGGGAACCACCCTGACGCCCAATCAGTCCACGACGCTCAACGTGGTGTTTGCGCCGGCGGCGGCGGGAAGCGTGAGCGGCACCGTGACGGTGAATAGCAACGCGAGTTCACCGGCAACGGTCTCGGTGTCCGGCACGGGCGTTCAGGCGACGGCCCATTCGGTGGCGCTATCCTGGACGGCCAGCACGTCGAGCGGAGTGACCGGGTACAACGTCTACCGCGGCGCGGTGTCCGGCGGCCCTTATGCGATGGCGAGCTCTTCGCTGGTGGCGGCGACGCAGTATACGGATTCGGCGGTGCAGTCGGCCCAGACCTACTACTACGTGATCACGGCCGTCGATTCCAGCAACGCGGAAAGCGCCTACTCCAATGAGGCCTCGGCTGTAATTCCATAGCCGGAGATGCCTGTCGCGTCGCGCGGCGAGACCCTGCTCGGGGAAGGAAGGTGCGGTTGGTCTTTGGTACAGGAAATGGCTGTTCCTGCCGGACAGGTTCCATGCCTGTCCAAGGTCTGTACCTCAGGCCAGTAGTCTGCCAGCGTGGTACACTCCACAATCGTTTGCAGCCATGACGTGTGGGGGCACCGACGGCAAAGTGACGGTACGCGGACGCTGGAGGTCTGCGCGGCTGAGGCAGGGAACCGGCCTGCATGGGCTGCCAACCGCCGTGGCTTTGGCGGCACTGCTGAGTTTGGCGGGCTGCGCGGGACTGACTGGGAATCCAGGCCCCAAGACCAGCGGCGGAGGCACACCCGGCACTGGTTCACCGGTGATCAGTGTAACTCCTTCGCCGGTCAGCTTTGGAAACGTTACCGTGGGCAGCAGCGCCCCGCAGTCGATGAGTGTTTCCAACCCAGGCACGGCGGACCTGACGATTACGAACGTCGTGACCTCGGGTACGGGTTTCAGCATTTCGGGTCTCTCCGTTCCTCTTACTGTGGGAGTCGGGCAAAGCCATTCGTTCACCGCCTCGTTCCAGCCGGCTTCCGCTGGCAGTGCCTCGGGAAGCATCGCGTTCACGAACAATGCTACTTCGGGGGCTTATCTGGTTAACATGAGCGGCACAGGAGCCGCGGCGCCGTCGCCGAGCCCTCATTCGGTGGCGCTCTCCTGGACGGCGAGCACCTCGAGCGGCGTGACCGGCTACAATGTCTACCGCAGCCCGGTTTCCGGCGGCCCGTATGCGATGGTGAGCCCCTCGCGGGTGGCGGCGACGCAGTATACGGATTCGACGGTGCAGTCGGCCCAGACCTACTACTACGTGATCACGGCCGTCGATTCCAGCAACGCGGAAAGCGCCTACTCCAATGAGGCCTCGGCTGCGATTCCCTAGCCGGCCGCCTAGCACGCTCTGGAGTGATCCTCCCCGTGTGGGCAACGTCTCCCATGCTCCTACAGCGATTGTGGCGTAGCTTTGCGCAACCCCAGCAGCCGATCCCGCCCGGGAAAGGCGAGCCTGCTGTGGCATAATAGTAGGCACTGGGAGGAGGCGGGGCAGGCGGTTAGCCCGCTTCTTTTCGCGAAATCCGTGACCCGCCCAAAAACAATTCGCAAACGTTTCCTAGCGGCGCACCGCAAGCTGCGGGAACTGCGCATGATCGTGAAGGGGATCGTCTCGACTCGCCATCCGCTTTTGGCGCACATCATTCCCACGCGGCGCTGCAATCTTTCCTGCTCGTATTGCAACGAGTACGACGATGTCTCGAAGCCCGTGCCGATCGAAGAGATGTTCCGGCGCATCGACCTGCTGGGCGCCATGGGCACGTCGGTGGTCACCATCAGCGGCGGGGAGCCTCTGCTGCATCCGGAGCTCGACGCGGTGATCGCGCGCATCCGGAGCAACGGAATGATGGCCGGGCTGATCACCAACGGGTATCTGCTCACCGCCGGGCGCATCGAGGGGCTGAACCGCGCGGGCCTGGAATATCTGCAGATCAGCATCGACAACGTGCAGCCGGATGAGGTCTCGAAGAAGAGTCTGAAGGTGCTGGACCAGAAGCTCGCGCTGCTGGCCGAGCACGCGGAATTTCACGTCAACATCAACTCGGTGCTTGGCAGCGGTGTGCGCAATCCGGAAGACGCGCTGACGGTAGCGCATCGGGCCAGCGCTTGCGGCTTTACGTCCACCGTCGGCATCCTGCACGATGGCAACGGACAGCTCGAGCCGCTGGGGCCGCGCGAGCAGCAGATTTTCGAAGAGATCATGTCGCTGGGCAAGCGATCGTTCACGCGCGTGAACCGCTTCCAGCACAACATTGCGGCGGGCCGCGAAAATCAATGGCGTTGCCGGGCCGGCTCGCGGTACCTCTACATTTGCGAGGAGGGTCTGGTGCATTATTGCTCGCAGCAGCGCGGCAATCCCGGCGTCCCGTTGGGCGACTACACCGCCGATCGCCGCCGCCGCGAGTTCCTGACCAAGAAGGGCTGCGCGCCGCGCTGCACGGTCTCCTGCGTCCACCAGATCTCCGTGGTGGATGGCTGGCGCGCCCCGCAGACGATCGAGGCCAGTTCATCGTCCTCCCCGGGCTCGCTCGTGCAAGTCACGGGCGCGGCCACCCGCGACTAGAACCGCAGCACACTTTCCTTCCTTCGGCTGCTCTGGCCTTTTTGTTTGCCCAAGTGCCAGCAACACGAAATCCGATTTGTGTTCGGCGGGACGGGCGCAGGCGATACAATTTCTCGGACCACCGGAGAGATTGCCGATCATGCTCAAGCGACTCTTCTCTCACTACATCGCCGACGAAGTGCGGCCCATGCTGCGGCTGGCCCTGCCGCTGGTGATGGCGGAGCTCGGCTGGACGACCATGGCGATCGTGGACACGATCATGGTGGGGCGCCAGGCGAATAGCGCCGTGGCCATCGCCGCGGTCGGCTTGGCCGGCAATCTGTACTATGCCGTGGCCATTTTCGGCACGGGATTGATGCTGGGACTCGATACCCTGGTCTCCCACTCCTACGGAGCCGGCGATCTGGAGGACGCGCATCGATCGCTGGTGAACGGAAATTATCTGAGCCTGGGCATGGCGCCGGTCCTGATGGGATTCATCTGGCTCTGGGAACCTGTTTTGCGGGCCCTGCATATCCAGGGAGCGGTCTTGAGCCAGGCCATTCCGTACCTGCGCGCCATCAACTGGAGCACCTTGCCGCTGCTGTTTTTCTTCGTGTTTCGCCGCTATCTGCAGGGAATCAACCTGGCCAAGCCGGTGATGTTCGCGATCATTTCGGCCAATTTGATCAACGTCGTAGGCAACTGGGCCCTGATCTACGGCCACCTGGGGTTTGCTGCCATGGGCACGGTAGGGTCAGGCTGGGCCACCTGCTTCGGGCGCATTTACATGGCGGTGGTCCTGGCCATCTACTGCGTGTACTACGACCTGCGGTACAAGACTGGATTCCTCAATGCCTCCCGGCTGCCGCACCTGCCGCGCGTGCGCCAGCTCGTGCGCCTGGGATTTCCCGCCGCCATGCAGCTCGCGCTCGAGGTGGCCGTATTTGCGGCGGCCACCGCGCTCATCGCCAAACTCGGAGCGGTGGCGCTGGCCAGCAATCAAATCGCGCTCACCGTGGCGACGTTCACCTACATGGTGCCTCTGGGGATCAGTTCCGCGGCCGCGGTGCGCGTGGGGCAGGCGCTCGGGCGCAGCGACGCGCACGCCGCGAGCCGGGCGGGGTGGACTGCGCTTGCTCTGGGCGCGAGCTTCATGAGTTGCACGGCGGTTGCGTTTTGGCTCCTGCCGCGATGGATCGTGCGCATTTACACGGGCGATCCGCTGGTGATTGAAGCAGCCAGCAGCCTGCTCTTCGTGGCGGCGTTTTTTCAACTATTCGACGGCCTGCAGGCAGTGGCTACCGGAGCGCTGCGCGGGGCGGGCGATACGCGCACGCCCATGGTCTGCTCGGCGGCTTTTTACTGGCTGCTGGGGCTGCCCCTGGGCGCTTATCTTTGCTTCCGCCTGGGCTGGGGTGCGGTGGGATTATGGACCGGGCTGTGCGTTGCGCTGATCCTGATGGGCAGCATGCTGCTCTATTTCTGGCGCCGCCGGGAGCGTTCCTTTGCATCTGGAACCGCGCGGCACGCCGGCCGTAGCTTGAGCCATCAGGAGAGCCAGTGATATTCTCGCTGCCGGAAGGGCGCCGACGCTTCGTGCCGGACTCGCGAGGTTCCGTCCGCTCCATTCCTGCACGGCGGAATCAGTTGCTCTGTCTCGATGTGCCGTTCGACGAATTTCCACGCTTGAGGATTTATGGAAGCTGTCGCTGAACGCCCTCAATATCTGCCCACCGTGAATCCGTGGATTATTGCGGGCGCCGTGATGCTGGCGACGTTCATGGAAGTGCTGGACACCAGCGTCGCCAATGTGTCTCTTCCGCATATTGCCGGCAATCTCTCGGCCAGCGTGGACGAGAGCACCTGGGTGCTCACCTCCTACCTGGTTTCCAACGCGATTGTCCTGCCGCTCAGCGGCTGGTTCACCACGCTGTTCGGGCGCAAGCGGTTCTATATCGGATGCGCCGTGATCTTCACGATCAGCTCCCTGCTGTGCGGGCTGGCGCCTTCGCTGGGGTGGCTGGTTTTCTTTCGCGTGGTGCAAGGGGCTGGCGGCGGCGGTCTCCAGCCGGTTTCGCAGGCCATCCTGATGGACAGCTTTCCGACGGCGAAGCGGGGCATGGCGATGGCGGTCTACGGCATGGGCGTGGTCTTCGCGCCGACCGTTGGCCCGACGCTCGGCGGCTGGATCACCGACGACTTCTCCTGGCGATGGATCTTCTTGATCAACGTGCCGGTAGGAATCATCTCCGTGCTGGTGACTTCCATCCTCATCTTCGACCCGCCGCACCTGATTCGCAAGACCTTCAAGCAGGGCCTGAAGATCGATTTTATCGGCCTGGGATTCGTGGCCGTGGGGCTCGGCTTTTTGCAGATCGTGCTCGACAAGGGGGAACGGGAGGATTGGTTCAACTCTCCGTTCATCATCTGGGCGAGCGTGATCGCTGTGGTGGCGCTGGTGGCGGCGGTGTTCCGGGAGTGGAACGCCGAGGACCCGGTGGTGGATTTGCGGCTGCTGCGGGATCGGAACTTCGTCATCTCCGTGTTCATGATGTACACGCTCGGTCTGGTCTTGTATGGCACGCAGGTGCTGGTCCCGATTTTGCTGCAGACGCTAATGGGTTACACGGCGATGAAGAGCGGTCTGGCCCTGTTGCCGGGCGGAATGGTCTTGATGATGATGCTGCCGTTTGTGGGATGGCTGCTGGGCCGGATGCAGCCGCGGTGGATCGTGGTGGCCGGGCTATTCATCGCCGCGGTGGCGCTGTTCCAGCTGGCCCAATTCAATACGCAAGCGGGGATGCGGACGATGGTGTACGACTGGATCGTGTCGCGCATGGGGACGGCCTGTCTGTTCGTGCCCATCAACGTGATGGCGTTTTACTTCGTGCCGCGGGAGAAGACCAGCGCCGCCACCGGGCTGATCAATCTGGCGCGCAACGTCGGCGGGAGCACCGGTATTTCCTTCATGGCCACGATGCTGACGCGGCGCGCGCAGTTTCACCAGGGCACGCTCGTCGCCAAACTGCAGAACGGCAATCCCGATTACCGCGCGGCGCTGCAGTCGCTGACGCATGTGATGATGACCCGTGGAGCCGATGCCGCCCGCGCCGCGATGGAAGCGCAGGGACTGCTGTATCGGGAAATGCAGCGCCAGTCGATGATGCTGGCCTTCGCGGACAGCTTCTGGTTCATCGGGGTCATCTGCCTGGCGGTGGTCCCGCTGATTTTCATGATGAAGATGCCGAAGGGGCCGCAGGTGCGCGGCGGCGGCCACTGAGCGCGTCCCATGCACAATCACTTCATGGCGCGCGCCATCGCGCTTTCGATTGAAAATGTCCGCTCGGGCCGCGGCGGCCCGTTTGCGGCGCTCATTGTGGAAGATGGGAAGGTAGTCGCCGAGGCGGTGAATTGCGTCACCGCGTCGAACGATCCGACGGCCCACGCCGAAGTCACGGCGATCCGGGCGGCTTGCGGGGCGGCGGGGAAATTCGATCTTGCGGGCAGCGTGATGTACGCCAGCTGCGAGCCGTGCCCGATGTGCCTGGGCGCGATCTACTGGGCGCGGCTGGACCGCGTCTATTTCGCCAACACGGCCGCGGATGCCGCGAACGCCGGTTTTGATGATGCGTTGATTTATCGGGAACTGGCCCGCCCCTTCGCGGATCGCAAAATCCCCCTAATCCCCCTGATGCGCGACGAGGCTCTGGAAGCCTTCCGGGCCTGGGAAGCGCAGCGCGACAAAATCGGCTACTGACCGCGTCCCGCCAGGATCTTCACGAACGACGCGTTGCGCAACTCGGCCGGAGTCAGGGTCGTCAGCGCCTGTACTTCCTCGGCGGTTGCGGCGCCGCAGGTGATGGCCTGCAGAAAGTAATTCAACAGTCCCTGGGCCATGGCGGCGTCGTCGAAGACGCGCCCGATGCGCGTGGCCTGCGCGGCCTTCTCGATGAAATTGCGCAAGCGTTCCGAAGCCGAGTCGAGATTCTCCAGAAAGAACGAATAGACGGCCGCGAATCGCGCCGGCAGCTGCGCGGGGTGCAGGTCCCACCCCTGGTAAAAACCGCGCTCGATGGACCGCCGGATGTGCTCGAAGTGCAGTTTCCAGGCGTGCTGCACGGCGGCGCGATTCTCCTCGGCCTGGCGCTGGGAAAGCGGCGGACCGCCCGGCGCGGGCCGGTGCGGGGGAATCGGCAGAATGTTCAGCGGGCCGTCGGAGAGCCGCAGGCCGGTTCCCGCCAGCGAGGCTTGCATCAGGCCGCGCGCCAGATCGGAAGCGAAGTGCACCGGGGCTTCGTGCAACGCCGCGATATTCAGGGACGCGGTGTAGTCGTAGGGCCCGAAGTGCACGGCGGCGCAGCGACCGCGCGCCGCGCTCACCAGCGGCAGGAGATTGGTTTCGCCGCGTTCGTTGAGAATGGACTGCGCGGTTTCAATCATCAGCTCGATGCTCAAGGCGCCGGGCGCCAGGCCGAGCACCGGTTCCAGCAGCGAGCAGATGTCCGCCAGGGCCGCGACTTCGTCCGCCAAGGTCACCTTCGGCAAGGTGATGTAGAACTGGGGCGGCAATTCGCCGCGCGTCTTCGCCGCCAGCTCCGTCAGAAAAATATCCAGCGTGCGGACGCTGCGCTCGCGCAGTTCCTCGCTGAACGGCTTGATGCGGATGCCGAAGAAGGGAGGTAGGGCGCCCGCGTTCATGGCCGTGGCCACCTCCGCAGCCGCGGCGACGGCGTGGCCGTCTTCTTCGTCGTCGGGCCGGTTGCCATAGCCATCCTCGAAGTCAATGCGGAAGTCCTCGACGGCCTCGCGGCGCAGCTTTTCCCGGACGCGGCGATGGATGGTGTGCGCGAACCATGCGGGGCGGTTGTCGCGGCGCGCGGCCAGCGGGTCGGCCTCCAGCGCGGCGGCCAGCGAGGCGGCGGCGTCGGGCGAGCCGGGCAGGCGGTCCGCTCCGGGCAGGCCGATGGCTTTGGCGAATACGGTGAAATCAGGTGCGAACTCGTCGAGCGAACGCAGCGCGAGTTCGCCCAGGCGTCCCGTCGTCCCCGAACGGAACAGGTGCGCGCCGCCGTACACCACATGCACGGGCTGGCGCTCGCCGGAAGGGCCGGGATAGCGGCGCTGGAACGCCTTGTGAGCTAGTTCAAGCCGCGTCGTGATTTCCCGCAGCGACTCCTGGGAGAGCGTTCTGTTCATGGGACCTCGCGCGATCCGTTCCGCCCGTCCTGTCTGCAACGGGTTGTCCCGGCGTGCGATTCGGGATTGTTCCGGACTCCGGGACAGGATACATTTGTTGACCCGTGGAGTGAAAGCTCTCAGCGAAATATCAGCGGGCGGCGCCGGCGTATTCCGCGCCTCCGGCGAGGCGTTACCCCATGGCACGGCGAATGAGGCTCGGCTTATGCCCGCACGCATTCTGATCGTCGACGATGAGTTGGCCGCGCGCGCCGCGCTCGCCACGCTGTTGCGCCGCGAAGGATACGAGGTGGGCGAGGGCAGCGATGGCGCCGCGGCCCTGGCCCAGTGCGCGTCGTTCCTCCCGGACCTGGTCCTGCTCGACATCGTGATGCCGGGCATGACCGGGTTCGACGTCTGCCGGCGAATTAAAGCGACGCCGGCAACCCGGCTTACGCCGGTCGTCCTGATCACGGGGCTTTCCGCCACCGAAGACCGCATCCAGGGCATCAATGCGGGCGCCGACGATTTTCTGAGCAAGCCCATCGATTTCAACGAACTCCTGGCCCGCACGCGTTCGCTGCTGCGCCTGAAGGAATTCACCGACGAACTCGAACACGCCGAAGCCGTCCTTTTTAGTCTCGCGCAAAGCATCGAGGCGCGCGACCCCTATACGCTGGGGCATTGCGAGCGGCTCGCGGAAATGTCCGCGCGCCTCGGGCAAAAAGTGGGCGTTCCCGAAGATCACATCACCGCCCTCCGCCGCGCGGGGATCGTGCACGACATCGGCAAAGTGGCCGTGCCGGATGCGATCTTGCTGAAGCCGGGGCCTCTGTCGCCCGAGGAGATGCAGATCATGCGGAAGCATCCGGTGGTGGGAGAGCGCATCTGCGCGCCCCTGCGGACGTTCCGCTTGGTCCTGCCCATCATCCGCCACCATCACGAGCGCCACGACGGCTCCGGTTACCCCGACGGCTTGCGCGGCGGCGAAATTCCCGTGACCGCCGCCATCCTGCAACTCGCGGACGTCTACGACGCGCTGACGACCGAACGGCCCTACCGGGCGGCCCTGGCGCCGGAGACTGCTTTGAAGATCATGGAGGAAGAAACCGCGCGCGGATGGTGGCACCGCGCCCTATTCGACGCCCTGCGCGAAATGATCCGCAACGGGCCTCCCGCCGCCAGCCCCGCGAAACCCGGCCCACCGCCGAAATAAGCCTACAACCTGTCTCAGAAATGGTTTTTAGGGGGTCGGAGCTTTAGCTCCGACATCAAAACGTTCCTAAACGTGGGGCTTTAGCCCCTGAGGTTAGGCTGAGAAACCTGGCAGACCATTTATGAGATGCGTTGTAGTGGGCAGCGCGGCCGCGAATCGTCACGATTTCGAGATCCGCTCCGCGCCCGCGTACATCACGAAGCGCCGGCCACGCACAAACCCGATGAGCGTCAGGCTGAGTTCGCGCGCCAGCTGCACAGCCAGGCTCGAGGGTGCGGACACCGATGCGAGAACCGGGATCCCGGCCATAATGGCTTTCTGCACGATCTCGAAGCCGCCCCGGCCGCTCACCAGCAGCACACTGCGCGATAGCGGCAGCCGCTCTGCGAGCAGCGCCCAGCCGATCACCTTGTCCACGGCGTTGTGCCGCCCGATGTCCTCGCGCAGCACCAGCATCGTGCCGTGCTCGTCGAACAGCGCGGCGGCGTGCAGCCCCCCGGTGCGCCCGAAGACCGCCTGCGACTCCTCGAAGGCCTTGGGCATGCGAACCAGCGTCTCCGCGCTGAGACGAAAATCGGGGTTGGGCGGTTCGAGCGCCCGCGCGCGCACGGCATCAATGGCGGTCTTGCCGCAGACGCCGCAGCTTGACGTCGCAAAAAAATTGCGGCGGAGCTTCTCAAAATCCGGCGCGGCATCGGCAGCCAATTCCACGCGCACGACGTTTCCGCGATTCTTGGGATCATCCCCCGGATTCTCTTCCAGTGCCACGATGTGCGCGCGGCGGCGCACCAGGCCTTCGGTGAACAGGAACCCGGCGGCCAGCTCGAGGTCGTGCCCCGGCGTGCGCATGGTGACGATCAGAGGCTCGGCGCCCAGGCGGATTTCCAGGGGCTCCTCGGCGGCCAGGTAGTCCTCCTTGCGGCGCACCTTGCCGTCGCTCCATTCCGTGACCTGCGTCAGATGGACGCTGCGGGGCTTGCGAGCCAAGCGGCTATCTCCTCAGTGCATGGGATGACGTCTGCCAAGCGAAGAAGCAAGCATACCCCGAGATGCCGGGGCAGGGCGCCGGAATTCGTGGCGCTGCGATCGGGCTGTTCGAGACCAGTGGCGAGGGAGGTGGAACCCTCAGTGGCCAAGGGGCCGCGCAGGTGGCGCTCGGCCTTGGCCGGATTCAGTGTCCCCGTATTCTTCGTTGCTTGGCGAGTTCCTCGATGCTGGGATAGGGGTGTGCTTCGACGAATGTCTGTTCGAGCGGCTGTGTCCCGGTCCTGAGCGCTTGCACGAGCATTTCCATGGCCTGGTCCGCGGTCAGGCTGGTCAGCACGGAGGCGCACAGTGCGCCTTGATCTACCAGCGGCTTGAGCTGTTTGGCGATACCGACGCCCATGCACGGCAGGGAAAGCCACTTCGAGCGGTCCGGTTCGCGCGTATGGGCCTCGAAGGCCTTTCTCGCGCCTGTAATGAAATCGGCGTTTTGCGACACGATCAGTTTCGTTGCTTCGGGCCGCGTGGTCGAGAGTGCCAGCCAGGAGGCGACGGCCTGCTGGGCGTTTTCCGCCGTCGCGCCATGGACCTTCACGATTTTCATTTCCACGTTTTTGGGCCGGGCCGCGTCCAAGCCCTCCAAGCGCTTCGTGGCCACGTTGCTCGTCGCCGGTCCGCGCAGATAGAGGACGGAACCGCCTTCCGGCAGAAGGGCGCCGATCTGCCGCCCCTGCATCCGTCCGACTTCCACGTGGTCCTGCGACACCAGGAACACGGGCACCTTGGCCTTGTCGCGAAGAGTTCCCAGGTAGTCGACGCGCGCGTTGCTCACCACCCACGCGATTCCCGCGGCCACCGCGGCCTCGGCCACGCGCGGCAATCCGGTGGTGTTGACCGGCTCCAGGAGAATGGCGTCCGGCCGGGTGTCGACTGAAGATTGCACAAAACTCAGCACTTGCTGGCTTTGTGTTACGGGGTCCATCTGGGCATTCACAACCGTCAATTCCACGCCCAGGCGTTCGGCGGCCCCCTGCGCCGCCAGGATCTGTTCGCTTAAGTAGCGGGCGTCGCCAGGAACAGCCATCACACACTTCCACTTTTTCATAATTGCTCCTAGGGTCCGGGAATAAATCGTATAGCTAACAAGTACCTCCACATCCTGCTTCCGGCAACACCAAAGATGCTTTGTGTTTCTGTTGGGGCAAGAACCACTTCTCCATGTGACTGGACAGCCAGCCGAAGTTTTCGCCAGTGGCCGGGCGGCCGCACCACAGGCCCGGTTGCACCGGCAATCTCTTGCCTGTTGTTTGCGCGGCTGCTACACTAGCGCGGCAAGGGCTAATCCGTTGCTCCTGCAATACTTCCCGATAGAAGGTTGACTCATGTCCGGACACTCAAAATGGGCCACAATCAAGCATAAGAAGGCGGCCACCGATGCCCGCCGTGGCAAGATTTTCACCAAGATTATCCGCGAACTGACGATCGCGGCGCGCGTGGGCGGCGCCGACGCGGTCTCCAATCCCCGTCTGCGTACGGCGATTGCCGCGGCTAAAAACGAAAACATGCCCAACGACAACATCGAGCGGGCCATCCAGCGCGGCGCCGGGCAACTGGAAGGCGAGACCCTCGACGAAATCACCTACGAAGGCTACGGGCCGGGCGGCGTGGGGATGCTCGTGCAGATCGTAACCAGCAACAAGAACCGCACGGCCAGCGAAATCCGGCATCTTTTTGCCAAGAATGGCGGCAATTTGGCGGAAGCCGGCGCGGTCGGCTGGATGTTCCACCGCAAGGGCGACATCGTCATCCCCAAGGAACAGGCGGACGAAGATAAGCTGATGAGCATCGTGCTCGATGCCGGCGCCGAAGACCTGCGCGACGACGGCTCGACCTGGGAAGTGACCACCCCGCCCGAAGCCATGGAAAAAGTCCGCGAGGCGCTGGCGGCGGCGAACATCAAGCCGGCGTCCGCCGAGGTGTCCTGGCTCCCCCAGAATTTCGTGAAGCTGACCGGGGCGCAGGCGCAGCAGATGCTGCGCATGATGGAAGCGCTCGAGGATCACGATGACGTCCAGCACGTCTACGCGAACTTCGATATCGACGAAAAGGAAATCCAGGCCGCCGTGGCCGGGTAGTTTCCTTCGCGTCGCGCGACCCGCAAAAAACACTACCCGGTGTTTCCGGCCCGCACGTACACTTGTGCGGACCAGCATGTCTCTCCATTCCGAACATTCCGCCCCGAAGGGCCGCCCGCTGCGCGTGCTGGGCGTGGACCCGGCGGTGAAGGGCGCGACCGGCTACGGCGTCATCGAAATCGACGGCGCGCAGGCGCGGCCCATGCGCTTTGGAGCCTGGAAGCTTCCAGCCAACGCCACGTTTGCGGTGCGCCTGCGCGAAATTCATTTTCTGGTTTCCGGGCTGGTCGAGCAATTCGCTCCCGATGCGGTGGCCGTGGAGTCGGTATTCGCGGCGATCAACGTGGGGACGGCCCTGAAGCTGGCGGAGATGCGCGGCGTGGTCCTGCTGGCCGCCGCCCAGGCGCAGATCCCGGCGCACAGCTACTCGCCGCGGGAGGTGAAGGCCAGCATCGCCGGATTCGGCGGCGCCTCGAAGCAGCAGATGCAGCAGATGGTGCGCTCCCTGCTGGGCTTGCCGTCGATCCCCGAGCCCGCCGATGCGGCCGACGCGCTGGCCGTGGCCCTTTGTCACGCGCAGGTGTCGCGGGCGCGCGAGCGCATCGCGGTAGCCACGGGAGTGCCGGCTGCGGCCGGCCGGCCCGCGGTCACCGGGCATATTTCCATCCCGCGCGGGCGATGAATTGCGTTCGCCGGGGTTCGGGTGGCCGGGCGCGTCGAAGCGGGTTGGGAGTTTGCAGCACGCTGGTGGGAGTGGAATGAATTCGCCGAGGAATCGCCGGGCCCTGTTGTTGTTCGTTCTTCTCGCTACTGTCACGCTGGTGCCGGCCCGGGCGGATGCCGCGGCGGGCGGCGCCACGATCACCTTCCGCAAAGTGTTCAAGATGAGCTCGCCGGAGTTCATGGAAATACGGGTGAGCGAATCCGGGTCCGCCACCTGCGACATCCGCCAGCTCGACGAAGAGTCGAGTCCCCAGCCCCTGGAGATCGGCGCGCCGGTCGTGCAGCGGATCTTCGGCCTGGCCGGGAAGCTCCACAACTTCAATGGCGTCGACCTGGAGATGCACCGGCGCATCGCGAACCTGGGCGAGAAAACGTTCCGGTACGAACGCGGGGCGGAAACCCACAGTGTCACATTCAATTTCACGCTCGACGATTCCGCGCGACAGTTGCTGGATATCTTCGAGGGCCTGGCGCGCCAGCAGAGCGACCTTTCCGAACTCCAGCGCGCCATGCGTTACGACCGGCTGGGCGTCAACGACGTCGTCCGGCAAATCGACGCGGATTACACCCGCAATCTGCTTCCCGATCCCGATCGGCTCCTGCCCGCGCTCGACCAGGTGGCCGCCGACATGCATTTCGTCGACATCGCCCGGGACCGCGCCCGCGCTCTGGCGGCTCGCATCCGCTCGTCGTCGAAATAAAAACTACCGGAAAATGACGCCCGCGTAGCCCACGACGCGTTCGCGGTCGCCGTTGATGTCGCCCGACGTGGCGTACCGCACCAGTTGCGCTCCCGCCGCGCCCAGGTCGCGCAGGGCCACGAGCAGGGCCACGGTGGCGGCGTAACCGCACATGGAGATCTCCTCGTAGCGCACGGTGTCGTAGAGTCCCCGCGGATCGAGCGCCAGAATGCGCGCGATGGCGCGGTGGTCCTTGGCGCGCGTGACCGCATCGTTTTCGTAGTGATTCATGTCGCTGCTGGCGATCACCAGGACCGGCTCGCTCTGCGCCGCCACCACCTGCGCCACGGCGTGACCCAATTCCTCGATCGCCGGATACCGGTCGGTTCCCAGCACCACCGGCACCAAGCGAACATCCCCGGCGAGCCGCTGGAGAAAGGGAATCTGCACTTCGAGCGAATGTTCGCGCTCGTGCGCCACCGCGTCTTCCCGCAGCCGGGGGCACGCGCGGGCCAGCTCGGCGGCGAGAGCGGAATCGATGCGCGCTTCGCCAAACGGTTCCGCAAAACTTCCCTCGGTCAAGATGGCCATGGATTCGCCGCGCGGGTAATGCCGCGGACCCAGCAGGATGCACCGTGCGGGAATTTCGAGCGAAGCATAGACCGCGCCGGCGACATGCCCCGAGTACATATAGCCGGCGTGCGGGACGACGCAGCCGCGCGCGGCCGTTTTGGGCGCGTTGCCCGTGTCTGAGACATATGCGTCAATCTGGCGGGCAAGTTCCCGCGGGTCGGCAGGGTAAAAGCTTCCGGCAACGGCAGGGGAGCGAACCATGGATTTCAACTGTGCGGCATCTGATCCGGCAGGCGCAAGCAAGCGGCCGGGAGCGCCGGGTCCACGAATTCAGCGTGGCTTGGACGGCTTGCCGTGGATCTTGAGCGCCACCGTCTGTCCCGGCTGATGCAGGATCGAAACTTTGTCGCCGTATTGATAGCCGGCCCCGCCCTGGATCTTCCAGATTATCGGTTGGACGCGCGGCGCGTAGGTGAAGGTGTGAAGCTCCAGCGGATTGTCCCGCTCGCGCACCGTCATCGAATAGTCGTCCACGCGCATGACTTCGCCTTTCAACCAGACGGGCTTGGGAGAGGTTTCCTGGTTGGCCTGCGTGCTTCGGTGCGCGCGAACCGGGACGGCCGCGAATGCCAGGGCAATGGCCAGGGCGAGGATGCCGGCGCGGGTTCTAGAGCTCTTCATCAAAGGAAATTTTCAGCGACTTCAAAAACTTAATGTCTTGCGGAGTGATTTCTACTCGGGCGGCGTCCTGCTCTTCGTCGAGCACCTCTTCGTCGACGCGAATGTGCAGAGCTTCCAAGAAACGCCGGTCCTGCGACGTCATCTTGGCGTCCTGCGCCGAGCGGCGCGCCAGTCCGATGGTGGCGTCCAGCTTCAACACGATATCGAAGCCGGCCGCGCGAATGTTGGCAATTGCTTCGGCGATGCGCTGGGACTCCGACACGCTGTCGTTGATCGCGTGCCCCAGCTCGCGCAGCAACTGCTTCATCCGGTCGTCGAGTTGCAAGGGCGTCACCTCCTGTGAAAAGCCCTTCGTACCCTAATTCTAGAGCCGGCGCAAGCAGGAAACAAGGTAACCCCGTGGGGAAAGGTCCTTGGCAGTTACCTGTCCTCCGGAGCGGGTGCCGGCTGTTTCTGGCGGCGCAGGTGGGCCACCACCAGACGGATCTCGTCAAACGTGGTTTCGGACGGCAGAGCGTCCTTGAGCGCCCGGAGCCGCGCCAGGCCCAGCTGCGCGCAGGCCGCCTCGATCTTCAACCGCTGTTCCCCGCCGACCCAGCCGGGCTGCAGCTCGAGTTCGCCGGCTTCGATCATGTCGGCGACCATGGCGGTGACGGTGGAAAGCTGCCGGCCGCGAATCGCGGCGATTTCCGCGAGCGTGCGCCCCTCGGCCAGCAGCCGCAGGGTTTCCTCGGCGGGTTTCGCTGCCGGTTGGGCCGCAGCCGCCGCCCGGACTCCCTGATGAAAGCGCGCCAGGGCCTCAAGGATTTGCTGGCCGTACAGATCGAGTTTGCGTTCGCCGAACCCCGGCACGCGGAGCAGCGCGGAGAGCGATTTCGGCTGCGCCCGGCAGAGTTCGTCGAGCGTCGTGTCGTGCATGACGACGTAGGCGGGCACGCCGCGCTGTTGGGCGGTGGTGCGCCGCCATTCGCGCAGATACTCGTGCAATTCGGTGTGCGCGTCTGTGGAGGCGCCCGCGACGGCCGCCGCCGGTTGCGGTGCGCGTGCCACGCGGGAGGCGGATTTGCCGCGCTTGCGCCGCACCGGTTCGGAAGGGGCCGCCAGCCAGTCGGGCACGCCGATGCACGCATCGCAGGCGCCGCACGACTTCCACTTGGGAGTCTCGCCGAAATGGGAGCAGATCTGGCGATGGCGGCAGGCTCCGGATTCGGCGAAGCGCCGGATCTCGTGGTAGCGCTGCCAGGCGCGTTCGCGTTCCGCCGGATCGGTGATCTCCTTGATGAAGTGCGCGAGCAGCGCGGCGTCGCGCTTCTGCCAGAGCAGCAGGCAATCGGAGGGATGGCCGTCGCGCCCGGCGCGGCCCGCCTCCTGGTAATACTGCTCGATCGATTTCGGCAGCGAGAGATGAATGACGGCGCGCACGGCCGCCTTGTTGATGCCCAGCCCGAAGGCGATCGTGCCCACCAGCACGCGCACCTCGTCGGACATCCACCGCTCCTGGTTGTCGCTGCGCGCGGCGGCGTCCATCCGTCCGTGATAGGGAACGGCGGGGATGCCGCGCTCGGCCAGAAAATCCACGGTCTCCTCGACGCGCGCGATGGTCGGCGCGTAGATGATGATGTTGCCGCCGGCGTGTTTCCGCAGCGCCTGCAGCAGCAGGGCGGGCTGCGTTTGCGCGTTGCACTCCTGCACGAGGTAGCTCAGGTTCGGCCGGTGAAAGCTGGCGATGTACTTGTCGGGCTCGCGGAGCTTCAGCTGGTCGATGATGTCGTGGCGCACGCGCCGCGTGGCGCTGGCGGTGAAGGCGGCGATGGGGCGCTCCGGAAAGCGCTCCCGCAAGCGGCTCAGCTGGCGGTACTCCGGCCGGAACTCGTGTCCCCATTCGGAGATGCAGTGCGCCTCGTCGATGACGAAACACGAGATCGGGACGCGATCCAGCCAGCCCAGCGTGTCCGTGCGCGCCAGCCGCTCCGGGGAAACGTACAGCAGGCGGTAGCGGCCCGCCTGAGCCTGGCGAATCAGCTCCGCCTGCTCCTTTTCCTTTAGCACGCTGTTGAGCGCCGCCGCCTCGATTCCCATCTGCGCCAGTTGCGCCACCTGGTCCTGCATCAGGGCGATCAAGGGCGAAATGACGATGGCGGTTTTCCCCGCCAGCAGCGCGGCGGGAAGCTGGTAGCAGAGCGATTTTCCTCCGCCCGTGGGCATCACCACGCACGCGTCGCGGTTGGCGAGCAGGCTGCGGACGATGTTGTGCTGCAAGGGGCGAAACGAGCTGTATCCCCAGTAGCGGCGCAGGGCTTCCAGGATTTCCGTCTCGGGGATCACTGAGGGAGTATAGACGGGCCTGGTGCAAACGTCGACACGCGGCGCCCGCGCGCGGCATCACCCGCGCAGAAAAAAGTGTGGCCGGGGCGCGAATTCACACTAAAATCATCGCATGTCGGCTAGCTTGCTTCCGGCGTTGTGGCGTTCGTCCCGGGTGACGCTGCGCGTGCTCTGGCGCGTCACGCGGCAGCTGTTCCACGAGGCCACGGGAGCGCTCTTCGGCGTGTTCGCGGCCTATGGAGCGTACGCCGCCTGGAAGCAATGGAAACAGGGCCGTATCCTGTGGGTCATGGGCTTCGCCGTCGCCTACGCCATTATGATGGCCGCCTTTGCCTTCGGGGCGTTTCGCCGCGCGCGGCGCGTCCGCTGAGTTTGGAAAATGGAAAAGAGAAATTGGAAAATGGGCCGGCGCGCGGAGTGTAACGCGGTGGAGGTAAGGGGCGCTTCCCGCGCTGGTTTGCCACTTTCTATTTTCTATTTTCTATTTTCCAATTTCATTTCTTTGCCATGACGGAAGACACCAAGAAGCGCGCCGAAACCGCCGAGCGCAAAGCCGCCTCGACGACGGGCCTGCCCATGGAGACGGTCGTCACGCCGGAAGACCTGTCCGGCTGGGACGCGGAGCGCGAGCTTGGCTATCCCGGCCAGTTCCCGTTCACCCGCGGCGTCTATCCCACGATGTACCGCGGGCGGCTGTGGACCATGCGGCAATATGCCGGCTTCGGCTCCGCCGCCGAATCCAACCGCCGCTACCGCTACCTGCTCGAAAAGGGCCAGACGGGACTCTCCGTGGCCTTCGATCTGCCCACGCAGATCGGCATGGATTCCGATCACGCGCTGGCGCTGGGCGAGGTCGGCAAAGTGGGCGTGGCGATTGATTCGCTCGAGGACATGCAGACGCTGTTCGACTCGATTCCCCTGGAGCGCGTCTCCACCTCGATGACCATCAATTCCACGGCGGCCATCCTGCTGGCGCTCTATGTGGCGGTGGCCAAGCAGCAGGGGGCGAATCTCGCGCGCCTGGCAGGGACGGTGCAGAACGATACGCTGAAGGAATATATCGCGCGCGGGACGTACATCTACCCGCTGCGGCCCGCCCTGCGCATCGTCACGGACATTTTTGCCTGGTGCCGCCGCGAGCTTCCCAACTGGAACGCCATCTCGATTTCCGGGTACCACATCCGGGAGGCCGGCTCGACCGACGTGCAGGAAGTGGCCTTCACGCTGGCCAACGGCATCGCCTACGTCGAAGCAGCCGTTGCCGCCGGATTGCAGGTGGATGAATTCGCGCCGCAGCTTTCGTTTTTCTTCAACGCGCACAACGAATTTCTGATGCAGATCGCCAAGTTCCGCGCGGCCCGCCGCCTCTGGGCGCGCACCATGCGTGACCGCTTCGGCGCGCGCGACCCGCGCTCGATGATGCTGCGGTTTCACGCGCAGACGGCGGGGTCGGCGCTCACCGCGCAACAGCCGGAAAACAACCTCGCCCGCGTCGCGCTTCAGTGCCTGGCCGCCGTGCTGGGCGGTTGCCAGTCGCTGCACGCCAACGCCCTCGATGAGGCGCTCGCGCTCCCCACCGAGGAAGCGGCACTGCTGGCCCTGCGCACGCAGCAGATCATCGCCCACGAAACGGGTGTCGCCAATACCGTCGATCCGGTGGGAGGCTCCTACGCCATCGAGAAGCTGACCGGCGAAATCGAATCGGCGGCGCAGGAGTACATCGCTCGGATCGACGCCCTGGGCGGGATGCTGCGCGCCATCGAGACCGGCTACGTGCAGCAGGAAATCCAGAAGTCCGCGTACGATTATCAGCGGGCCATCGAGCGCGGCGAGCAGATCGTGGTCGGCGTGAACCGTTTTCAGTCCGAACAGGGGGCGCCCATTCCCACGTTGCGCATCGACCCTGCATTCGAGCGCGCTCAGGTGGCTCGGCTGCAGGCGCTGCGCGCCCGGCGCTACGCGGCGCGCTCCCGCGCGGCCCTCGAGGAGGTCGAGCGGCGGGCGCGCGGAAGCGAGAATCTGATGCCCGCGATTCTGGCGGCGGTCGAGGCCCATGCCACGGTCGGCGAAATCTCCGACGCGCTGCGCCGCGCTTTCGGCGAGTACCGCGAATCCGTGGTGGTATAGCGGTTGCGTTGGTTCAGGCTGAAATGGGAAGAGCGGGTTCCCCATTAGGGACTATTCCGTTGTTCGGGCGGGGATTGCCAATCCATGGAGGAGCCATGAAGTACACCTACGATGGCCCGCGAACATCCGTGAGCGTCACGCGCCGCTTTGCCGCCTCGCCGCAGCGCTTGTTTGACGCCTGCGTCGAACCGGAGACCGCCAGCCAGTGGCTCTTCACCACGAAAACGAGCAAAACGGAGTACGATCTCGACCCGCGGGTGGGCGGTTCCTACACCATTACCCGACGGAGCGGCGGCAAGAAATACGTGGCGGTCGGCAAGTATCTAAAGGTCGCCCGCCCGCGCCGTTTGGTGTTTACCTTCGGCATGCCGCAATTCGCGGCGGATTTTGACACCGTCATTATCGAGATCGAACCGGACGGCGATGGCTGTGTCCTGACCCTGACCCACGAGGGCTTGCGGCCAGGCTATGAGAAATCCACCATAAATGGCTGGAAGAAGATGTTCGACGCGCTGGCCAAGGCGCTCAAGCAGGGCGCGAGTGGCCGGACTATCTCCAAGAAATCCTAACGAACCAGAAGTTGCAGCAGACGGCGGGGCACGATCGCCCTCCGGGCACGCCGTGTTCTCCGTGCCTCGCTGCGATCTCTGTGTTAAGTTTTTGTTCTCCCGATGTCACCGGCCCTCACGCGCGAAAGGGAAGTCCGCTGGCCGCGGCGCATCGCCACGCCGGCCGAGGCGGTGAAGTATATCGACGCGACGGGCTGCTGCATGCTCTTT
>JAIQGD010000014.1 GCA_020072765.1 Terriglobia bacterium
ACGAGGAAATCCGCCGCTGGCGCCGCCAGAAGGCCTTCGAGAAGACGCAGCGCAACCGCCCCGACCTGCTCGCCTGATTCCAGCCGGGCGCTTTAACCTTGACAGATTGTCGAGTCGCATAGTAAATAAGGCCCACACTTTGGTGGGATTTGGGACGGCCCTCGCGTGAGGGCACAACTACAACCCGCAGTAAACAACAACCGCAGGAAAAAATTTCAGGGGGTGGGGAATGCGTTCACGATTTTCTGCATGGAAGATTGCGTGTGCGATGTTGGTGTGCCTGGTGGCGCTGTTCGTCGGCGTTTCACCGGCTCTGGCGCAGAGCGCGAGCACGGGAGCGCTGGCCGGAACGGTGACCGATCCGTCGGGCGCGGTCCTGGTTGGCGCAAACGTCGCGGCCACGAATACCGGCACGGGCGCGGCGCGCAGCACGACCACGGATGCGAACGGGGCCTACAAGCTCTCGCTGCTGCCTCCCGGCGAATACCGCGTGAAATTTTCCGCGCAGGGATTCAAGACGGTCGAGGTTCCTTCCGTCACCGTGAACGTCACGGAAACGGCCACGGTGAACCACGGCCTGGAACTCGGCACGCAAGCCGAGCAGATCACGGTCGAGTCCACAGCCGTGACCGTGCAGACCGAGAACGCCACGGTCGGCGGGCTGGTGTCCGGCACGACCGTCACCGACCTGCCGCTGAGCACGCGCAACTACACGCAGGTGATTGACCTGTCGCCCGGCGTCACAGCCAACGTAGCCACCGCCACGGCGGTAGGCAACGGCACGCAGGATATCAACGTGAACGGTTCGGGCTCGGATCAGAACACCTACTTGATGGACGGCGTGGTCACCACGAACTACGGCAGCGGCGGCGCGGCGCAGTCGGGCAGCTATGCCGGCATTCCCATTCCCAATCCGGACTCGATTCAGGAGTTCAAGGTGCAGACGTCGCAGTACGACGCGGCCTACGGCCAGAACCCCGGCGCCAACGTAAACGTGGTGACCAAGAGCGGCTCGAACCAGTTCCACGGCGCGGTGTGGGAGTTCAACCGCAACAACATGTTCAACGCCAACGACTTCTTCTACAAGCGCTCGGAGATCGGCGAAGGGCTGCCCAACAAGCCTCCGACGGTGAAGCAGAACCAGTATGGCGGCAAGCTCGGCGGGCCGATCCTGAAGGACAAGCTGTTCTTTTTTGGCTCCTACCAGGGGACGCGGCAGCTCAACGGAATCGGCAGCAACGGTTTCGCCTCGGGCATCACGTCGGTCGGGCTGCTGCCGTTCAACGAGCCGGGCGTGCCCGTCGCCAGCGCGCGCACGGACCGGGGCGCCGGCTATACGATCCCCCTCGACTACGGGATTAATACTCCGGGTTCGACGAACGCTAATTTACTTCCCTCGTTTTTCTACCCTAGCTTCGTCCAAGGAACCGTCGGCGCACCCTGCGATGCCTCGACGTATCGGAAGTACCTGGGATGCGCGTTTGGTGGAGAAAATGACTTCCTGGGAGCCATCGGTCTCGGCTTGGGCACAAACACTCCGGTGGCGAACGACGGTTCCAATATCAGCCAGACGTTCATCAATCTGTTGCGGCAGACCGAGAACATTCCCCAGGTTAAAGGCGGCTTCAACAACGGCTATTACATTCCCAGCGTGCGTTACAATTCAAGTGGCGTGCCCTTTTGCGTGGCCAGCGGCACCTGCGCTGTCCCGACCACCATTTCGCAACCGACCATCGCCAAAGAAGATCAGTTCCTGATCAACACCGACTACCACATCACGAACAAGCACACCCTGACGGAGAAGTACTTTTTCGCGACCGATCCGCAGATCCAAAGTTTCAGCTGCATCACCCCCATCAGCGGCTGCGACCCGGGAGCTCCGGAGAATGGGCATTACGGTTCGCAATCCGCCGTGGTGAGGCTCACGTCGGTTCTCACGAACAGTTTGGTGAATGAAGCGACGGTCTCGTTCCAGCGGTTGTATCTCAATGTCAGCGACGGCGTGACGGTGCAGTCCTGCGCGGGGGATGGGACCACGCCTCTCAACATCATTCCGGCGATCAATAACGGCGCACCGTGCCCCATCGTGGCGGCCGCCGCCGGCAATCGCGAGGACACTTTGGTCCCGGTCATCGGGGGTTTCGTATTTCCCGGGTCAAACTGGGGAGCGTGGCAGGCGGGAGGGAATTTCTTTTCGGCGACCAAGAGCATCCAGAACACGTTTATCACCGCCGACCAGATTTCCTGGAACCATGGAAAACATTCGGTGCGAGCGGGCGCGGGAACGCAGCGCATCCAGTGGAATTGGGCGCAGCCGGACCGGGAACGGGGCTGGATCGTCGCCGGGAATACGGCCGACTTGATGACGAGCAGCAGCGGACCCGTCGACGGTCAGCTTTTGCCTGTCGGCAACGCGTTTTTCATCAACCTGACGTATCGCCTGTTGCCGAACGGCACCACCAACCCCCACCACTGGCGCATCAACGAATTCTCGACGTTCCTGCAGGACGACATCAAATTGACTCGCCGGCTCACACTGAACATGGGCCTGCGCTGGGAATATGACGGCTGGCCCACCGACAACGCGGGCGTGTTCACCAATTTCGCGGCCAGCGCGGCCGGTCTGGTGAATACCGGCTCTTTCTTCCTGAACAACCCGGGCGGCACTCTGGCGGGTTATATCGTGCAGTCGAACTACAATAAGGCGCTCTACGGCAACCTCACCGGCCAGTACGGGTCCACGGGCATCCTGGTCAATAGCAACAAGACTCTGTTGCAGGGCGCTCCGCTGGACAATTTTTCGCCGCGCATTGGTCTGGCGTGGCAGCCGCGCGAGAAACTGGTGGTGCGCGCGGGGTACGGCATGTTCTTCGACCGCGTCTACGGCAACTTGGTGGGGGACAACATCGTGGGCAATATGCCGCCCTACGCCACCGGCATCGGCACGGCTTTTTCGGAAACCCTGCAGAATCCGTTCGTGCATCAGGACTTCCTTGGTTTCATCCCGCGGACGCTGGCAGTGACTCCGGGGACTGCAGCGACCGGCACGCTCGGCATCACAGACATCAACGGCGGCAACGCCTCGGGGCTGCTGGTTTCGGGCGACGACCCGGCCATGCGCACACCGAAGGTGCAGCAATACAATCTTGACGTGCAGTACGAATTTGCACGCGGCTGGGTGGCCGACATCGGCTACGTGGGAACGCATGGCATTCACCTCTACGACTGGAACCGCGATCCCAACCTCGCGTATCTGGTGGCCGGCGCCCCCAATGCACCGACCGATAAGACCAACATGCTGATGCAGCGGCCGGCCAGTTCCTTCCCCATGAATGACGTCGCCAACGTCAACCCCGCGACTCAGGTTCTCATGAACACCACGGGCAATTATCTCGGCCGTGTAAGCTACCTGGGCGTGAACCCCGGAGGCTTGCAGCAAGTCAAGACGGACGGGAGCCACCTCTACAACAGCTTGCAGGCCCAGCTGCGCCACCATTTCTCCCGTGGCCTGCTGCTGCAGGCTTCCTACACCTGGAGCAACCTGAAAACCGACATCAACGCCAGCGAAGCCGGGGCTGGCATCGCCACCCCCGGCAACGTGCTTTCCGGCAGTTCGGCCTCCAACGACCCCTTGAATGTCCGGCAGCAGTACGGACCGGCGGCCTTCAATCGCCCCCACCGCTTTGTGCTCAGCTACAGCTACGAGTTGCCGTTCAAGAGCGAGGGGTGGAAGAACAAGGCGGTGGCCGGCTGGTCGGTTTCCGGCGTGACCACCATTCAAGACGGTCTGCCGTTCAGCGTGACAGACTCCAGCGGCGGCAGCATTTATTACGGCGGCCCGCTGCCGGCTACCGGCCCATACGTCCGAGCCGCACTCAAGGACCCGGTCAATTGCAATGCGGTGGGCAATTGCCAGTCGGGCATCTCGCTGAATACGTCGGGCAGCATGGCGTCCCGCGCCCTCAACGGCTTCATCAACCCGAAGGCATTCACCGCCGTACCCACATTTGGTGGGAGTCCCAATCCAGCGGCTGGCCCCTACACAGGTGTCTGCTCGGGAGCCAACCCCCAATTCCTCGGGTGCGGCACGGGCTTCGGGAACTCCGGTATCGGGATCATGCGTTGCTGCACGCAGCTCAACTTCGATATGGCCATCGTCAAGAACACGAAGGTGGGCGGACTGCGGGAAGACGCCAGCCTGCAGTTCCGGGCGGAGTTCTTCAACCTGTTCAATCACACGCAGTTCAACGGGCCCGACAACAATGTCACCTCGGGCACGTTTGGACAGATCAGCTCGACTTCGGTCCCGGGGCGCATCCTGCAGTTCGGGTTGAAGTACAGCTTCTAGAGGATCCTCGGATCGTAGTCCTTTCACGCGGCCGGGCCGGTGCATTTCGGGGCATCGGCCCGGCCGCGTTGTTTGGCGGGCCCGGTCCGCAATTTGATGTAGGCAGGGGGGCGCGGATTCGCTATAATTGAGGACTATCCGTAGAGTGCTGGCCCCACCTGAGTGGGTCTGCAGGGAAATTAAGCCATGAAACCGATTATCGCCAAGGTGCAGCAGTCCCAGCTTCGCAAGGATCACCCCGTGTTCCGTCCCGGAGATACGATTCGCGTGCACGTCCGGCTGAAGGAAGCCGAAGGGGAAAAAGAGCGCATTCAGCCGTTCGAGGGCGTGGTGATGAGCCGCCGGGGCGAGCTGTTGGGCGAAAGCTTCACGGTGCGGCGCGTCAGCTTCGGCATCGGGGTGGAGCGCATTTTCCCGGTGCATTCGCCGATGATCAGCTCGATTGAGATGATTCGCGAGGGGCGCGTCCGGCGCGCCAAGCTGAACTACCTGCGCGGGCGCAAGGGCAAGGCCGCGCGAATCAAGCGCGTGGCGAAGTTCGAAGCCGTCGTCCCCAAGTCGGTGGAATAGCGCCGGCCGTCCGTTTGATTTTGGCCCGCTCCGGTTTTTGCCGGGGCGGGCTTTTTTGTTGGGCGGCCTCTTCAAGGAATGCCGGGTCGGAACTTCGCCGACCCGCCGCTACAAAACCTTCGCGCGCGCCACACCGAAACGCATTTGCTGCCTGACATCCGAAGTGGAAGAGAGATTCCTCCGCTCCGGGACGGCAAAAGAAGCCGTCCCTCCGGTCGGAATGACAACACCATGATCTTGCGGTCGACCATAATTCCACTTGGGCATTCAGGTGCAGCGGAGAAAGGGCGAGAGCGCGGCCGGGAGGCGTGTGCTAGAATTTCCAGCCGATGGGACGACTCTGCTCGGCACGGTACGAACGCGAGGCGCGCCAGCGTGGCTGGCTGCGTGTCGCCGGCGTGGACGAAGCGGGGCGGGGATCGCTCTTTGGCCCCGTGGTGGCGGCCGCCGCGATTCTCAACCCCAAGCGGCGCATCGTCGGCCTGGATGATTCCAAGAAGCTGACCCCCGACCGGCGCACCGAGCTGGCCGCGCGCATCCGCGAGCACGCGCTGGCCTGGGCCGTGGCGGAAATCGATGCCAGCCGCATCGACGCCTGGAACATCTATCAGGCGAGCCGCCAGGCCATGATGGCCGCGATCCTGCAGCTGCATCCCCCGCCCGACTATCTCCTGCTCGACGCCATGGAGGTGGATCTGCCCATCGAACAGAAGGCGCTGATCCACGGCGACGCCCGCTCGGTTTCCATCGCGGCGGCGTCCATCCTGGCCAAGGTGGAGCGCGACCAGCGGATGGAGGAGTTCGACCAGGTCTATCCGCAGTACGGCCTGGGGCAAAACAAGGGGTACGGCACGCCGGACCATCTCGAGGCGCTGCGGCGGCACGGCCCGTCGCCGCTGCACCGATTCTCGTATGCTCCGGTGCGCGAGGCGCGCTGCTGGGCTGCGGGAGCCGAGCAGGCCTCGCTGCCGCTCGATAGCCGCTCAACCCCCCTCTGAGGCTGCCGGCAGCCGCACACATGATTCCGCGTCGAGCACGCTGCGGAAGGAAGAGGTGGTATGACACAAGCCGAGAAATTTTCAGGCGCGAATGCCCCTGCCGCCACGCTGGCCATCCGGCTACTGGTGGGCGGCGTTTTCTTTCTGGAGGGAATCAAGAAATTCCTCTTCGTTGACCAGTGGGGCGCCGGCCGCTTTGCGCGCATCGGCATCCCCGCGGCGCACGTCATGGGGTCATTCGTCGGCGGCGTGGAAATCACCTGCGGCTTTCTTTTGCTCCTGGGATTGCTCACGAGGCTGGCGTCGATTCCCCTCCTCATCGATATCACCGTGGCGATCGCGTCAACGAAAATCCCCCTGCTCCTGAAGAGCGGCTTCTGGCCCATGGAAGCGGAAGCACGCACGGACTATTCCATGCTGCTCGGGTTGGTGTTTCTCTTGCTGGCGGGCGCTGGAGCCTGGTCCCTGGATGCCGCACGGATGTCACGACGGGAGAAGCCGCATGGCTGAGCACGCTGATTTCGAACCGGGTGGTGTTCCCCCCGCGGCCCGATCCGTGTCTCTCCGCGAACTGGCCGGCTATTTCCTCCGGCTTGGGGTGACGGCCTTCGGAGGTCCCGCGGCGCACGTCGCCATGATGGAGGACGAGGTTGTTCGGCGGCGAGCGTGGATGAGCCGCGAGACCTTTCTCGATTTGCTGGGCGCGAGCAATCTGATTCCGGGGCCGAGTTCGAGCGAGTTGGCCATTCACATCGGCTACCTGCGAGCCGGGTGGCTGGGACTTCTGGTGGCCGGCGGCTGTTTCGTTCTGCCGGCGGCCCTGATGGTCGGCGCCCTCGCCTGGGCCTACGTGCATTTCGGCAAGCTGCCGACCGTCTCCGCGCTCCTCTACGGCGTAAAACCCGTGGTCATCGCGGTCATTCTGCAGGCGTTGTGGGGCTTGGGCAAGACCGCCACGAAAACGCGTCTTCTGGCTGTGGTGGGCCTCGGGGCCGTGGTCCTGACTCTTCTGGGATGGCACCCTCTTGGGGTGCTGGCCACGGCAGGCCTGGCAATGATCGTGGCGGGCCAGATTGCGGCCGGCGCGCGGGGAGGTCGCCTGGCTAGCGGCATCGCGTTTGCCCCTTGGCGCCGGGTTACCACAGCCGCGGCTTCCTTGACGGGTGGAGCGGCGGCCATGGCCGTTCCGTTCAGCCTAGGCTCCTTATTCCTGGTATGCCTCAAGATCGGGGCCGTGGTGTTCGGGAGCGGCTACGTGCTGCTGGCATTCTTGCGGGCCGATTTTGTGGTGCATCGAGGATGGCTCACGGATTCCCAGTTGGTCGATGCCGTGGCGATCGGACAAGTGACGCCCGGCCCGGTTTTCACCACCGCGACCTTTATTGGCTACGTGCTGGGGGGATGGCGTGGGGCCACGGTCGCCACGATGGGGATTTTTCTTCCCGCCTTCTTGCTCGTCGCGGCGAGCGGGCCGCTGGTGCCCCGCCTGCGCAGATCGAAGGTGGCCTCCGCATTCCTGGACGGGGTCAACATCGCCTCGCTGGCGCTGATGGCCGTTGTGACTGCGCAGTTGGCGCGCGCGTCCATCGTGGATGCGGCGACGGTGGCGCTGGCCGCCGTGTCTTGCATCGCATTGCTGCGGTTTCGCGTGAATTCGGCGTGGCTCGTGCTGGCCGGAGCGCTCACCGGCGTGCTCCTGCACGGGCGCTGAGAAGAAAGGTCTGAGATCGGTCAAGGGTTAACAGGGTGCTGAAAAAAAGCGCCTCAGGGAACTTCAGGGGCTAAAGCCCCCTGATTCCGGGAGAGGTACGCCGGGGCTGAAGCCCCGGCCTCCTAAAGAGAAATGCTACGAACTTCCGGGACGGCACACTAAATGACGCGGAGGACGATCTTGCCGCGGACATGGCCGGTCGCGCTGAGTTCGTGGGCGGCGCGCGCCTCCCAGAGCGGGAAGACCTTCTCGACAATGACCTTCAGCTTGCCGGCGTCGATCAGCTTGGTGATCTCGTTCAACTGCGGCACGCTGGGCTGCACGAAGGTGTGCGCGCAGCGCACGCCGTGGGCCGCGGCCTTCTCCGGCGACGGGGGTTGCAGGATGGAGACGAGAATGCCGTCCTTCTTGAGCACCTTCCAGGAACGCTCCATGGTCTCGCCGGTGATGGTGTCGAGCACGGCGTCGACGCCGTGGACGACATCTTCGAAGCGCGTAGTGGGGTAATCAATGGTTTCGTCGGCGCCGAGCGAGCGGAGGAATTCGTGGTTCTTCTTCGAGGCCGTGCCGATGACGCGCGCCCCCTTCAGCTTCGCCAGTTGCACGGCAAACGTGCCGACGCCGCCCGCGGCGCCGTGAATCAGGAGGGTCTGTCCGGCCTGGAGTTTCGCCGCATCGAACAGCGCCTGCCAGGCGGTGAGCGCCGCCAGAGGCACGGCCGCCGCCTGCACGTGGTCCAGGGACTTGGGTTTCAGGGCGACCTCCGACTCGCGCACGGCGATGTATTCGGCGTAGGCGCCGTCACGCGCCAGGTCGGGGCGGCTGTAGACTTCGTCTCCGACCTTGAGCCGCGAGGTGTCCAGGCCGGTGGACTGCACCACGCCGGAAACATCCCATCCGGGAATGAAGGGGAAGGAATAGTTCAGTATGTTTTTCGCGTGCCCCGCGCGCACTTTCCAGTCGACCGGATTCACTCCGGCGGCGTGCACGCGGATGAGAACTTCATCGGGCTTGACGACCGGGCGGGGGGCGTCTTCGTACTGCAGCACGTCCGGGTCGCCGTATTCGTGGATGCGAACCGCTTTCATCGTGTCCATCAGCATGGCCTCCATTGGCAGAACAGGTTACTGTACCGCGACCGCGCGCGGCGCGAAAACAGATTTTATTGAACCGGCCGGGCGCCTCGTGCTACCTTCGCGCGCATAACCTGGGGGAAACAACGGAATGGCACGGGCCCACACGCCCTGGGCCGGACCCGCCACGGGACGCGAGGCGCCCAAACCGACCAAGGGTGCGGCGACAAGACACGGAGGAAACGGACCATGTTTGAATCACCAGTTGAGAAGGAGCCATCGAGCAGGAAAGAGATGTTTGTCGGCGTGGGGATCGTCGTGGTCCTGGCCGTCGTGGGATTCGCCATCTACCTTCATTTCGGCGGCCGTGGAGCGGCCACCCCGGCTGCGACGCCCGCCCAAACCGCGTCGGCCACCAACGAGAAGGCCGATCCCGTAAAAGATTTGCGCGTCGTCAGCGCCAAGATGGACAAGGATTACACGGGGACCACGGCCATGTGGCTGGTGGAGATCAAGAACCAGTCGCAGACGTACGCCTACAGCAAAATCGCCTACGAGACGACGTACGCGGGCGCCGACAACAGCATCCTGCTCCAGAATAAGGGGGAGATCGCCGCCCTCACGATCAACCCGGGAGAAACGCAGAGCACGCAGGTGCGCGACGCGCTCTACCCGAGCGGCACAGCGTGGTACAAATTCAAGATCGTGGACGCCAAAGCCACGGCCCAGTGAGTTTTCCGCGTTAGCGCGCGGCGGCCGCGGATTTCAAGATCAGGAGCAGCACGCGGCCGTCGGAGTGGAAGGTGCCGCCCGTGGCCGTGCGGGCCTCGGTGAGCGGGTTCGCCGGAGTGGCGTGCCCGCGCTGGACCACTAATCCGGTGGACGACAGGGTGTCGTTGACGTACTCGCGTTCCCCATCAATGGCCGGGTCGATCTTGTGGGTGATTCCGTTGTTGCGCTGGTCGCGGTCGAAACCGATATCGTGGGTGGCGGCCACGCACCACACCGGCTGCCCGCCGGCCGTGTAGGGCGACTTCCACACCCGCAGGTGATTCCGCGACATCACCACGCGCACCGGCTCGGCGTGCGCGAAGCCGTAATCCTGCGGCCGGTTGAATAAATAGAGCGTGCTCATCGGCATGGTGAGGTAATCCTTCTTGGTGAAGGAATCGAGCAAGCCCGCCACCACCGTTTCCTGAACCCCACGATCCACCTGCACCCAACCCGCGGATTGGAACGCCTTCACCAGGTCTTCCTGCGCTCCCACGATCAGGATGTTCACCATGTCGCCCGGATTGCCCTGCGGGTCAGTGACGCGCCGGGGAATTTCATCCAGCAACGCGGGGGTGATGGAATCGATGCGCGTCTCGGCGGGCCCGCCGACGGCGACCGCCTCGGGCGTGCTCGCGCCCGGATCGAGCACTTCGATCTTCACGTGAAAACTTCCCTGCGCCGCCGCGGCGTCCTTCGCGCTTTGGTTCAGGCCGAGAAACAACCGGCCGGCGACGGGCGCTTCGAAATCCGTTGCCGCGCCCACCAGAAACGGCTGGGCTGCTTCTCCCGTGCCGAGCCGGCCGATCAGCGCGCCGTGGCCGCCGTCGGAGACAGCATACTGGTGAACCAGATCGGCCCAGCCGCGCGCTATGCCGCCGGGACCGAACGATCGCGCGGGGGGTTTGGAGGATGGGCCCGCGGGATAGGTGACGCTCCCGGTGGCCGTGAGGTGGAGTTTTTCTCCGGCGCGCAGGTCGATCTTCGTGTCGATCCATTGATGGCCCGCGCCGACTTCGACCTCGTAGGATTTGCCGCCGGCGCTCGTGGCTGTCGTGGAGGTCGTCGAAGTCTGCGCGTGTATCACCGGCGCGGCGCACAGCAGCGCTGCGGTCAGCAGCATGGCAATCCGTGCGTTCGTCATTGGCATCGCCCCTCGCGCACCCGGAATACGCCCATCATAGCCACCCGCGTCGCGCGGCGCAATTGCTCACCGAAGCCGCCGGGAGGCGGTGTAGGCGCAGCCCGGGTTTGGTAGTAGAATTCCGGCTCGTAGGGGACATCGAGTCCCCTTGGGGTCAGGCGGAGAGCGGGCGGGATGGACCTTCTTTGGACGGCGCTCGGAATCAGCGTCATCGTGGTGTTTGTCTTCTACGTGCTGGCGCAGCACTGGCAACGAATGCTGCGCCAGCAGTCCGGGGTCCTGCGGCGGCTGGCCGGCCGCATCCAGGATCTCGAGGAGATGGCCGACCCGGAATTTCGCCAGCGGCTCAGCGAATCGGCGCCCTTGCCGCTCGATCAGGTGTTCACGCTGTCGTTCCGCTTCGACGACCGCTTCTGGCGCGACGCGCTCCACACCAGCGAAGAAGACCGCCAGTTCATCCGGGAGTTCGGCAGCTTCGTGGGCTGCGTGAAGCTGGAGCGCTGGCGCAGCCACACGGTGGCCACCATCACCGAAGTCCTCCCCGAGCGGAAGGCCACGGGCTGGCAGACGCGCTCGCTGGATTTTTTCCCCGACGCGGCCGGAAACGGAAATACGCTCACGCTGTGGGAGCTGGACCTCGCGCCTCCCGGGCTGTCCGCCGAGCGGCCCCCTTCCATCGAACTGATTCTCTCCCGGGAAGCCCTGGAGTTGCGGGGCCATCTGGCGTTTGCGGCGGAAGCGGCGGGCAACGGAAACGGCGCGGCGCGGTGCTGGAGCGACGTCGTGTTTTTCCGCGTGCCTTTGGATACGAAGCAACTGGCGGGCTTCCGAGGCCCGGATCCTCTGGAAGATTCCGGCAACGGGAACGGAACTCATGGCGGCACGCTGGTGGCGAGCGCGAATTCGTGGGAGACGTTCTACTCCGAGCAGAACGAAGACCTCGGCATCGAATGGCAGCTCCGGCTGCGCGACCTCGGCGGACAATCGGGCTGGGAGCGCTGGAAAATTCTGGAGCCGGGCGCGGGGTCGTTCACCATCGAGGGCCAGTAGGATTTCCCCCGCGCATGGCGCGGCACTTCAGTCTGAGCGAGGCCGCACCGGAAGGCCGGCCCAGACGTTCGCCAGGCCGAGCACCTCCCGCACCACGGAGAGCGCATCGCGCGTGTGGCGCCACCAGTGGTCCGCGTCAAAGGGATCTTGCGGCGCCCCGCGGACGACCAGCTGCAGATCGTTTCCGGCGAGCCTGGTCCACAATGCCCGCACGCGGCGCGTGTGCTCGCGCGAGGTGACGATCATCGCGCGCTTCTTCCCGCCCAGGCGCAGCGTCCGCGCCACCTGCTCGATTTCCTGCTCGGTGTTGTCGATCGTGCCCGGCAGAATGCGCACCGACGCTTCCGGAACTCCCAGCCGCAGCAGGGCTGCGCGGCTGTATTCTTCCTCGCCGGTGTAGCGGATGCCCATCCCCGCCAGCTCCGCCGCGGCGCCCGCGGGCCGCGTCACCCACACTTCGCGCGCGTACCCCAGCCGAAAAATCCGCGCGGCTTCCTCGGCGCGCAGCGGCATGCTGCCGCTCAGAACCACGATCACGTCAGCCGGCTCGAGCGCATCCTCGCAAATCAGCCAGCGCCCCGCACCGCGAACGCCCCACACCGCGCCCGCGATGAACAACAGGGCCATCGCCAGCGCGGCGATGCGCCATAAAGGCCGGCGGCGGGCGAGTGGTTGGCTGGTGCGGAGCGTTTGGTTGGGCATCAATTGGCTCGGCTTATGTCGCCCCTGAAGGAGCGACCCACAAAGATGTTCCCGGGATGCTTCCGTGGCGCTTCGGTACGGCCATGCCCTCAGCGGCTTCCCGAGTCAAACCGTCGGGACGCAGAGAACGCGAAAGCCGCCCTCCCTTGCATTCGCTTGTGGCACAGCTGAAGCGTGCCCTGACGGAAACCCTTCTCCTCAGCGCTGGCTATTGCGCCGAGGCGTCGTAGCGGACGGCACAGGCCAAATTGCCTTCGGTATCGAGGAACTTGACGATCCAGCCCACGCCGGGAATAGCCATCTTCGGCAGAACGATCTTCCCGCCGTTCGCTTCGACGGCGCGTGCTACCGCGTCCACGTCCTCCACGACGATCGAGCATTCGTAGCCGATGATGGGTTGTGGCGCGGGATTGAATTGGCGCGACTGCATGGCGCCGAGCGGGGCGAGTGCCGCGCCTGTGGCATCACGAATCTGGCAGAAATCCGCGGCGGGCGGGCCACCGCCTAAGCCCTGGAACGCCCAGCCGAAAACACCGGCATAGAAGTGGCGGGCGCGGTCCAGATCGTCGGCGTGGATCGCGAAGTGCCCGAGCTGACAGGTCATGGAGTTTTCTCCCGTTAAATGTCGAGGTTGACGACGTCGAGGGCGTTTTCTTCGATGAATTTGCGGCGCTGCTCGACGTTTTCGCCCATGAGGGTGCTGAAAATATCCTCGGCGGCGACGGCGTCCTCCAGCCGCACTTTCAGGAGGGTGCGGGTCTCGGCATTCATGGTGGTTTCCCAGAGCTGCTCGGGGTTCATTTCGCCCAGGCCCTTGAAGCGGGTGATGGTGAATTCCTTTTTGGCGTCCTCGAGGACGTACTCGAGGAGCTCGACGGCGTTTTCCTTGGTGGCCTTGTCGCCGTTGTGGGCGACGCTGAAGGGCGGCTTGTCGTTGTCGGCGATGGCCTGATGGAGGGTGCGCAGGCGCTTGTATTCGGGCGAGGCGGCCAGGGCCCAGTTGATGCGGCGGTCGCCACCGTTGGTCACCAGCAACTCGTGGAGGCTGTGCTCCTCGTCGAAGACCACCTTGGTTTCCAGGTTCAGCTTGGCCTTCTCGATGGCCTTGGCGAGCTCCTGCAGCTTTTTCTTGTCGGCAAAATCGGTTTTCTTTTCCAGGTCGCTGGCCGCCAGCAGGTCGACTAGGCGCGGCTCGCGCAGCTTGCGCCCGAAGCGGACCGACACCTGCTCGTACTCCTGGATATTCAGCAGGAACTGGGTGAGGACGCCACCCTCGAGCGCCTTGCCGTCCTTGCCCTTGACGACGTGCTCCTCGGTGGCGCGCTTCATCAGCTCGCGGGAGAATTCGCGCTCGTCGCGGATGTAGCGGTCCATCTTGCCGCGCTTGACGCGATACAGCGGAGGCTGGGCGATGTAGATGTGGCCCTTTTCGATCAGCGCGCGCATGTGGCGGAAAAAGAAGGTGAGCAGCAGCGTGCGGATGTGGCTGCCGTCGACGTCCGCGTCGGTCATCAGGATGATCTTGTGGTAGCGGAGTTTCCCGGGGTCGAAATCGTCCTTGCCGATGCCGGTGCCCAGCGCCGTGATAATGCAGCGGATTTCCTCGTGGCCGAGCATCTTGTCGTAACGCGCCTTCTCGACGTTGAGGATTTTGCCCTTGAGCGGGAGGATGGCCTGATAGCGGCGGTCGCGGCCGCCCTTGGCCGACCCGCCGGCCGATTCGCCCTCGACGACGAAGAGTTCGCAGCGCGCCGGATCGCGTTCCTGGCAATCGGCCAGCTTGCCCGGCAGGCCGCTGGAGTCGAGCGCGGACTTGCGGCGGGTGAGCTCGCGGGCCTTGCGGGCCGCTTCGCGGGCGCGCGCCGCGTCGATGCACTTGCCGATGATCTTCCGCGCGATCGAAGAGTGCTTGTCGAAATATTCTCCGAGCTTCTCGTTGACCAGCGATTCGACCAGGCCCTTGATGTCGCTATTGAGCTTGCCCTTGGTCTGGCCTTCGAACTGGGGCTGCGGGAGCTTGACGGAAATGACGGCCACCAGGCCCTCGCGCACGTCGTCGCCGGTGATGGTGACTTCGTCCTTCTGCTCCTTGAGCATGCCGGCGGAACTGGCGTAGTAATTGATGGTGCGCGTGAGCGCGGAGCGGAAGCCGGCGAGGTGCGTGCCGCCGTCCACGGTGTTGATGGTGTTGGCGAAGGCGAAAACGTTTTCGGCGTAGCTGTCGTTGTACTGCAGCGCGATTTCCATGTCCACCTGGTCGCGCTTGCCCTCGATGTAAACGGGCGAATCGTGCAGCACGCCCTTGCCGCGGTTCAGGTGCTTGATGAATTCGGAGATGCCGCCGGTGAAGCGGAATTCCGTCTTCTTGCCGCTGCGCTCGTCGTCCAGCGTGATCTTCAGCCCCTTGTTCAGGAAGGCGAGCTCGCGCAGGCGCTGCGAAAGCGTGTCGAAGGTGTAAGCCGTGACCGTGAAAATCGAAGGGTCGGCGTGGAAGGTGATCTTCGTGCCGGTCTTGCGCGTCTTGCCGGAAGCCTTGAGCTTCGAGGTGGGAATGCCCTTCTCGTAGGACTGCTCCCAAACCTCGCCGTCGCGCCAGATTTCCAGGGAGAGCCAGTCGGAAAGCGCGTTGACCACCGAGACGCCGACGCCGTGCAGGCCGCCGGAAACTTTGTAGGTGTCGCTATCGAATTTACCGCCGGCGTGCAGCACGGTCATCACGACTTCGGCGGCGGGCTTTTTTTCCGTGGCGTGCATGTCGACGGGGATGCCGCGGCCGTTGTCGGTGACGGTGACGCTGTTGTCCTCGTGGACCACCACGTTGATCTCGTCGCAAAATCCGGCCATGGCTTCGTCGACCGAATTGTCGATCACTTCCCACACCAGATGGTGCAGGCCGAGTTCGCCCGTCGAACCGATGTACATCGCCGGGCGTTTGCGGACGGCTTCCAGCCCGCCGAGAACCTTGATGGAAGTCGCGTCGTACTTGTGCCCGGGAGCCTTGGCGGCCGCGGTCTCTTTTTCAGCCATGGACTGTGCGTCTCCTCAGATGCGCGGCAGTGTCGCGCGCGGAAAATTGCGTATGAATTTCGTTTCGGGAAGGCGGTCGCGCGGATGCGCCCGACACTGGCCTGCCCATTGGCCCCGCTCTGGCGAACGCTTCGCTCGAGCTGGGACTCGAAGGGTTTCTCGAAGCTCCATCCCGTCCCATTCCGAAATTTTTTCGGGCGGACGCGGCGCAGCTTTCTTCTTTTCCCCGCGGAGGGGATCGTCCGGAACCGCGCGCCCCCGTTTTGCAGCCGCTGGCTCTGGCGCGGCCCTTCGTTCCACCACCGGCGGAATGCGGGACCAGCAAGCGTCGTGCAGGGCAGATTCGGCCCGGACTAAATGCCGTTCAGCAAAAATCGATAACACTTGAATTTTACTCGAAGCGGGCCGAATGCACAAGGCGATTCGGGCGCCGCGAGATGAGCTTAAGATTCGTTATTACAGTAAGTTACAGCGTGCGCGGTGGGGTGAAAACAGATATCTACGAGATGAATTGGAGCGGGGGAAAAACCGCCAATTTACACGCGAAATCTGGTGAAAGTAGTACAGCCGGAATGCCGGGTCACGCCCATCAAATCCGCATGGGCATGACGACGTAGCGGTAGCGCGTGGACTCGTCGGCCAGGGGACGGAGTTGGCCGGCGGACTGGTCGTCCTTCAGTTCGAAGCTGATGGGGCCATCGGCGGCGGCGTTGAGGAAATCGAGGATGTACTGGGCGTTGAAGCCGATGGTGATGGGCTCGCCGCTGAATTCCTTCTCGATGGCTTCCTTGGCTTCGCCGTATTCGGGGCTCGACGCGGAAATTTCGATGCCTTCCTTGGCGAAGACAAACTTCACGGCGTGCGAGCGCTGGTCGGCCAGTTGCGAGACGCGGCGCAGGGCATCCTGCAATTCGCCGCGCTCGAGCACCACGGTCTTATTGGCATCGCGCGGCAGGACGGCTTCGTAATTGGGGAACTGGCCCGTGAGTTTCCGCGAGGTGAGCAGGCGTCCGCCGAACTGGAAGAAGAGATGGCTTTCGTCCTGCGCGAATTCGATGAGGCTGTCGTCGCCGGATTCTCCGGCCAGCCGCTGCACTTCGTTCATGGCCTTCTTGGGGACGAGCACGCGCGTTTCCGAGGACAACCCCTCGAATTTGTGATCGGTCTCCACCATGGCCAGGCGGTGGCCATCGGTGGCCACCATGATGAGCGAGCCGGGCTTGATCACCAGGAGAGCGCCGTTCAGCGTATAGCGCGATTCTTCCAGGGAGATGGCGAAAGTGGTTTTGGCGATCAGGCTGGCCAGCAGTTTGGCGGGAATTTTCACCAGGGCGTGCGGGAAATTCGGCAGCGCGGGAAAATTATCCTTCGACATGCCCACCAGCTTGTAATTCCGGCGATCGCTGGTGATGTGGACCCAGTGGTTCTCCAGCAGCTTGAAACGAATCTCGCCGTCGGGCAGCAGCCGGACGAGTTCGAGAAGTTTCTTTGCCGGAATCGTCCCGGCGCCTTCCTTCTTGACCTTGGCTTCGCACGACGTGCGAATGCTCAGTTCCAGATCCGTCGCGGTGATCGTCAGGCGGTTTCCCTTGGCCTCGCAGAGAAGATTCGAGAGGATGGGAATGGTCGTCTTGCGTTCGACGACGCCCTGCGTGAGATTCAGTTCTTCGAGTAGATCGAATTTCTTTACGCTGAATTCCATCTCTGGCAATCCTTGTGGTTTCGGCTCAACCGCTTCACGCACCGCGTGCGATTCTCAATGCCACAGCCACGGCTACTTTACAGCTTTTCTTAATTTCTATAAATATAAGAAACCCCGTAGCCGCCGCCGCACCTGTGGATTGTGCGGGAAACATTGTAACGCGCACGACCAGCTGAGTTTACAACGTTTCCTAGGGTGTGAAAATCGGCGCGCTATCGGCGCGCGGCGTTGAAAAACTCCGGCCGGCTGCTACCCCTGAGAGAATTCCACAAAGCATCCACAACGAAAAATCGCAGCCGGCCGGGTTTTTCGCGCCTAACTCTAACCGAACGAGTCGAGTAGCCTGTTGATCGTCCTGTTCAATTCCTTGTCCACTTGGCGCAGGGCTTCGATCTTATTGATCGAGTGCAGGACGGTGGTGTGGTGCTTGCCTCCGAACTGTTTGCCGATTTCCGGCAGAGAGGCGGAGGTGAGCTGTTTCACCAGGAACATGGCGACCTGGCGCGGGAAGGCGATGACCTTCGAGTTGCTGCGGACCTTCAGGTCCTGGGCGCGCATGCCGAAATGTTCGCCGACGCGCTTCTGAATCTGCTCGATGGAGACGCGCTTCTCCTGCGTCTCGATGATGTTTTTGAGCACCTGGTGCGCGGTGGCCTGATTGATCTCGATGCCCGTGAGGGAAGCGTAGGCCATCAGGCGGATCAGCGCACCCTCGAGCTCGCGCACGTTCGATTTGATGGAGCGCGCGATGAATTCGGCCACGTCGTCGGGCAAGCGCACGTGCTCGCTATCGGCTTTCTTCTGTAGGATGGCGATCTTCGTCTCCAGGTCGGGCATTTGGATGTCGGCGATCAGCCCCCACTCGAAGCGCGACCGCAGCCGCTCCTCAATCGAGGAAATTTCCTTGGGCGGGCAATCCGAGGAGATCACGATCTGCTTCTGCTGGTCGTAGAGCGCGTTGAAGGTGTGAAAGAACTCTTCCTGGGTGCGCTCGGCGCGGGCGATGAACTGGATGTCGTCCACCATCAGGACGTCCATATTGCGGAAGCGGTCGCGAAACGCGGGCATGCGCTCGAAGCGGATCGAGGCGATGACCTCGTTGGTGAACTTTTCGGCGCTGATGTAAGTCAGGCGCAGGCCCGGGTTGCGGCGCAGCAGCGTGTGGCCGATGGCCTGCATGAGGTGCGTCTTGCCCAGCCCCACACCGCCGTACAGGAACAGCGGGTTGTAGGATTTCGATGGCTGCTCGGCCACGGCCATGGCCGCGGCGTGCGCGAACTGGTTCGAGGCGCCCACGATGAACGTGTCGAAGGTGTAGCGCGGGTTGAGCTGGTGATTGGACGAATCGAAATCAAGCTTGGCCTGTGCTACCGGCGCGACATTGGCCGGAGCGGGTTCCGCTTCGGTGCAGACGAACTCGAGGGCCATTTCGGGATGGCCGATTTCCTTCAACACCGCGCGCAGCAGCTCGCCGTAGGTCTGCACCAGGCGCTTGCGGAACAGCCGCGTGGGAACGTGAATCACCAGGCGGTTCTCCTCGGCATGCTCCAGGCGCGTGGGACGGAACCAGGTGGCGAAGCTATGCGGATTGACGCGCCGCTGCGTGTGCTGGAGGACCTTGTCCCAAAGATTCATCCGAAAGAATGCCCTTGCCGCAATTTCCACCGATGTGGAAATGCTGTGGAAATAGCCTGCCCCCGCCAACGTGAGGGGACTGTCTTGGTCTGATCCGTCAGGTTCGATGTTGCTGGGACGCACCCTGCGCTCTTTGTATCTGGGGAGCGCTCCCGCCCGCGACTTACCGTCTTCGATACGTGAGCCGGGATTCTGCCTAAACGCGGCGCAATGAGCAAGAGAAAATTACGCGAAGATATCCGGCGCGCTCCACATAGGATGCACAGTTTTTCCACAGGGCGTTTTGCGGTTGCATTCGGCGCAAATTCGTGATGCTTCCCTGCGTTTTGCCCCGCGCCGCGATCTCCTGCGCGCGCAACAAACTTGATTTCAACAGCGCGGAGCGCCCGGCCGTGCTGTGGGAAACCGGTCACCCACGAAATGATTCTCAGGATTTGCCGCGCGCGTGAGTTCCGCCCGCGACGAAAGGGCCGGCCTTCAGTCGAGCCGGAAATTCAGGCGGTCGATCGAGCGGGCGCGCCCGGTGGCTTCGTCGATGTCCAGCAGGACGGTGTTCATCTGCACGTTGCCTTCGGCGACGACGAAGCGCGCGGGCATGGCGTCGAGAAAGCGCTGCAGCACGCCCTGCTTGTCCATGCCGATGACGGAATCGTGCGGGCCGGTCATGCCGGCGTCGGTGATGTAGGCCGTGCCGGCGGGCAGCACGCGGAAATCGGCGGTGGGCACGTGCGTGTGGGTGCCGATGACCGCGGACACCTTGCCATCCAGATACCACCCCATGGCCTGCTTTTCCGAGGTGGCCTCGGCATGCATGTCCACCACGATCACCTTGACGTCCGGCGGAATCTTCGCCAGCTCGCGCGCGGCCCCGCGGAAGGGATCATCGAGCGGGGCCATGAAGGTGCGCCCCTGCAGATTCAGCACCGCGTAGGGCGTGCCGTTCCGCGCCTGCCCGGTGTAGAGGCCGCTGCCCGGCGAGCCGTTGGGAAAATTGGCGGGGCGCAGCAAGCGCGGCTCGTGCGGGAAGAAGTCGAGGATGTCCTTGCGGTCCCAGATGTGATTGCCGCTGGTGATCACCTCGATGCCCGAGGCCAGCAGGTCCTCGGTGATGCGCGGCGTGATGCCGAAGCCGGACGCGGCGTTTTCGCCGTTGGCGATGCACAGATCGATTTCGCGCTGGGCGAGGATGTCCGCCAGCCGCTCGTGCACGATCTTGCGGCCGGGCGATCCGACGATGTCGCCGATGAAGAGAATTTTCATTTGTAGGTTTAACCCAAGAGGGCGCAGCCAGCAGCGCCCCTGCCATCCACCCGCGCGGTTACCGGAGAGAGCCCGCGTCCCGCCCCGCGTTGCGGGGTGCGAGAGCGGAGCGGTCCACTTCGCCGTGCGCCGCTAGGCCCTGAACCCCACGAATAGGTGGGTGCCCTGCGCCTGCTTGCAGGCTTCCCCGAGACGGCAAGCCGTCCGGGGCATGCACAACGGCAGGACGACGGGGGCGCCCTGGGATCCAGTGTTGGTTCAAATAGGCGTTCGCGACATCACCTGCGTCGCAGGCCATCTCCGCGCTTCATTGTAGCAGGAATTGTCCGCGCAACGTTTTCAGGTAGGCGACGATCTGCCAGCGCCGTCCCAGCGGAAGTCCCGACCAGGAAGGCATTCCCGCCGCGAGGTTGCCGTTGCGCAAGAACCAGAGCAGCTCGCCGGGCGTGGCGTTTTGCACCCCGGGCATGCGTAAATTGGCGGCGCGTCCGCGTCCGCGCGCGTCGTCGCCATGACATTCCGCGCAGTGCTGGCGATAGAGTTTTTCGCCCGTCCGAATTGCATCGGCCTGTCCTTCGTAGGGGTTTTTCCAGGTACGCAATTTGACGGGCGCTCGCGCGATGACAATTAGAACACCGCGATCATCATGCTTCCAATGGCGAGGAGTGTCAGCGCCAGCAACGAGCGATACAAGAAGAAGCAATACGGAAATGCGCCACCCTCTCATCGGAAAAGACTCCTTATCTTCTTGCCGAAGCCGCCGATTTCGTAGGAAACGCGCCAGCGCAGGAGGAAGCGGTGGCTGTTGCCGTTCAGGCCGAAGCCCGGCGAGATCGTGAAGGTGGCGCCATTGGGCAATTGCCAGGCGAGAATCGGAGCGGCGTAGTGCGAGGTTCCCGTAGCCGTGAAATTCCAGGACGTCCCGAGACCTCCGTAAAACTCGGCGCCGGCGACGAAATTCTCCCGGCAGAAGTGGCAGCGCTGCGGCGTAGCGGCCAGCCGCAGCGGGCGGCTGGCGCCCACGGCGTAGCCGAATTCCCACGGCGCGTGCCCCAGGTTCTTTTCGCCGATGAAATTTTCCGAGAGGTTCCAGCCCCTGAAATCGCTGGAAAGAATCAGCTTGGTCTCCACCTCATGCTGGTGTTCGCGGCGCGCGACGGCGTTGGGTTCGGCGTGATCGGCCTGGCCGTCGAAGCCCACCACCTCCTTCATCGTCTTGTCCGCGCCGGTGATGTCCTCGAACTCGACATAGAGCAGCGGGTTGATCCAGTGCTCGCGCAGGAGCGGGCGGAAGCGGTTCTCCCAGCGGAAGCCGGTGAAGAGCGTGCTGTCGCCGAACGTCGACTGCGCGTCCAGATAGAGTTCCGTCGTCCACCAGCCCTTCGCGCCGTATTCGAACTCCGCCCACGGAGCGAGGAAGTCGTGGCCTCCCCGCTGCGTGGCGTAGACGGAATTCAGCTCGATCTCGAGATTGCCGGGCTCCTCCAGATGGTGCGAGTAGGCTACGAAATAGGGGGGCTCCTGCGCCGCCATGCGGGGCGACACGGAGAACACCCCTGCCGCCAGGACGACCACGGCGGGTACGAGGCGCAGGCTGCTGAGCAGGAAGCGAAGGGCAGGAAACAAGGGCGCGGCCGCCTTTCTAGTTGATAATGCGTATCAACTGTAATTAATGTATTTGAGTTGCAACCGAGTGTCAACTAGAAAAAGGCCCCGTCGCCGTCTGTGAGTGTGGACTATATGGCGTCTATCACCATGCTGGCGCTAAACAGTTTGGAAAGATACGTGCAGGGATTCACTTTGCGCTTGAATTATGGCAACGTGAAACAGCATACTTTGGACCGTCTGGCGTGTCTCTAACTGCCTCTTTCGGTCCACACATCTACAAGGAGTTGTTCGCATGACCGATGGGTTAGACGCACTGAACGCGGCCACCAAAAGAATCCTCAGCTATCAGCCTCGCCCGCAAAAGCGCAAAGCCCTAACCGCACCATCAGCGGTCTGCAAACCGAGGCTTCTGGATCTTTTCTGCTGCGCTGGCGGCGCAGGTATCGGTTACAGTCAGGCGGGTTTTGAGGTTGTAGGGGTGGATATTAAGCCTCAACCGAATTATCCGCTTCCATTCATTCAGGCGGATGCCCTCACACTCGATCCGAAGTTCATTGCGCTTTTCGACGTCGTTCACGCTTCCCCACCATGTCAGGCATACTCTGATCTCGCCAAAAGGAACGGTAACGCCGAGGAGTGGCCGCGCCTGATTGAGCCGGTTCGGGACATGCTAATCCGGTCCAGCCTTCCCTATGTCATCGAGAATGTGGACGGTGCCCCCTTACTCAATGCCGTTGTCCTTTGCGGAACAATGTTTCCCGAGTTGCGTGTGCTCCGACATCGGTTATTTGAGGCCAATTTCGAAATTGTGCCACCGCCTCACAAGAAGCATCCGAAGGTCCATACTTTTGATCGCCGAAAATCCCATTTCGGGAAAACCGATGAGTGGAAGGATTTTGTGCAGGTCACGGGCGGCGGCAATTGCACGATCGCTGCGGCGCGCGAGGCTATGGGCATCGATTGGATGACAAAGAACGAAATTAACGAATCAATCCCGCCAGCTTATACACGCTTTATCGGTCGGGAATTACTTCGCCAACTGTCCTTTAGCGAACAAGAATCGGCAAAGTCGTACAGAAATGCGTAAACCAGGATCGAAAGAGCGGATCAGGCGTTTCCTGCTCGCTCACATCGGGCAGGTAGTTACATCCATACAGATTCGTGATGCCGCTGGCAAGGGCGTTAGTGAGTGGGCCCGACGTGTGCGCGAACTACGCGAGCAAGAAGGCTGGCCGATCATTACGCATAACGATAGTGCGGACCTGAAGCCCGGCCAGTATCTGTTGAATGAAAAACCGCCGAAGAAGAAGGGAGTAAGGTTTTCACAGGGTATCTCGGCAAAACTCCGCGCAGAAGTACTCGACCGCAACGGCTTCACCTGCCAAATGTGCGGCCTTGCGCCCGGTGACATTGATTCGGCAACCGGTCGCAAGGTCAGGCTTCACATCGGCCACATCAAAGACAAGAGTCTCGGCGGCAAGGACGAACTATCAAATCTCCGGGCACTATGTTCGACCTGTAACCAGGGCGCGAAGAATATCACCGGCGAAAAGCCTACCGGAATGTGGCTGCTATCCCAAATCCGCCGGGCCGGACAAGATGAGCAGCGCGCCGTATTTGATTGGCTTCGCAAAAAATTCGGCGCATGACCGACAAGCTCTCGAAAGAACTGCGCAGTGCCAACATGCGCGCCGTCCGCAGTCGGAACACACGGCCGGAAATCCGAGTGCGCCAGATCGCACACAGCTTGGGCTACCGCTTTCGACTTCATCGGCGCGATCTGCCGGGCAAACCGGATATTGTCTTTCCTGGCCGTCAAAAGGCCGTTTTCGTGCATGGTTGCTTCTGGCATCAACACCATGGGTGCCGGAGGGCGAGCATCCCTCAATCTAATGTCCGTTTCTGGCATACCAAGCTTGCGCGCAATGCGGCCAGGGACGCCAAGCAGCTTGCGGCCATCAGGAAGTGCGGTTGGCGGGCGCTGGTAGTATGGGAATGCGAGGTCAAAGACGTGAAGCGCTTGACGGCTCGGCTCCGACGGTTCTTAAGTCGTTAGGAAGTCAACTATATAATTTCCCAAAGTAGGGATGTCCCCTCTTCTAGGGTCCGAGAGGACACGCCGGAAGCGGGCAGTACCTACTTCGCCGTGGCACGCCTTCGGAACCGCAATTCCCGCGGCATTTTTTGATATTCTCGCGGCGGTGCTCGACCTTTTCTACATTCTCGTTGTCGTGCAGATCGCCCTGGGGCTGTACTCGTTCTGGGGCGGCTACGAATGGCTGCGCCTGGTGCGGCGGAGGCTTTTGTCGTATGCGGGATTTTACGCGCCGGCGGCGGCGGTGATTTGTCCCTGCAAGGGCCCCGAGCCGGGCCTGGAGGAGAATCTCACGGCGCTCGCGCGGTTCGACTACGCCAACTACGAACTCTACTTCGTGGTGGCCGCGGAGCGCGATCCGGCGCTCGAGATTCTGAAGCGCGTGCAGGCGGCCAGCCCGAAGCCGGTGCACATCGTGGTGGCGGGCCCGCCCGCCGGTTGCGGCGAAAAGGTGCACAACCTGCGCCGGGCGGTGGAAGAACTGCCCGAGACATTTGAAGTGGTGGTCTTCACCGATTCCGACGTGCGCTTGCCGCGCGGCTGGCTCAGCAAAATCGTGGCGCCGCTCCAGGACCCGCGCGTCGGCGCTACGACCGGCTATCGCTGGATCATCCCCGGCCGCGGCGCCGGCGCGAGTGATTTCGCCGGGGCTCTGGCCTCCGCGTGGAACGCCTCGGTGGCGACGCTGCTGGGCCGCGCGGGCGAAAATTTCTGCTGGGGCGGCGCCACGGCCATTCGCCGGAAGACATTTGACGAAGCGCACGTGCTGGAGGCCTGGAAGGGCGCGGTGAGCGACGACTGGGCGCTGACGGGCGCGCTCGAGCGGGCGGGCAAGCCGATTGTCTTCTGCCCGGAATGTTTCGGCGCCACGTTGCAGCCGTGGACCGCCAACGGCCTGCTGGAATTCACGACGCGGCAGATTCTGCTCACGCGAATCTATGCGCCGCGCCGCTGGAGAATGGGCGCGGCCGCGCACGTCAGCTATTCATTCACACTGCTCTACGCTGCGTTCGCCATTGGCGCTACGTTGATCACCGGCGATCCGTGGACGCATCTGGCATTGATGGCCCTGGTGATTCCGATGCTGGCGGCGATGAAGGGCGCGCTGCGCACCATTACGGTGAGCGAGCTGCTGCCGGAATGGAAGCCGCAGCTCAATTCCTGGAGCTGGGTCTGGACGGTGCTCGCGCCCGTCGTGCCGTTTCTGTTCAGCTGGAATTTTCTGGCGTCGCTGGTGACGCGACGCATGCGCTGGCGCGGCATTCACTACGAACTGGTGTCGTCCAGCATGACGCGCATCCTGCCGCGATAGAGCCTTCCCCTTCCGGCGCAGTTGGTGTAACTTCCTTTCCGTCCCGCGCATAATGCAAGAGATACCCGGCCCCTTAAATTCCAGAGCGGAGGACGTGACCCATGGCCAGCACCGCAAATCCCCCGGCGGAAGCACCTGAATCCGGCAACTCGATCAGCCGCATTTTCGGCGCCATCTTCAGTCCCAGGCCAACCTTCGCGTCGATCGCGCGGCGGCCCACGTGGCTGGTGCCGCTACTGCTCCTCACGGTGGTTTCGACGGGCGCGGTCGCGACGTTGGGCCACACCATGGGATGGCGCGCGCTCCTGGAGCAGCAAATCCAGAAAAATCCCTCCGCGCAGCGCCGGATCGAGCAGCTCACGCCGGAGCAGCGCCAGCAGATGGTAGAGCAGCAGATGAAGATCATCCCGATCACCGTCTACGTGGGAGGCATCGTGGGCTCGGCCATCACGCTGGTGACCCTCGCGGCGGTTTTTCTCGGCGTATTCAACCTGGTGAGCGGGGTTCCCATGGGCTTCAAGACGTCCCTGAGCATCGTGGCGTATGCGTATACGCCCCGGCTGATTTACGGGCTTCTGGCCATCCCGATTCTGTTTCTGAAGGACCCGTCCACCGTGGACCCTCAGAATATGGTGGCCTCGAATCCAGCCGTCTTTCTGGCGGATGGCGCCGCGGGCTGGCTCGCAACGCTGCTGGGCTCCCTGGACCTCTTCAGCATCTGGGTGGTGCTGCTGCTGTCGGTCGGTTACAGCGCGGTGAATCCCAAGAAGCTGTCGTTCGGAAAGGCTTTCGGAGTGATCTTCGGCGTCTGGCTGGTGTACGTGCTGGTGCGGGTGGGCATCGCGGCGGCGTTCTCCTGATACACTGCCCGGGATGGGTTTTCAATTCGAAGTTCTGGCCACCGATCCGACGGGCGCGCGCCTGGGCCGCCTGACCACGCCGCACGGCGTGATTGATACGCCCGCGTTCATGCCCGTGGGCACGGCCGCGACGGTCAAGGGACAGACGCAGCAGGATCTCGAAGACCTCGGCGCGCAGATTCTCCTGGCCAACACCTACCATCTCTACTTGCGCCCCGGCCACGAACTGATCCGCGAGATGGGCGGGTTGCACCGCTTCATGTCGTGGCCCCACCCCATCCTCACCGATTCGGGCGGCTACCAGGTCTTCAGCCTGAACGATCTGCGGAAAGTGACGGACGAGGGCGTGATCTTCCGTTCGCATCTGGACGGCTCGGAGCATTTTCTTTCGCCCGAAAAGGCGCTGGAAATTCAGATGGCGCTGGGCGCGGACATCATCATGGTGCTCGACGAGTGCATCGAAGCGCCCGCCGAGGAATCCCGGGCGCGCCAAGCCGCCGCGCGCACGCTCGACTGGGCCCGGCGCTGCCGCGCGCACTTCGATCTGCACGGCGACGCGGGCCGGCAGGCGCTGTTCGGAATCGTGCAGGGCGGAACGTACGCCGCGCTGCGCCGCGAGAACGCGGATGCGCTGGTGGAGCTGGATCTTCCCGGCTACGCCATCGGAGGCCTGGCGGTGGGCGAATCGCACGACGTCACCTGCGCAATGACGCAGGCGGCCGCCGCGCGCCTGCCGGCGGAGCGGCCGCGCTACCTGATGGGCGTGGGCAAGCCCGAGCAGATTCTGGATTACGTCGCGCTGGGCGTGGACATGATGGATTGCGTGCTGCCCACGCGCAGCGCGCGCCACGGCTGCCTGTTCACCTCGCAGGGGCGCCTGCTGATTCGCAACGCGCAGTACGCGCGCGACCCGCGGCCCATTGACGAAAACTGCGCCTGCGCGGTCTGCCGGAGGTACTCCCGCGCCTACTTGCGCCACCTATATGCCACCGGGGAATTCCTGGCCACCATCCTGAACACCCACCACAACCTCCACTTTTACCTTGACATCATGGGCAAAATTCGCGAGGCTATCCGTTTTGGGAAGCTAGAAAGACTCCGCTCTGACCTTCAGGCACGCCTCACATAGGCAAACCCAAGCGGGCGCTGGGTGCAGGAGAGCACGGAGCAGAGTCTTTGGGGGATCGTTCGACCGTCTGCCGGCCCCGGCAGGCATGCCCAAAACGGCGGAAAAGGCAGAACAACTGTGAACATTAGCGCGACACTTCCGGAAGAATTGTTCCTGTTTGTGCAGGCGCCCGGACAGCCGGGCGGGTTTTCGCTTTTTCTCCCGCTGATTCTTATAATGGTTGTGTTTTATTTCCTGATGATCCTGCCGCAGCAGCGCCGCCAGAAGAAGGTCGCCGAAATGCTTAGGAATCTGAAGAATGGCGACAAGGTGGTCACCAATGGGGGCATCTACGGAACCATCGTGGGACTCGAGGATGACGCCGTCCAGCTGCGCATCGCCGAGCAGGTAAAGATCAAAGTGTCGCGCAGCGCCATCGCCGCGATTCAGGCCGAAAGCAAGGAGAGCTAGCCAGCCCGCATGAATTCCCAGCTCAAGTGGAAGTTTGCATTCATCCTTGTCGTCGTGCTCGTGTGCCTGTTCGGGGTCGCGGGAATGAAGGACAACAACCCCAGTTTCCCCACGTCCTGGGCGCAGGCCAAAGAGAATATCGCCGACCGCATCAAGCTCGGGCTGGACCTGCGGGGCGGCAGCCACCTGGTGTTGCAGGTGCAGATTGACGAAGCCATCGGGCAGCGCTGCGACCAGACCGTGGACGAGTTGAGCAAGCAGCTGCACACCAAGAACGTCGGCTTCGGCGAAATCCGCCGCGTGGACAACACGCACATCCTGCTGCGCGCCGTCGATTCCGCTTCTTCGCCAGCCGTCCGGGACCTGGTCGGCAGCCAGTTCACCGACTGGATCATGTCCCCGGCCGCGGGAGAAGTGAACGGTTACCTGCTTACCCTCAAGCCCTCTATCCTGGCCGACCTGCGCCGCCAGACCATGGACCAGTCGCTGGAATCGATCAAGAAGCGCATTGACGCCCTGGGCCTCAGCGAGCCGACCGTGGCCTTCACGGGCCGCAGCGACGACGAAATTCTGGTGCAACTGCCGGGCGTGGGCGACCCGACGCGCGCCAAGGACGTGATTCAGGCCGGCGGGCAGCTGGCGCTGCAGCGCGTCGCCGATGAACAGGTGTATCCTTCCGAGGCCGCCGCGCTGGCCGCGCATGGCGGCATTTTGCCGCTGGGGACGGTGGTGGTTCCGGGCAAGCCGGAGACGGCTGCGCCGGGCCAGCAGCAGGTCTGGTACATTCTCGATCGCGCCCCCATTGTGACCGGCCAGGATCTGCGCGGCGCTTCGCCTTCACCGAGCACCGAGTATCCAGGGCGATACGAGGTCATTTTCCATCTGTCCACGGCGGCGGCCGCGCGCTTCGGCCCATTCACCGAGGCCAACATCGGCCACAAGATGGCCATCGTCCTGGACCATCAGGTTTATTCCGATCCCGTCATTCAGGGCAAAATTGAAGACCAGGGCCAGATCACCGGAAACTTCAGCCAGGAAAGCGCGCAGGACCTGGCGCTGGTGCTGAAAGCCGGCGCCCTGCCCGCTTCGATCAAGTATCTGGAGGAGCGCACGGTCGGGCCATCGCTAGGCGCCGATTCGATTCGCGAAGGCGTCCGGGCGTCGCTGGGCAGCCTGATCGTAGTGATGATTTTTCTGGTGATCTATTACCGGCTGAGCGGTGTCAATGCCATTGTGGCTCTGGTGCTGAACCTGGGGATCCTGATCGCCTTCATGGCCCTGCTCGGGGCGGTGCTGACGCTGCCGGGCATCGCCGGCGTGGTGCTGACCATCGGCATGGGCGTGGACTCCAACGTTCTGGTATTCGAGCGCATCCGCGAGGAGTTGCGCGGCGGCAAGGCCTCGGCCCCCGCAGTGGAGACCGGCTTCGACCGCGCCTTTCTGACCATTATTGACACGCACGTGACCACGTTCGTTTCCGCGGCGTTCCTGCTGCTGTTCGGGACCGGCCCGGTGCAGGGCTTCGCCATTACCCTGATGATCGGCTTGGCGGCCAACGTGTTTACGTCGATTTTCGTTTCGCGGGCGATCTTTGATTTTCACCTGTCGCGCATGCAGCGCCAGGAGCAGCTGAGCATTTAGCAGTCGGCCGGGAACAAATTGGCCGGTTGTGGTGTCCAATTGAAGGGACCAGACTCGATGGAATTCTTTCGCGGCGTCAATATCAACTGGATGGGGAAGGCGAAGTATTTCGTCGCGCTCTCCCTGTTCCTGCTGGCCGTGGGCTGGCTTTCCATCCTGCGCGCCGGCGGCCTGCATTACGGCATTGATTTCCGCGGCGGCACGCTGGTCTACGTGCGTTTCGCCAACACCCCGCCCATCGACAAGATTCGCAAGGGGTTAGCGGACGCCGGGATGTCCAACAGCTCGATCCAGCAGATCAGCGACATCTCCAACGCCAGCGCGAAAAACGACATCGTCGTCGGCCTGGAGCAGCGCGGCCAGGGCGACGAATCGCTGGACGCCGGCAAGCAGGCCATTCTGGGCATTCTGCACAAGACGTTCGGCACGGACGCGGGCGGCAAGGCGGATTTCAACGGCCTGGCCTCCGCCGATCTGGCGGCCTTCCTGACGGTGAAGGACCCCTTGTCCCTGGGCAGCAGCGCCGGCGACCGCTATACCCAGTTGGCGCAGCGGCTGGTGGACGCGCGCGACAAGGATCATGGCGGCCTCCTCGCCAGTTTCGACGCGCTGAAGGGCGCCGAGGGCGCCACGCCCGCCGTGCTAAGCGCGCTCTCCAGCGGGTTTTCGCTGGGCAATTTCGCGATCCGCGACGTCGAGGTGGTGGGCCCCAAGGTGGGCGCCCAGTTGCGGCGCCAGGCCATCCTGGCGACGCTCTATGCCCTGGCGGGCATGTTGGTGTATATTGCGTTCCGTTTCGAGTGGGTGTACGGGGCCGCGGCGGTCATCGCCGTGTTCCACGACGTGCTGATCACCCTGGGCTTCTTCTCCCTGTTCCACTACGAGATTTCGCTGACGGTGATCGCGGCGCTGCTGACCCTGGTCGGCTACTCCATGAACGACACCATCGTGATCTTCGACCGCGTCCGGGAGAATCTCCGGGTGATGCGCCGCGAGCCGCTTGCGGAGATCGTGAACAAGTCGATCAACCAGACGCTGTCCCGCACCATCCTGACCAGCGGATTGACCTTCCTGACCGTGCTGGTGCTGTTGCTGATGGGCGGCGGGGTGCTCCGCGCTTTCTCTTTTGCCATGGTAGTGGGAGTTGTGATAGGAACATACTCCAGTTTCGGAATTGCCGCCCCGATTGTCGTACTGTGGAGTAAGTACGCGGGCGGGCAGGGAGTCACCGCCAGCGCCGGATCCGCAGCCGAAAAGCGCGTGGCGGCCGCCGCAAGGAGATAGACGATGTTTGACCAGCTCGTTGTATCCAGCGTGAATCCGAACAAAACCAACAAGAGCTGGACCGTGTTGATTTCCACCCTGGTTCAGTTCCTGTTGGTCGGCATCATGATCCTGATTCCTCTGATCTACACGGAAGCCCTGCCAAAGGGGATGCTGAGCACGTTTATCGTGGCGCCCGCTCCGCCGCCTCCGCCGCCTCCGCCGGCCGCGCCGGTGAAGATCGTGAAGCCCGTGCGCATCATACAGCCGCAGCGCATGGTGGCTCCCACGGTCATCCCCAAGCGGATTGAGATCGTGAAAGAGGAAGCCCCGGACGTCGGGATGGCCAGCAGCGTGGGCGTCGTGGGCGGCACGGGAGCTCTCGGCGGTTCTCTGGGCGGGATAATCGGCGCTCCGCCGCCGCCCAAGCCGGTGGTGACCGCGCCGGTGCGCATTGGCGGCAACGTCATGGAAGCCAAGGCGCTGGAAAGGGCGCAGCCGATGTATCCGGCCATCGCCAAGGCGGCGCATGTGCAGGGCACGGTGGTGTTGCACGCCATTATTTCCAAGGAAGGCGTAGTCGAGCAGTTGCAGCTGATTTCGGGGCCGCCCCTGCTGGTGAGCTCGGCCATGGATGCGGTGCGCCAGTGGCGCTACCGCCCCACGCTGCTCAATGGTGAGGCGGTCGAAGTGGATACCACGATTCAGGTTGTGTTTACGCTGGGCGGTTAGGCAGGCAGGGCCGGGCCCGTCCGCGGGCCTGGAGCGATGGGGATGGGATTGGCGACCGGCGGAATCTTACCGCCGCGATCGATTTGGCAGCAACGGAGGAGGATCGAACTTTATGCTAGCGAATTTGGTGTGGGCCAGCTTTGTGATGCTGTTGCAAGAGGGTGGCGAAGGTGGCGGCGGTATGAGTTGGAATCTCGTGGACATGTGGCACAGCATGGGCTGGCCGGCGAGATCCGTCGTGGCTCTTCTGTTCATCATGTCGGCATGGTCGGTGGGTATTATGATTGACCGGGCGCTGATGTACAGCGCGGCGCGCAAACAGTCTCGCGTATTCGTGCAGCAGGTCGCCGGTGCGCTCAAGGACAACAAGCTCGACGAAGCGATCTCCATCGCCGAGCGCAACAAGAAGAGCCACATCGCCAAGGTTGTGGCGACGGGCCTCTCCGAGTTTCAGGCGGCTTCCGCTCAGGTCAGCAACGAGGAAGTGATCGAAGCGGCCAAGCGCGGCCTGGAACGCTCGGTGGCCATCGTGCACGCGGAAATGAAGCGCGGTCTTTCCGGCCTGGCGACCATCGGCTCGACGGCGCCGTTCGTCGGACTGTTCGGCACGGTCATGGGCATCATCAACGCGTTCAAGGGCATTTCGGCGAGCAAGGTGACCGGTCTGTCGGCCGTCGCCGGCGGTATTGCCGAAGCGCTGGTGACCACGGCGCTGGGGTTGTTCGTCGCCGTGCCCGCCGTTTGGACGTTCAACTATTTCACCAACCGGGTGGAAGCCTTCGACGTCGAGATGGACAACTCCTCGATGGAGTTGATCAACTACTTCATCACGCGCCGGGGCGGAAAGAAGTAAGCGATGGCTTTCAAACCCAAAGCGCCGCCGGTGATGGCTGCTCCCAACGTCATCCCCATGGCGGACATCATGCTGGTCTTGCTCATCATTTTCATGGTCATCACGCCCATGTTGCACAAGGGCGCGCCCGTGAACATGGCGTCGGCCCGCAACGTGGACGCGATGCAGGGGGCCGACAAGGATGATGCCCTCATCGTGGCGGTCACCCACGACGGACGATTCTACCTGGGCAATCAGACGCTGGGCCTGGATCAGATCACCGACGAAATCAAGGACCAGATTTCCAACCGTCTGGATAAGACCGTCTACGTTCGCTCCGACGCCCGCGCCAAGTACGGCGACGTGGTCAAGGCCGTGGACGCGGTCCGCTCCGCCGGAGTCGAGAATCTGGGCCTGCTCACCGAGAAGATTGCCGCCGGCAAAGCCCCGCTCCCGCCGGACATGACCGGGGGAACGGATTAGCACGGCGGTTCGCACGTAAAGGAGTATTTCCATGGGAATGGCAGTTGGCGAAAGCAAAGGGGTCGTATCGGAACCCAACGTCGTGCCGTTGATCGACGTGCTGCTGGTCTTGATCATCATTTTCATGGTGATCACGCCGCGGACGCCGTCGGGGATCCAGACGCTGCTCCCCCAGCCCACCCCGCCGGACGCAAAGCAGGCCCCGCCGGACACCCGCACCATCGTGGTGCAGGTTCTGCAGGGGGGACAGCTGAAGATCAATCAGGACGACGTCCGCTGGGGAGATCTGGGCCCGCGCCTGTTTGACATCTTCAAGGAGCGCGCCGATAAGATCGCCTTCGTAAAGGGGGACGAAAATGTTCCCTTCGAGCAGGTCGCCCGGGCGATTGACATCATGCGGGGTTCCGGCATTGATCACGTCGGTCTCATCACCGCGAAGATCGAGGCGGGCCAGTAGACCGATTCACCGCACTAGTTTTTTTCTGATGGGGCCGCCGGCCCCGGCCTCGTGCCGGAGCCGGCGCACCTACGGATCGAAATCATCGAAGGAGAGCAGGGATGCAGCGCAAGCCCCGTAGTCTTTTTCTCGTAGCGGTCCTGGTCGCCGCTGTCTCCGCCGGAGCCGGCTGCGACAAGCTCCGCGCGCGCGACAAGCTCAATAAGGGCGTGCAGGCCTATCGCAACGCCCAGTTCGACGTGGCCATCGAGAACTTCAAGCAGGCCAAACAGCTCGATCCCACGCTGACCAACGCCCAGCTCTATCTGGCCACGGCCTACGCCAGCCAGTACGTTCCCGGCGCGCCGTCCCAGGAAAATGTCCACAACGGCGAGCAGGCCCTGGCGGAATTCAAGACCATCCTCGACAGCGATCCCAAGAACCTGGCCGCGTTGGACGGCATCGGCTCGATGCTCTATAACATCGGCGGAACGCCCTACGATGCCAAGAAGCTCGAGGAGTCGAAGTCCTACCACCAGAGACACATCGACATCAGCCCCAACGATCCCGAACCCTATTACTGGGTCGGCGTGATCGACTGGGCCCTGGCCTTCCGCGGCAACAAGGACCTCCGCGAGGAAAACAACAAGAACCCCAAGAACATCAAGAAGCAGCTGAAGGAAAACGACCCGCTGCCGCCGGCCCTGGCCAAAGACTTTGGCGAGAAGTTCGGCCCCAGCATCGACGATGGCATCTCCCACCTGCAGCAGGCCATCACGCTGCGGCCCGACTACGACGACGCCATGGCCTACCTGAACCTGCTCTATCGCCAGAAGGCCGATACGGAAACCACCACCGAGGCCCGCGACGCCGACGTCAAGCAGGCCGACGATCTGGTCGACAAGGTCAAGGCCACCAAGCAGAAGAAGGCCAACATGCAGCCGAGCTCCTAGCGGCCCGGTCTTCCTTCCCAGCGTTCCTTTCGCCGGCGGGCCCCTCGGGCCCGCCGTTTTTTTGTCGCAGTCCTTCCAGATGCAAGACTGGGCTTTGACCTAGCGGCCGGAGTCATAAGCTCGAGGCATGGTTTTTAGGAGGCCGGGGCTTCAGCCCCTGAAGCTCTGTGGGCCGCGGTGTTTTCGGTTTGGGCGCCGATCCTCGCCAGGAAGGCGCCGGGCAATCCGCGCTTCGTGATTCCTCCCGATGTTGCTATGCTGGCCGGGCCATGCCTGACCGTTCCCGCCACTGGCCTGCTCCCTGGGTGTTTGCCGTTCTCAGTCTGCCGCTGGGCGTTTTTTCCGGCGTGGGTTCGGTGCCCCTGCCGTATCTGCTGGCCAAGAGCGGCGTTTCGGTGGACGAAATCGCGCGCCTCTCCTCGATCATGCAGCTTCCCACCGTCTTCTATTTCCTGTGGGCGCCGCTGGTGGATATCAAGCTGCGGCGGCGCACCTGGCTGGTGCTGGCGGCGCTGCTGAGCGCGCTCTGCCTGTGGGCTGCCATGCCCTTTATCGGCCCGCGCCACTTGTATCTCCTGACCGCGCTGATCTTCGTAGGCTTCGCCGCCAACGTGATGGTTTCGGCCACGATGGGCGGCCTGATGGTGACCACGCTTTCCTACGCGGGCCAGGCCAAGGCCTCCGCGTGGCACCAAGTCGGCAACCTCGGAGCGGGCGCCCTGGGCGGCGCCGCTGTGATGTGGCTCGCGGGACACTATTCGATTCAAATCGTCGGCATGGCCGCCGCGGTGATGACCGTCGTGCCCGCGTTCGTGGCCCTCACGATTCCGGAGCCGCCTCCGAAACCCGCGGCGTGGTTCGGCAGCCGCCTGGCGGAGATCGGCAAGGAAATCGTCGGCGTGTTCCGCTCGCGCGATCGCCTGTGGAGCGTGATCCTGCTCGCGGCGCCCATCGGAGCGGGCGCGGCCCAAGGCCTGCTGCCCGCCATCGCTTCGCACTACGGTGTGGGCGGCGGCGGCGTGATGTGGATCAACGGCGTGGCCGGAGGCCTGGTGCTCGCGCTGGGCTCGCTGTGCGGCGTCCTGGTTCCCGGCGATTGGGACCGGCGGCTCACCTACGCGGGCGCGGGGCTCACCAATGCCTTCGCGGCCATGGTCCTGCTCGCGGTGAGCCACCCGTGGGTCTATTTTACGGGGACCGTGCTGTACCTGCTGACGCTGGGCTTCTGTTTTGCGCGCTTCACCGCGCTGGTGGTGGAAGTGCTGGGCCCGAGCGACAAAGGCGCCAGCACTCGCTACAGCCTGTTTGTCTCCATGGGCAACGCGCCCATCGCCTACATGCTCTGGTTCGATAGCGTCGGCTACAAGCACTGGGGCACGCACGGCCTGCTGTGGACCGACGCCGGCGGCAACCTGCTGATGTTCGCCCTGGTCGCCGTCGTCTTCATCGTGTACGGACTCACCCTCCGCCGCCCCGCCTCCGATCTGCCCGCCGCCCCTCCCGTTGCCGATTCCCGCGATTGGCACTGATCGCGCGCAGTGCAAGAGACAGGTGGCCAAGGCGTTGCGTCGTCAGTGCGAATGCCGGGCCCAGCAGTACCTTGCGACGTATGCGGAGACTGCGGGAGTTAGCCTTTGGGTTCTGCGAAGTCTCCTCGCTGCCTCGCCAGTGCTACCCACTCCCTGACGTTAGCTCGCGGTCATGAATCAGAGCCCTCCGGCGAAGATATAGCGAAGATATGCTATGATTTCCTTTGTGTATGGCTGTAGTCGACACCGTCTCGGATTCCATGCTTGCCGTTGTAATCCCAACGTCGCAATATCTCTGCTGGACAGAATACCATTAGCCAAATGAACGACCGATTGACTGAATTGCTTGTTGCCATCGTCTCTTACGTCACGGAGCGCGACGGATACGTTACGAAGACAAAGCTGCTGAAACTGGTGTACCTGTTTGACGTTGAATTCTACAGGTCACACGGTAGGATTTTTTCAGGTTTTCAGTGGAAGTACTTCCACCTTGGTCCCTGGACGAGGGAATTCGATCCAATCCTCGATCAGCTCGTGGCCCGTGGCGAGCTAACAGAGGACAGAGTGGAGCGGCCAGAATTTGACGCAAAGTTTCTTCGCTCGACGGGCCCTGCCGATCTAAGAAGGCCGTTCGACAACTACAGAGATGAGGCAATCCTCAAGGAGCTGTTGGATACGTGGGGTCCTAGTCCGACGGGAGAGATTCTTGATTATGTGTATTTCCGGACGGAACCTATGGAACACGGGGTTAGGAGCGAGAATCTGGATTTTTCGAGGGTTCTTCAACAACTGCCCGGCACCTACAAAAGATCAGCTTCACATAAGACAGACGGTGAGATCAAGAAGCTGCGGAGAGAATTTGGTCAGAAGATGGCTACCCGGCTATCGTCGCCGACTTTTCAATTTACTGAGCCGCGCTACGACGAGGAGTTCCGCATGGCGATGGAAAAGTTGGACAGCGACGACGTGTGATGTTTATTGACGAGTATTTCGGTGGAGGTTTCTATAGGCAACTGCCTCTCGGATATCACCAACACTTCTCGTTCGGCCAACTATTTAGAACACACGCCTACTATCCGCACGAACATTTGGAGTTGTGGCGACCCATCCCCGACCCGAACGAGCCGACCAAGACGCTGGCTTCTCAGTTTCAGATAATGGCTGCAGGACAGGATGCTTTTAGAAGGAACATACCCCTCGCTTTACCAAAGCTCGAAACGAATGAGGAGTTCTTGGTTGTCCGGGCTAAGAAACGCCCGATCGTACTGATAATGCCAGAAACGCCCCAATTTGGCGTAGACAATAAAGGTTATCGCGGAAAAGTTCAGCGCCGCCTCTGCCTTGTCGCGCAGGTATTTGGGCTTGCAGACCCGAAAACTCATAGACAGGAGTTTAGTCCCTTGTTCGTAGAACGTGTCAGAAAGATGGAGTTCCCGCAGCTGATGTTCCTTCCGGCTTGCCCAGGTTTCTTGGAGGTCGACAGCCTGCTGCGTTTGGACGAATTGCAATCAGTATTCACGCCCAATCTCGAACCAACCAGGTTGGCGTTGGGAGATGAAGTGGCGAAGGTACTCCGCGGTCAATTGCAATATCTTTTCGCCCAAGCGGGTCCAACGGAATATACTGAACTCAGAGAACTCCTCCTCAACGACTAGCCGTAGGACTTACCAAGGCGTAATATAAGCGGATATGGCAGACCCCACCCCTGCTTCAAAAACGTTCATTGAATATCTGTCGCAGTTGTCCCCCATCTTTCTGCTGGTTGTCGGCGGTCTCGTCACTCACTTATGGAGCCGCTACCGCAGTCGCACAGGCCGTCTCACTTGGAGAGCATGGCACAGTCCAGTGGCCGTCGCTGCTGATTATCCCCAACTAGGGCGGGTTACCGTCCAATTTAATGGCATGCCCGTGAACCACCTACACCACACAAGGGTGGAGTTTACCAACGATAGCAGCAGGGACCTAAAAGAGGTCGAAGTTATGCTCTCATTTGGATCAACCGGCCATGTCATTAGTTCGACTGGTGTGGTCGAAGGAACGCTCGCAATCGTTCCGTTCGACACAGACTACTTGGGTCTATACGCGAATGCGACACAACAACAAATCAACACCCTGAACACGTACGTCGTGCACAGAATTCCGGTGCTAAATCGCAGGCAGAAGTCCACGTTCACAATGCTGGTGGCCCGCGACGACACGAGCTCCCCGCAGGTCACTGTGTCGTCCAACCATCTCGGAATGAGGACAGAGTTCTTGCCCGCGACGCCTGAGCTTTTCGGGGTACCTGTAACCCTCGCTCTCCTGGTGGGACTTCCAGCTAGCCTTGCATGCGCTCTCTTGGTAGTTCGTTTCCAGCACCATAGCCATCGGTACCTTACAGTGGCATTCGCATGGTTACTTGGGACTGTTTGTATGAGCATTGGCGCGGAACTGGTCCGTCTCGGGAAGCAATTCTTGAGAATCCTTGGTTGACGTTTCCTTGCGCGCCCGGCCCGCATTCCCGGAATTCTGGCTGGCCGGAAACTCCATCGGCGTCCAGAAACCGACCCTCCGGCAAAAGTCCACAGACTCTGACCGTTGCATTTCTCCGCACGGGTACTAACATGGATACGTGGAGCAATGGTTCAATCGCGGCGCACGTGAAGCGACGGCCGACGGCCACCTCCCACGGGCCGGCGGGATTCTGGCGCGCTCATTTTCTACCCGGTACAAGCCTGCGAGTAGAAAACGCTACAACTTGTTGAAAACACACGGCCGAGGCCCGTTCTACCCGGTACACCTTGCGATCGCCGCCGCAAGGCTCGGAGCGCAGCCAGGAGTGGCTATGCCACGCTTACTTGGCCTGGATGGACTTGAGGTAGTTGGTCAGGCTGGTGATGCGCAGGGTGACTTGCGCTTCATCGGCTTTCGTTGTGGCCTTGAAGATGATTCCCCAGACAGGCATTTCGGCGGGGCCGTGGCCGGGCAATTTGACGCCGCTGCGCAGGACGTCGGCGACATAGGCGGCGGGGAATTTCCCGTCGTGGCGCTGCGCCAGCGTGGTCAGGTCGGGCGCGGGCTCCGTGAAGGGCGAGGACGCCGGAGGAGGGCCGCCGCCCTTTCCGTCGTTTCCGTGGCAGAGGGCGCAGTTCTGTTTGTAGAG
>JAIQGD010000118.1:0-4874 GCA_020072765.1 Terriglobia bacterium
GGAAGGCGGGCGCGGGGCCTGCACTCCGCAGATCCTGTTCGTCGAGCCACGCGCCGATGGCCGCGTCCACTTCATCCAGACGCCCGGTGAAAAAGTGGTCGGCGCCCTCGACGACAACCAGCCGCTTCGGCTCCGCCATCGTCTGAAACAGCGCCTCGACGTTGGCCCGCGACCCATACTGATCGTTCCCGCCCTGCACAATGAGTTTTGGTTTGGCGCACTGGCGCAGGTAGCTCATGTCCGAGTTGTCCACCGGCAGCCCGAGGCCGATCAGTTCCGCGACGCGCGCGTCCTGGCAGCCCACGCGCAAGCCCACCCAAGCGCCGAAGCTGAATCCCGCCAGCAGAATCGGCCGGCCCGGAAACGCGGCCGCCAGGTAATCGAGCGCCGCGCGGACGTCTTCTTGCTCGCCCCGCCCGCCGTCGTGTTCGCCCTCGCTCAGGCCCGTGCCGCGAAAATTGAAGCGCAGCACCGGCACGCCCCGCCGATGCAGCGCCTTGGCGGCTTGATACACGACCTTGTTGTGCATGGTCCCGCCGTAGAGCGGATGCGGATGGCAGACTACCGCAGCCCGAGGCGGATGCGCCGCGGACGTGGTCCAAAGCATTGCCTCGAGCCGGCCCGCGCGCCCCTCCAGAAAGAAATTGCGGTGCAGGACTTCAGCCATGAAGAGGTGGAAGGAACAGTGTGATGGTGGGCATGTCGTTCGCGGAGGCCGGCGCGCTCGGCAGGTTTCCGTGCCTCACTTTTTCGCGCTCTTGATCCACTGCACGGCGACCTGGGAGAGCGTCGCTTCCGCGCCGCTTTCCCGTCCACCGGGGAGCGAGGGACCTGTCATCGGCTCGCGGGCTTCGACGCGCACCACGCGCCCCGCCCATTCTCCCGCGCGCACCCATTCGCCCCAGGGAATCTTGGCCAGCACCAGGTCGCCGGCCGCGTAGACCTGGGAAGTTTCAAACCGCACGCCGGCCCGCGAAAGATCCAGCGTCATCAACTCCTCCGGCCACGGCGTCCCCGCCGGACGCACGAAGATGGGAAGTGCAAACGGCCAGCGCGGGGAGCTGCGCCGCTCCCGAGCGACCCGCTGCCCCGTCTGCCTCAGCCGCAATTGCAAGCGCAGGCCGACGCGAAAGCCGCCCCCTGGGTCGCGCTCCACGCGGACGACGCTTGCCGGAGTTTCCGGCTGCGCCGTGCTGGCGTCGGCCGGGTCGTACGGGAAGGTCACCCACGCACGCGCCGGCGCGTCACAGGGCTCGTCCCGATGAAACAGCAACCCTTCGCGCGACACATCAATCGTCTGCGTCTCTTCCAGGCGCATGCCCAGTGGTCCGTGCCAGCGGATGCGCGCGGGAAGCCGGAGCTGCGCCCGCGGATGTCGCCGGAGTTCCGTAAGTGTCGCGGAGCGATGCATCAGGCTCCATCCTAACGGCAGACGCAGTCCAGGTCAAAGGTCCCGCTTCTGCCTGCAGGTGTGTGCCCTCGTACCGGCCGTACCAAGCCCCCGCCCGACCGAAATTTATTGCGCCGAACGAAAGGCAGTGATAGCGTTGGCCCTCGAAGGGATCAAGCGGACATCGCCAGAGGGGCTATGGACAAGGGTGTAGAACGCCGCGCGGCGCGGCGCTTTTCGATGTCGCTTCCCGTGAAGGTCCGCTTCTCCGCGGGCGGGGATATGGCGGAGAAGCAGGGCGAGACGCGGGATGTCAGCTTCCGGGGTCTCTACTTCCTGATCGAAGGGAATCCCGACGCCGGCAGTTCCATCGAGTTTGTGCTCACCCTGCCGCGGCAGATTACCCAGGCGGGAGACGTCAACATCCGCTGCTATGCCCGCGTCCTGCGCGTCGAGCCGCACAATGGCCGCCACGGCGTGGCCGCGCGCATCGATCGCTACGAGTTCCTGAAACTCAAGAAGTATCATTGCGAAGAATTCTCGTTGCGGTTCAGGACTGATCGGAGCAACTTTGCGGAGAGAAGATTCTTTCGCGATCCGAGAATATCGGATTTCTTCAAGGACTGGGAAAAGGGTGAGCCCCTCAATCTGACCTATTCCACTGCGGATCCCCGATCTTCCGACTTTCATGGTCATGCTCGATTCACGCTAGCTCGATCGATTGTTAGCGTGCAGCTTAGGTGGGTTGAAGGTTCTATCAAAAAGTCGAAAGACGCTCGTCCTCCGTTTGCAGATGAGTTGTTTCCGTGGGTGAATAGATTCTTCGCACCCAACGTGTATAACGCTTTCGTCACTGCAAGTTATTCATTTCCAAGGTCGCGATATGATTCTAGATTGGCTCTTCCGTGGGTGAGCCCCCCATTCTTACCCGTATCCTCAAAGCTACGGAAGAGACCGAGAATGATTGTGGGAATGACGATGCGGGAAATAATTCGGGGCGCATCGAGAGCAACCTTTGAAATAGAAGAGTTCGAAGGTGAAGCGCTGTGGGTTATGATAAGAGCGTCCTATAAAGAAAAGCTCGTGCGATTGGCTCCAGACAATATCTTGCCGGAGTTTGATAAAATAGTCGGCGAATATATCTTCAAGAGGTGATGCATGAAAGTCGATGTTGCTCGTTCATTTCCCAGCAGAGTTCCGCGTCATAATCACCGACACAACATGCGTCATAGACTCCCCGAACCTTGGATCGAAGCGCGGGAACGGGCGGATGCGCTTCCGTGCGATGATTCACAGACTCTAGGAAGTGTTTTTGACCATGCGATCTCTAAAGTCGAGCGCGCTATTTGGCGCAACAAACGAGTGCTGCGAGGAGTTCCGTGTATCCGCAACACACGTGTTCCGGTTTACCAAGTTTGCGCAATGATCGGTGAAGGCTACTCTGTGGGTAGAGTGGCCAAATTTCTCTCCATATCAGACCAGCAAGTCAAAGACGCTTTGAAGTTTGCCGGCATTGTTTTCGAGCAGTAATGAGTGCTCGCAAACTAAAGATCATCGCGGACGAAAATATCCCGTTTGTGGTTAGTGTATGGCTCCGAAGTCTCCGGCGAGTCGACTTGAAAACAGTTCAAGAGGTTGGGTTAAGCGGGCGAGACGACTCAGGAATAGTTGATTATGCCAAGGGAGAGAATCGAATAGTCCTCGCTGGTGACAAGGGATTTTCGGAACAGAATTACGTAGTGTGCACTCATCCAGGAATCATCAACGTATCGAAATTCAATTCCAGGCCAGACTCATGTAAAGAGAAGCTGTCCCAGATGATCAGGAAAGCGCGCAAGCTCATAGACCACAATATCATCCACCTCCGTGAAGATGACTTCTGCGTTGTAAAGCCGGGTAACAAGAAGGAAGTGCTCCCCTACAGGTAATACGAATCACGGGTAACGTGCCGTGTCGGAAATCTCTAACTGTTTGCGCGGGGAAACCCCTGAGGTCAAGAGTCGTGAATTTCAGATGAACTGTTCGCAATGACATTTGAGGCTGAGCAGGGGATGTTCGGCTGAGCGAAGCCCGAAGGTATAGATGCTGAGGACGGCCTGGTCCTCGGGATGGGAGAAGTAAACGGAGCGTCACTCAAACTGAGACAGCGCCTAAAATATCCTTTTCTTCTGGTTCCCGCTGACGCAAGATTGAATACAGGGACTCCGCATGGCTCGCCAAACACTGCTCATCGACGCCGACGACACGCTGTGGGAAAACAACGTCTTCTTCCAGAAGACCATCGATAATTTCGTCACCCAGCTCGAGCACCTGGGCTATACCCGCGAATACGTCCGCCACATCCTGAACGAGACCGAGCGCCGCAACATCCGCCAGCACGGCTACGGCGTCCGCAGCTTTGGCCGCTCGCTCGAAGAGACCTATTTGAAGCTCGCCGGAAATTCCGCGCGCAACGAGGTAGTCCAGGAGATCGAAGGGATGGTCCGCGAGCTGGAAAGCACGCCGCCGCACATTCTCGACGGCGTCCCCGAGACGCTTGCCTACCTCTCCCGCCACCACCGCTTGATCCTGCTGACCAAGGGAGAGCCCGCCGAGCAGGCCGCCAAGGTGGAGCGCTCCGGCCTGCAGTCCTATTTCGACGCCATCGAAATCGTGATCGAGAAGGAGTCGGAAACCTACGGGCGGATGATCGATCAGTTCAAAATCGTGAAGTCCCACGGCTGGATGATCGGCAATAGTCCCCGCAGCGACATCAATCCGGCCTTGCAATCGGGCCTCAACGCCGTGTTCATCCCCCATTCGGCCACCTGGGAACTCGAGAAGGCCGAACTTGAAAGCGGCAACGGAAAGCTCCTGATCCTGGCGGCCTTCCGCGAGCTCCGTACCCATTTCTAGCCCGCTTCCGCCCCGGCCCCGCCCTACTCCCGCGGGTTCCGGTAATTAAACGGAATGTGCACCACCGCCTCAAGATCCACCGCCACGCCGGCGCGTCTTCCCGGGCGGAACTTCCACTGCGCCAGCGCCTGGATCGCGTTGCGATCCAGTTCCGGCTCCAGTCCCCGCACCACCTGAATGCTGTCCACCGAGCCGTCCTTGCGAATAATCGCGTAGAGCACCACCTCGCCGGTGACGTGTTCGTGGATCATGTCCTGCGGATATTCCGGGTCGGCCTTCTCGATGGGAACCGGCCCGGAGAGTTCGCCCCGGGGCCGCCACGGGCTCCGGTTGTCCTCGTCAAGTTGCGCAAAACTCAAAATCCAGCTGCCGCTGGCGCTCGTCAGGTTCGGCAGGTTGATGTGCAGCGTGTACACCTCGCTGCTGGCCAGAATCTTCTCCGGCGGCAGGCCGGGATCCAGTGCGCTCACGTCCGCCGGACCTCGCCGGGAGACGCTGGCCGGTTCCGCCGGTTTCAGAATCATCCGGCCCGCCGGTATAATCCCGCCCCGCGCGGCGCGGGCGTTTCCTCCGCTGACGCTGACGGCCG
>JAIQGD010000118.1:4919-11863 GCA_020072765.1 Terriglobia bacterium
CGGCCGCCGGCAGCGATTCCGCGCCGCCGCCCGCACCGGCGCCGCCGCTCTTCCCGCCCGGTGAAGCCGTTCCGCTGGCTTTCGCAGGAGCGCTTGTGGTGCCGCTTGTCGCAGATGGCCCGCCTGGGGCGGCATTCCTGGTCCCTTCGGGAGAAATGGAAATGCGCGCTGCCAGGTTTCCCTCCGGCACGCGCACCTCGGGAGCCGGTGGCGCGGGCGTTGCCGATAGCGCGATCAACCGGGGCAAGCTGGCGTCGCGATCCCCGCTGGGAGCGCCCAGTTCCGGTGCGGCTCCGGCATCGGCGTGGGCCTGGCGTCGCTGGGCCGGCGCGGATAACGTGTTCGCCAGCATGGGCGGCTTGAGTTTCGGGTCGGGCGCCGCCGCGAGGTTCACCGGGCGGGAATCTTTTTCAGGATTCGCAATCTCCGGCGCGGCGACATTCCCGGCGGCGCGTTGCCGCAGGACCGGCGCCGAGGTTATTTGGGTAAGCGGCATGCGGAGCTTGGGCGGCTCGTTCGCGGCCCATTGCACGATGTTCGGCAGCGCTGGAGCAATTTTCGGCGGAGCGGGCGGCGCGCTGGGTTGCAGCAACGTTTGCCGCGGGTGCGTCACGCGGACGGGAACCGAGAGAATCGTCTGCCGCGGATGATACGCCTCCGCTCCGGCGCTTTGGGATTCGGCCGGCAACTTCGCCGGGTTGTCGCGTTTCGGGGTCGCTTTCGCGCCGGCCGTCGGTGCCAGAACGGCCGGCAGATCCGCTGGTTCGGCGTACCACGTCAATTCGATCTGCACCGGTGCGATGGTGGGCCGCACGCTCGGCAAAAAGCCCCAGATCGGCAAAATCAAAAGCCACACCGCGGCAATGTGCCACAGGCACGACGCCGCCAGCGCCCGCCCCGGCACGCCCCCCCGAATCCAATCCACGCGCAGGACCCGCTCGCTCCCGGCCTCGGCGTCTTTCACCGGCCGCGGCCCCGCGAAAAAGTCCCGCACGCCCGTGCGGAATTCCTGCCCCGGCGACTCCCACTCGATGGCCAGATCGAGCCGCGGCAGGCGCGCGTGCGGTGGCAGTTCGATCAGCGAGTCGTCGACCGGTTCGCGCGCGCGTTGGGCGGCAGACTGCATGGTGGCTGCAATTATACTCGATCGGTTCGATGTGCCGGGATCAGGCGGCGGCTGCCAAGCAATAAAAGCTCAGGGCCGCATCGCCCTGTTCGAGCAGGCGCACGCGCTCGAGCCGGTCCAGCCGCTCCGGCAATTCCGTCTTCCGGGAATGCTCGGCAATCACTAGGCCGCGGGGCGCTACGAGGTGCGACGCGTCGAGGAACTCGAGGATGCGCACGTGCTCCTCCACATCTTCGTAGGGTGGATCGAGAAAGATAAAGTCGGCCACGCGGTGCCGCGCCGCCAGCTTTTCCAGACCCTTCAGGGCGGTTGCTTCGATCAGCTCGACGCCCTTCCGTGCGCCGGGAGAAATCCCCAGCGCCGCGAGATTTTCCCGCGCCAGCCGCGCCGTCGCCGCATGCCTTTCTACGAACACCACCTCGCGCGCCCCTCGGCTCAGCGCCTCGATTCCGATGGCCCCCGTGCCGGCATACAGATCCACGAACAGCGCGTCGCGGACCGCAGGTCCGAGGATGTTGAACAGCGTTTCGCGCAAGCGGTCGCTCGTGGGCCGCAGGCGCAGCTTGCCCGGCCCCTTCAGCCGCCGGCTCCGATATGTCCCGGCAATCACGCGCATAGTTTCATCCTACCGAGGCGAGCTGGTACCGCTTCTGCCACGCCGGGTTCAGCGACGCCAGGCGCGCGGCCACGTCATCGGCCCGTTGTGGATTCTCGGCCAGCGCGAACGCCTCGCGGCGCGCCAGTTCCAGCAGTTCGTGGTCGCGCAGCGGCTGCGCGAAGGAAAACGCCGCGTCGCCGTGCTGCCGCGTGCCGAAAAATTCGCCCGGCCCCCGCTGTTTCAAGTCGCGCTCGGCGATTTCGAAGCCGTTCGAAGTCGCCACCATCGCCTCCAGCCGTTCCCGCGCCTCTCCCGTGATCGTTTTGGGCGCCACCAGAATGCAGTAGGACTTCTCTTGGCCCCGTCCGATCCGCCCGCGGAGCTGGTGCAGCTGCGCGAGCCCGAAGCGCCCGGCATGCTCGATCACCATCACCGTCGCATTGGGCACGTCCACGCCGACTTCCACCACCGTCGTCGCCACCAGGATGTGCAGCTCGCCGCGGCGGAATTGCTCCATCACCGCGTCCTTTTCCTCGTTCTTCAGCCGCCCGTGCAGCAGGCCCACCCGCAGATTCGGGAAGACGGCGCTGGCCAGCCGCTCGTACTCGGCCGTGGCCGCCTTCAGCTCCTGCTTGGACTCCTCGATCACCGGATAGATCACAAACGCCTGGCGGCCCTGGCCGATCTCGCGCCGCAGGAATTCCCACACGCCCGGCAGTTGCGCGTCCGCCGTCCAGCGCGTCTCGACGGGCGTGCGCCCCGGCGGCATCTCGTCGATCACCGACAGGTCGAGGTCGCCATACAGCGTCAGCGCCAGCGTGCGCGGAATGGGCGTCGCCGTCATCACCAGCACGTGCGGCGACGCCCCTTTCTCGATCAGCCGCTTGCGCTGCAGCACGCCGAAGCGGTGCTGCTCGTCCACGATCACCAGCCCCAGGCGCCGGAATTTCACCGGGTCTTCAATCAGCGCGTGCGTGCCCACCACGAATTGCGCTTCGCCGCTCTCGATGCGCCCGAGCGTCGCCTCGCGTTCGGCGCGCTTGCGCCCGCGCCCGCTCACAATCAACTCCACGCCGTATCCGGCGGGCGCGAAAATCCGCCGCGCGGATAAATAGTGCTGCGCGGCCAGAATTTCGGTCGGCGCCATCAGCGCCACCTGACACCCGTTCTCGATGACGATCGCCGCCGCTTCCAGCGCCACGATCGTCTTGCCGCTTCCGACGTCCCCTTCCAGCAGCCGGTGCATCGGGTGCGGCTGCGCCAGGTCCCCCGCGATTTCTCCCAGCACGCGCTTCTGCGCCGCCGTCGGCTTGAAGGGAAGGATGCGCTTCAGCGCCGCGCGGATCTTCTCTTCCCGGACGCGCATGGCCATCCCGGCCTCGCGGCGCTCGTTCCGCCGCCGCAACGCCAGCGCCAGCTGGTAATAGAAAAACTCCTCGAAGATCAACCTCAGCTGCGCCGGGCTGCGAAAACCGTTCAACAGCTCTAGGCTTTCGTCCTTGGGAGGGAAGTGGGCGTAGAGCAGGGCTTCGCGCCGCGTGGGGAAGCGATACCTTTGGCGAATTTCCTCGGGCAGGGCGTCGGGCACGCTGCCGTCGAATTGGGTCAACACGCCGTAGATGATCCGCCGCAGCATCCGTGAGCTGATTGACCCGATCGCTTCGTAGACCGGCACGATGCGGCCAACTTCGGTCGAGTCGCCCGAGGCCTGCTCGCCCGCGCCCACCAGCTCGATCTGCGGATTCACCATCTCGATCCGGCCGGGACGATAGGCGTCCACCTCCGCCTTGCCGTGCAGGACCAGCCGCTGCCCTTCTTTCAGCCGCCCCTGGAGATACGCGCCGTGGAAGAAGCGCGCGTGCAGCATCCCCGACGCGTCCCGCACGGTGACGTGAAAGACGGGCCCGCGGCTGCGCGCAAACCGCACCGTCCCGCCTCCTCCGCCGGTCACCTCGGCCAGAACCGTGTGCACCTGCCCGGGAATAATCTCGGCAATGGGCGTGAACCGGATGCGGTCCTCGTAGCGGAACGGCAGATAGCTCAGCAGGTCGCCGACGGTCGCCAGCCCGCGCTCCTCCAGCGCCGCCGCGCGCTGCGGCCCCACGCCTTTCAGGTACTTCACCGGATTGGCCAGCGTGATGGTCATTGCACGGCCCGCTCTTCCTCCCAAAACACCATACACCCGCGCGGCCTGACTTTTATATCATCGCTCCGCCAGTCCACGCGCCTGTTTGCGCGGCGTGCGCCGGATCGTTCAGAACGAGTTCACAATGAGTGGTGACACCCGGCGCGGCCTGGCCTACTATGAACGGTGTCCGCTCTCCTGACGGGCGACGGAAACATGGCGCGGAAATTTCTTGGCATAACTCCCCGGCGGTGGCTGGAATACCTGGCGGCCATCCTGCTCGGCAACGCGATCTACTTCTTCTCGCTGGCTCCTCATCTCCCGGAGGAACTGCGCCACCAGGTGTTCCAGATCGACTGGGGCATGATCGTGGACTTCGCTGTCTGCGTCGCGGTCTACGGCCTGATTCGCCTGGGCTCGCGCCTCTAGCCAAAAGTTCTGAATCCGGGCGTTGATTTGTTTCGCTACCGGCTACATCCCCGCGTTGCAACGCAGCAGCCGGGCGCGGCATCCCATCAGGAGAATTCCGGAGTCCACAAACTGGACAACAGCGATAAAATGGCGCCTCGGAATGCTAACCAACGGCGGTCTGGTCCGTCTATCCTCTCGAAGGCAGCGGAAAGGCTGGATGCCGGGGCAGGCGAGCCGGGCGGTTCGGGAGTCGATGATCTCCCCCGCGCCGGACCTCCACCGGCGGCACACACGATGGGCCCAGGGGCAATGAGCGTCGCGCTCGATGCAGATGCGCGCCAGGCTGCGGCGGCAAAGCTCGCCGAGGAGCAGGCGCTCGTCCGCAAGGCCCAGGCGGGAGACCGCCTCGCATTCGACGATCTGGTCCGGCGCTACGATCGAGACGTTCTGCGCCTGGCCCTGAATCTGGTCCACCGCCCGGAGGACGCGCGTGACATTTACCAGGAAAGCTTCCTCAAGGCGTACCGCAATTTGCCCCGCTTCCGCTTCGAGTGCAGCTTCTACACCTGGCTCTACCGCATTGTGACCAATGTCGCGCTCGACCATTTGCGCCGCCGCACCAGCCGCCACGAGGACCAAGCCCCGGTGTACGCGGAAGACGACGGCGGCACGCACGATTTCTTCGACCGGCAGCCGCAAACCAGCGCCGCGGCCAACCCGGAAAAGCGGCTGCTCGGCCAGCAACTGGGCCGGCACATCGCCGAAGCCATGAAGCGCCTCTCGCCCCGCGAACGCATCGTTTTCGAGATGAAGCATCACCACGGCCTGCGGTTGCGCGCCATCGGCGATCTGCTCGGCACGTCCGAGGACACGGTGAAAAATTCGCTCTTCCGGGCCACGCGCAAACTGCGCGAAAGCCTGGACGCTTTTCGGTGAGGATGCGGCGAATGCCGCAGAACTTCGATTCCAACATGAGCCCAGACACACACAACGAAGACAACATCAGCCAGCCCTGCAGCGAATGGCAGCCGCTGCGGATGCTCCTGGCGGCCGGCGAGGAACTCAATCCCGCCGAACAGGCGCGCATCGCCGGGCACGTCGCGCATTGCGCGGCCTGCTCCGCGGCGCTGGGCCGCGACAACGCCCTGCTCGCGCTTCTCGCCGAGCATCACAGCGAGCCCGACGCAACCCTGCTCGCCAGCTGCCGCGCCAGCCTCGAAGACGCGCTCGACCGCCAAGAAGAGCGCGGGTGGCTGCGCCGCACCTTCGCCGTGTTGCTTCCCTCGAGTTGGATTTCGCCCCGCCCCGCCTGGAGCGGCGCCGTGCTTTTGCTGATCGGATTCAGCGTGGGAATGCTGGCGCCGCGCCTTCTCCTTTATCGCCCGGCCACCCCGGCTGTGTCGGGGAATGCCGCGGCCCCGGCGGTTTCAGCGGGGAACGGAAGTCCATCCATGGCGGCCGGCGCGCAATCGAATTCCGCTTCCTCCGCTCCCGCGGCGCTCGATCTGCACACCGCGGACGTTGCCGGAATCAACGTGTTTCCCTCGGGCGATCAAGGCCCTCCGCGCGTCGAACTGCGCCTGCGGGCGCAGCAACCCATCACCGTGCAGGGCACCATCGACGATGACGACGTCAAGAGCGTGTTACTCAACGTCCTGCGCGAGAGCGACCGCTTCTGTCCCGATCCCGATGTGCGGCTCGACGCCGTCAGCCTGCTCCGCGCCCGCCACAACGATCCCGATGTCCGCGCGGTCCTGTGCCAAGCCGTTCACTCCGACCGCAACGCCGCCGTCCGCCGCAAGGCGCTCGAAGCCCTCGATGGCGCCGACCCGCAGGACCTCGTGCGCGACACCCTGCTCGACGCCCTCGCCGCGGATGAAGATCCCGGCGTCCGCATCGAGGCCGTCCGCCTCCTGCGCGAAATGGCCGCGCGCGGCCAGATGGCCTCCGACGATCGCGTCCTCGCCCTCCTCCGCGACCGCATGCAAAAAGATCCCAGCCCCGCCGTCCGCCTCCAAACCGCCGCCGCCCTCCGCGCCCTCGCCCCGCCCCCCGACGCGCCCTGAGTCTACGACCTATCTCACCAATGGTTTTTAGGAGGCCGGGGCTTTAGCCTCTGAAGTCAGGCTAAGAAACCTCCCACACCATTTATAAGATGAGTGTTAGTGCTGCGTCTCGTCGCTGCGCAGTGCTAACCCGCCGCGGCCTGGTCGAGCAATTCGTGGATGAGCGTCTGATACGGCTTCTGCTTGCTCCGGGCCAGCCGGCGCAGGCGTGCCAGTAGCCGCGGGTCGATGCGAATGGCGATCAATTGCTTGGCGTGCGCCGATTTGGGCCGCCCGACGCGCCGCGCGCCCTTCAATTCTTCGTCGGTTGATTCCGGGATGTCGGAAAAATCAATCCGGCTGTCCGGCATAGGCCGCGCGTTCCTTGCGGCTCGCTTGCCGTGCGCTGATGGAAATTGTTGTCGTTGGTCCATGACACAGAGCCTGCGACAGCTCCTGCCCAGCTCACAGACCGCACGAGATGTCCGTCATAGGTATAAGAGATGCTGTTGCCACCCGGGCTGTCGACGCGAGACAGATGGCCTTTCAAGGGATCGTAGGTGTAGGTCACAGTCCCCCCGGGATATGCGACCTCTCTCAGGCGACCCTATATAAAGACAGATTTTAAATTTGCTATGC
>JAIQGD010000119.1 GCA_020072765.1 Terriglobia bacterium
GGAGTGGTGCTGGAAGGCGTGGTGACGATGCAAGCGCGGAACGAGGTGGAGACGAACAAGGTGGATCTCACGCAGGAATCGCGGGAATTCATGGACCAGATCGTGAACGATCTGCGCCAGAGCGGCTATCCGCGAGGCCCGGTGTTCGATCCGACGACCCTGAATCCGGTGGTCGACGGGACCCATCCGTTTAACTGCACCAACTATGCGACGATTGCTTGCGGACTGATGTACATCTCCGCGACGAGCGTGCAATTCGAGGGCGACGTGGACGGTGCGGGCGTGAGCGACGAGTGGATTCAACTGGTGCAGACGAACGGGTCGAGCACGGCGTGCGGCACGCCGCCGTGCGTGCTGCAGCGCGGTACGCTACCGAAGTCCTGCGTGTTGACTCCCGCGACCTGCCCGCAACCCCTCACGATCGTGGCGGGTGTGGTGCAGCCGGTGTACTACACCGAAGTCAACGGCGTGATGAACACCACGGTGTTCAGCGCGTACGATAACACCGGGTTGGATTTGAGTGCGTCCTTGCCGATCAGCAACGCCTATTTGGACGGTTACAACAACCTTTTGAACATCCGCTCCATCGGGATCACGTTGTATCTGAGGGCGTCGCAGCTGGATATGAAGACCCACCAGTATCCCACGGTGACCATGGTTTCGACGGCGCGGGTGAACGACTAGGGCCGTTCCAAGTTGTTGCGACGAGCAGGGCGCAGCCCCGATTGGCTTCCTCGGGGCGCAGCAAGCAGCGCCCCTGCACCGGACTGGGAGTCGCGAACTATCGGCGGTTATTTTCGGGGCGCAACGCCAGGCGGCGGCTGCGCCGGCGGAGTGCTGAAGGAGGGTCAAGACATGAGAATCCGAAGGAACAACCGGGAACGCGGGGTGGCGATGTTGTTCGCCATTCTGGCGCTGATGCTGCTGACGGCGATTGGGGCGACGCTGATTCTGATGGCGACCACGGAGACCTCGATCAATTCGAATTATCGCCAGGAGCAGACCGCCTATTTCGCAGCGAAGGCGGGACTCGAGGAAGCCCGTGCGCGGATGATGGTAACCGACCCGAACTCGATCACCGCGGCGCTTCCCATTACGGCACCGACCAGCAGCAATGCGAGCGTGATCTATATTTTGAACCCCGGCAGCGGCGCGGCGAGTTCCATCCAGCCCTGGGATACCAGCAGCAACAGTCAGAAATTTCCGGACGACGAACTTTGTCACGACGGCTATACGGGCTACACCGGTGCGCTGTTCACCGCCACGCAGGTGGTGGCTCCGCAGGTCCGCTGCGATCCGACGCAGCTTCCGACCGGGACGTGGCACTCGTCCTACACGAGCGCGCTTCCGTTCTCCGGGACATCCTCGGCGTTGTCCTTCAAATGGGTGCGCATCAGCCCGAAACTGAATGGCTCGGTCAGCTATTTGACAGGCTCAGGTTCCAGCGTATCGACCGGAACGTATACGGTGAGCGGCGCGGCGGGCACCACGGCGGCCACGCTCATCTGCTGGGATGGGGCGGAAGAAACCCCCTTGGTGACGACGGCCACGAAATGCTCGGACATGCTCAACGCGGCAGGCTCTCCGATGACCACGGTGTATCTGCTTACGGCGCTGGGGGTCAGCCCGTCGGGGGCGCGCAAGATGGTGCAGGGCGAAGTCGCCCTCACCCCGACGCCTCCTTTCATCTTTGGGATGTACAGCACGTCCACGGCCTGTCCGGCGATAACATTTACCGGCCAGAACCCGTCGACCAACAGTTACACGACCGCCGGCGGACAGACGTACGCGACCACCAAGACGAACACCGGCGGCGACGTGGGGTCGGCTGGCTCGGTGGCCGTGGGCAACGGGAACATCGGCGGGATTGTGGGGGTGACGAGCAACGCGTGCCCCAGTCCGGTCACGATCAAGAACCAAGGATCCATGGATGGCACCGTCGCGTGTCCGAGCGGCAACGCCGCGGCTTGCTACTTGCCGGCGCCTTATTCGTTTCCGGTTCCGCCCGCACCGAGTCCGCTTCCGCCGAACACTAATCTTAGTCCCAGTACCACGCCGCCTATACCTACGTGCACCAATACTGTTGCTACAGCAACTGTCGATAGCAGCGGTAACGTTACTTACACCTATACCACCACGACCACCAATTGTCTGGTTCCGGGAACCTACGGCAACATCAAGTCAACGAGCAATCTGACGTTGGCGCCGGGCACGTACAACATCAACAGCCTGACCTTGACTGGAACTGGCTCCGGAATCACGGTAAATCCGCCGGGAGTGGTGACGTTGAATGTGGCAGGTTTGGACAGTTCGGGGAACCCGCTAACGACGGCCATACAGATCGATGGCAACGGCATCATCAACAGCAACGCCACGACTTCGGAACCGCCCAACGATTTCGTAATCAATTACGGCGGGACCGGCGGAGTGAAAATTAACGGTAATGGCGCGGTCACCGCCATGCTCGATGCCCCCAATGCCCCTGTGGTTCAATCGGGCAACGGCGCGTGGTTCGGCTCGATGCTGGGATCGACGATGAGCATCGGCGGAAACGCGTTTTTCCATTACGACCGGGCCGCCGCGCTGGCTCCCACGAATACTGGCTACTTCACAATGGTCAGCTACCGGGAGGTTCCGTACTAAACGATCCGTTCCGCAACATTCACATTCCCAGCGGCTCCTGGAGTTCCGGGAGCCGCTTTTGTTTTGGGGACAAGAAAATACAGTCCACCGGACGTTCTTGGCCTCGCGGCTGCGCACGGGATGGGCCGTTCAAAACTCGCAATCCGAATCTTGCACGCGCGAGTGCGGGGATGTGCGAGAGGGAAGATGCCCGGTCCCGAACTGCGGGACCGGCCGCTACAAAACCTTCCGGCAGATGCACGGTCTTCTGCACGGGACCGGGGGCTACAAGGCTCCGGCGCGTCAGTGCGGGGCCGGGCGGAGGGTGGGATTGAAATTGGTATTGGGGGCGGGGGTGGAGCAGGGCGACGGGGAGCCCGAGGCGCACAGGCTATTGAGCGCGACGCTGAAATCGGCGGGGACGGCGAGTCCCACCAGAGGCTCGGCGTAGAGGATGTAGTTGTGTGACACCGGGAGGCGTTCGAGATCGAACGCGCCGTCGAATTGCAGGGCGGAAGTGGAGGCGTTGCAGCTCCAGCCTCCCAGTGTTCCGGCCATTACGGCGCCGGTATCGGCGTCCACAGCGACAACATGCGCGGCGAAGATGCCGGTGACGGAGTTTCCAGGCGAGGGCGCGGGGAGCGTGGCGAGGGCAAAGGGATTGGCGGGGAGAATGCGGCCGCGGAGGGCGCCGATGTTGGCGGTGTCGCGGGGGTCGGGATAGAGCCAGCGGATGCCGGCGCGATCGTCATCGGCGAGCGGGCCATCGGGGACGAGGGCGGTGGGGCGGTCGCCGAGGAACTGGCCGGGCGGCGGGGCGAAGGGGAACAGCAGGGCGCGCCAAACGGCGGAATGGTCCAGGCCGAACCAGTGGCCGAGTTCGTGGGCGAGCAGGGATTCCAGATCATAGGCGCCCTGGCCCTGCGGGGTGGCGAGCGCGGCGGGGGTGGCGAAAGTGGCCTGGCCGTCGTTGCGGAACAAGGTATCGGCGTCGAGGATCTGGCCGGCAAAGGCGGCGGGCCCGCTGGCGCCGGCGGAAGCGCCGGGCGCGTTGGCGGTGAGGACGCGGGTGAAGGCGAGGACGCCGGTGGAAAATCCGATGCTGGATTGGTTGAAGCAGATGGTGTTGAGGCCGTCGACGTTGTTGGTTTGATCGTTGGTGCAGGAATCGGCGGGGGCGACGCGGGCCAGCGGCGCGAGCAGGCCCGGGGCGGCGGAGGCGTTGAAGGTGGTGCCGGTGACGCCGGACCAGACGCCGAAGGAATCGGAGATGGCCTGCTCGATTTCAGTGAGCTGGGCGCTGGAGCCCGGCGCGGCGACGGTCAGGATGGTGGGAGAGCCCGAGGATAGAGACGTGCTCCATTGGCGGCTGAGCGGGGAGGCGAGCGAGAGATTCCAGCGGTTGAGGGCGGGGCAGCCGCCCGCCTGCGGGACGGTGGAGTCGGCGAGATAGGCGCGGGCGGGCGCGCCGCCGATGGCGGCGAAAAGGAACAGCGCGACGGTGGCGATGGCGAGGGCGCGTTTCATGGTTTCCTCGGCGGGCGGGCGCGCAGCGCGGCGGCGACCTGGGCGCGGAAAGCGCCGAGCGGCAGGTTGCGGATTCCGGCGGCGTGGAATTGGCGCGCGGCCGGATCGAAGGTGGCGAACGCGGCGGTGTCCTGCGTGACATTTTCGGCGCCCGAAGGGGCATCGCGGCGAATGCGGAAGGTGCCCTGCTGCCAGCTCACGATGGAGAAGTCGCCGCGGGGCGTGGGTTCGAGGAAGAGCACGACTTCCTCGCCGGGGCGAAAGCGCGGGACGCCGGACACGGTCGAGGTGACGCCGGCGACGCGACCGCCGAGCAGGCGCACGGTGATTTCGTTGGGCGCGGAACCGCTCCAGATTTCCTGCACGTCGAAGGAAGTGAAGGTCCAGATTTCTCCTGCGTCCCAGCCGGTGGAATTTTCCAGGCACTGCGCGCGGACGATGACCGCGGCGGCTTGCGTCATTTGTTCGAGGGACATGCGCAGCAGGGTGGTGGCGGGCGCGGCGGCGGTGGTGAGAAAAAGCGCCAGCAGCAAGGCGAGTGGGGGAGCGGCGCGAAGTTTTCTTTCACTTTGCAAATTTCTACCGCTCTTCGAGGTTTTCCGGCGAATCATCATTTCACCTCCAGCATTCCGGTGGCGAAGGCACGATCGTTGTTGAGGGTGGTGACGAGCAGCGCGCGCACGCCAGGGAGCGTGGCGCTGGAGATTTGCAGATTGAGGGCGATCAAGTTGGAGAACAGGCCGGTGACGGCGGAGGCGGTGACGCCGATGTCGTTGCCGCCGGGCGCGCCGGCCGGGCCGGTGAAGGCGTAGGTGAACGATGGGTCGAGGCCCGTGCCGTGGACGCAGATGCTGACGGTCACGGAGCCGGAAGAAGGGCGGGTGACCGTGAGCGGCGAGCCTTGCACGCCGCAGGTGTTGCCGCCGGAGAGAAAGCCGATGAAGTCGATGTTGAGGGGCGAGGAGGCCGCGGCGGTGGTCGGCTCGGCGACGAGGATGTCTTTTCCGGTGGCGACGGGCGCGGCTGAGGTGAGCGCGATGGTGTCCACGGAAACATCGAAGGGCACGATCACGAAAGGCACGGGATTGGACAAGGGCGCGGGGCTGCCCGGATTCTGCACCTGGATGGTGAGCGTGGCCGCCGATTGCACGTCGGCGGGATTGAGCGCGGTGACGCAGGCGGTGGAGGTGGCGCAGGTGGTGGAGCGCGGCGCGCCATTGAGAAGAATGGTGGAGGCGGAAGTGCCGCTTCCGGCCACGAAGTTCATGCCCTGCACCGCGAGCGGAAAACTCGAGACCGCGCCGGCCATCACGCTGGAGGGGAGAAGTTTTTCGATCACCGGCCCGGTGGTGAGCGCGAGGGTGGCGGAGGCGGATTTGGTGGGATCGGCCACGCTGGAGGCGGTTACGGTAATGGCGTTGGGGGAAGGTGCGGCCGTGGGTGCGGAGTAGAGGCCGCTGGCGCTGACGGAGCCGCAACCTGCTCCGGCGCAGCCCTGGCCAGCGACGGCGCTGGCGACGCTCCAGGTGACGCTGGTGGTGGAGGCGCCGGTGACCGTGGCGGAGAATTGCAGGGTGCTGAGCGTGGCGGTGGAGGCAGGCAGGAAGGCGTACGGCGGGGAGATGGTGACGGTGACGCCGCTGCCGGATGGTCCGACGATGAGAATAGCGGCCGCGCCCGTCTGCGCGGGATCGGCGGTGCTGGTGGCCGTGAGCGTGACGGGATTGGCGGCGGGCACGGACGCGGGCGCGAGGTAATCCACGCTGCCCGCGCCGGGGCCCGTGGGCGCGACGCAGGGACTGGTGCCGGGCTGGCAGACCTGGCCGACCGTGGCGTTGCCGTTGGGGATGCCGTTGACCGACCAGGTCACCGAGGCATCGGTGGTGTGGGTGACGCTGGGAGTGAACGCGGCGCGCTGGTTGAGAGACAGCGTGGCGGTGGCAGGCGAGACGGTGACGCGGACGTTGCTGGTGAGGGTGATGGTGGCGGAAGCGGTGGCGGCTCCGCTGGTGGGCGCGGGGCTGATGCTGGCGTGAACGGTGAGGGGATTGGTGGCAGGCAGGCCGGCGGGCGCGGTGTAGAGCGCCGTGCTCGTGCTGGAGGAAGCGATGGTCCCGAGTGCGGCGTTGCCTCCGGTGATTCCGTTGACATCCCAGGCGATGGTGGAGCCGGCGAGCAGGCAAAAGGAGGCGGAGAAGGTCTGCGTCCGGCCGAGCGCGACGCTTGCGGAGGAAGGCGCGATGGAGTTGGTGGCCGAGCAGGTGATGGTGGCGGTGGCGCTGGCGGATTTCGAGCTATCGGCGGTGCTGGTGGCGGTGATGTTGACCGTGGGCGGGGACGGGGGAACCGCGGGCGCGGTGTAGACGGCGGTCGTTGCGGCGCCCGAGGCGCCGCTGGCGGCGATGGTGCCGACCGTGGAATCGCCGTCCGCAATTCCATTCACGCTCCAGGAGACGGCCGTGGAGGGGCTGCCTGTTCCAGAAACAGTTGCGGTGAAGATTTGCGCGCCGCCCGCGGGGATGGTGGCGGTGGCGGGCGCAAGGGTGACGGCGAGATCGTCCTTCAAGGTGACGGCGGCGGAGGCGCCGGCCCGAGGATCGGCTTGGCTGACGGCGCTCACGGTGATGTTGGCCGGGGACGGAAGGGCTGAAGGAGCCGACGGCGCTCACGGTGATGTTGGCCGGGGACGGAAGGGCTGAAGGAGCCGTGTAGAGCCCGGAAGTGGAGATGGTGCCGGTAGTCGAACTTCCGCCGGATAGGCCGTTCACTTCCCATGTGACAGCGCTGTTGGCGGCGCCTGAGACGCTGGCCTGAAACTGCTGGGTCTGGCCGAGGAAAAGGCTGGCGGCCGTGGGTTGCACGATGATGGTGATGACGGAGGGCATCGTGGAGGGCTGGCTTCCCGACATGCCGCAGCCGCAGGCGAGTGTGGCCAGAGAGAGAGTGGCGGCACAAATCAGTGGCAGGCTTCCGCGCGGGCTGCGGATGCTCGCGTGGTTGGGTGGGGGCTGCCGGGGAAGTGAGCGCTCGGGCTGAGTGAGTATTTTCATGTGCGC
>JAIQGD010000015.1 GCA_020072765.1 Terriglobia bacterium
CGACTCGTGGCCCAAGGGTTCAACTCTTCCCAAGGATGAGATTCAATATCAACCTGCGAAGCCTGGCTACTACCTCATCTCGCGAGGACGCCCGGCCTTCGAGCGGGAGCTCGGTTTCCATGTCTCCTGCAAGCGTTGGCTGCTACGTCGATACCTGCAAGCCGCGGTGCCAGGCTATCTGGGAACCATTGCGATCGTGACCGCGATGATCCTGGCATTACCGCTGCTGCATGCCCATGGAGCGGGCATGACCGTGAAGGGCCTCTTGCTCCTGGGTTTGCTCGCAGCAGTGCCAGCTTCGGACCTGGCGATTGCACTGATCAATCGGGCGGTGGTGGCCTTGCTCGGGCCGCGCAGGATGCCGCGCATGGAGTTGCGCAACGGCATCCCGGAGGAGTTGCGAACCATTATAGTCATGCCCACGCTGCTCACCACTGCAGAGGAAGTAACAGCGCATGTCGAGCGGCTGGAAGTGCACTACTTGGCCAATCCAGATGGAGACCTGCGTTTCGCGCTGCTCTCGGATTGGTTGGACGCCCCGTGCGAAACCCTGCCGGGCGACGATGACCTGCTCGCCGTGGCCGTCGACGGAGTTGCACGGCTGAATACACGCTATGGTCCTGCGCCAGGAAATGGCGAGCGTTTTTTCATCTTCCATCGCAAGCGCGTTTGGAACGAGCGCGAAGGCAAATGGATGGGATGGGAGCGCAAGCGAGGGAAACTGCATGAGCTGAACCAGCTTTTGCGCGGTTCGACGAGCACGACGTTTATTCCCGTCGGAGGGCGCCCCCTCGTAAAACTGGCCGGTGTTCGCTACGTCATTACGCTGGACGCGGATACGCGCCTGCCGCGAGGCGCTGCCTCCCGCCTGGTCGGTACGATGGCGCATCCTCTCAATCGGCCGCAGTTCAGCGCGCGCGACGGCCGTGTGGTGGAAGGCTACGCACTGGTGCAACCACGGATCACCCCTTCCTTGCCGGTTGATCAGGAAGGCTCGCTCGCCCAAAGAATATTCTCCGGTCCGAGCGGCATCGATCCATATTCCTCAGCCGTTTCCGACGTTTACCAGGATCTGTTTGAAGAGGGCTCGTACACGGGCAAAGGCATATACGACATCGATGCGTTCGAAGCGGCCCTGGCAGGCAAGGTGCCGGAAAACGCACTCTTGAGCCATGATCTCTTTGAAGGCATTTTCGCCCGCGTCGCCCTGGCCACCGACATCGAGCTGTTTGAAGAATTCCCCTCGCGTTATGAGGCGGTCGCCGCCCGCCAACATCGTTGGGCGCGCGGAGACTGGCAGCTCCTCCCCTGGCTCTTCGGGCGGGCGCACTCGGGAGCGGGAAAACGGAATCCCGTCATGATTCCGACGATCGGCCGCTGGAAGATGCTCGACAATCTGCGCCGCACCCTGTCAGCACCCGCGGCCTTCCTTACCTTGATTGTCGGCTGGCTGCTGCCGCCGGTGTCTCCCTGGGTGTGGACGCAATTCATTCTCGCAACGATTGCGATTCCCGCTCTGCTGCCATTTCTCGTCGGGCTGAATCCGCATCGGAAAGGCATTTCCAAGCGAAGCCATTTCCGCGGCGTGCTCAGCGATCTGGCGCTCGGCGCGTCCCAAGTCGGCTTGACGTTAGCATTCCTGGCATACCAGACGTGGCTGATGTCCGACGCGCTTCTGCGGACGCTCACCCGTCTGTTTGTCACCCACAGGAACTTGCTGGAGTGGGTGACCGCAGCACAATCCAAGTTGGGAGCCGATTCCAGATTATCCGCCACCTATCGACGTATGGCGGGCGGCGTTCTCTTCGTCGTCGCAACGGCCGTGGCCTTGGTTTTGGGACGACACCAGGCTTGGGTTGCCGCGGGTCCCTTCATACTTCTTTGGGCTGCCGCTCCTGCTGTAGCACGCTGGATTAGCTTGCCGCCGCAGTCTCACGGCGCAAGTCTGCTGTCGCCAGGCGACGCGCGCACTCTCCGTTTGATTTCGCGCCGCACGTGGCGTTTTTTCGAAACTTTTGTCACTCCCGCGGACCACTCGCTGCCTCCCGATAATTTTCAGGAAACGCCGAAACCGGTTGCCGCTCACCGAACCTCGCCTACCAACATGGGGCTCTATCTTCTTTCGACGGTTACCGCTCGGGACTTCGGATGGCTGGGCACGATTAACACCGTAGAGCGGCTGGAAGCCACGCTGGCGACGATGGACCGGATGGAATTGTTCCGCGGGCACTTTTACAACTGGTATGACACACGCGACCTTCATCCGCTGGAGCCCAGGTACGTTTCCTCCGTGGACAGCGGAAACCTCGCCGGGCACCTGCTGACTCTCGGAAACAGCTGCCGCGAGCTGATGGAGACGTCCTCCCTCGGAGCTCCGATTCTCGCCGGGATGGAAGATCCCATCCGGTTGTTGCGCGAAGCGCTTGCCGGAATAGCCGACACACCGCGCACTCACATCGTTACCCGGAAGCAGCTCAGCAATGCGATCGATACGATGGCGGCCTCGCTTGACTCGGTTCCTGTCGATGCCGTCGATTGGGCGACTCGCTTCTTGGAGTGGAGGGCCCACGCCCAGACTGTAGCTGACATTGCTCAGGCTCTGGTGCAAGAACTGGGAGACTCTCCCGAAACGGAATTGCGCGTCTGGGCCGATGCGCTCCGGGCTTGCGTCGAGAGCCACGCACTGGATGCAAGAATCCTTATTCCGTGGATGCGCTTGGATTCAAAACAGATCGCCGGCATAGCCCAACTTCGTCGCGACCAGGCACCCGAGTGGATGGTGATTGAGCCGTTTCTCCACTCCGTTCCCAAGCTCGCGGATGCCCCGGATCGATTCGACGCTGCTCTACATGAACTCTCCGCGTTACGCGGCCGCCTGCTGGACACTGTTCCGGGAGACAGAGACGCGATCACACGGATCGATGCACTCGCCGAAACGCTGAGGCTTGCGGCCGCGGATGCCGCCGCGCTCATTCGCCGTCTTTCAGCCATTGCCCAGACGGCAGAGCGCATGTTTCAAGCGATGGAGTTCCGCTTCTTATTCGACGATCAGCGCAAGCTTTTCTCGATCGGTTATCGCGTCACGGACGGAAGCTTGGATTCCAATTGCTATGATTTGCTGGCTTCGGAGGCGCGCCTGGCAAGCTTCATTGCCATCGCGAAAGGCGAAGTCCCGGCGTCACACTGGTTTCGTCTGGGCCGCGCGCTCACGCCTGTAAGCCGCGGCTCCGCGCTCATCTCATGGTCCGGCTCGATGTTTGAATATCTCATGCCTGCGATTGTGATGCGTTCTCCGGCTGGCAGCCTGCTGAATCAGACGTGCGAGCTGGTGGTGCGTCGTCAAATAGAATACGGCGCGGAGCTGGACGTGCCCTGGGGGGCTTCGGAATCGGCCTACAATGTGCGCGACCTCGATTTCACTTACCAATATTCCAGCTTCGGCGTGCCCGGCCTGGGGCTCAAACGAGGCCTGAGCGAAGATGTCGTCGTCGCACCCTACGCCACAGCGCTGGCAGCGATGATGGATCCTGCCTCCGCCACGCACAACTTTGCACGACTCGCCGAGGCTGGTGGCATGGGAGCGTACGGCTTCTACGAAGCGCTCGATTACACAAGCACGCGTTTGCCGGAGGGCGAAACGGTCGCGGTTGTCCGCACGTATTTTGCGCATCACCAGGGAATGTCGTTGGTTGCCATGTCGAACGCCCTCAACAATGGCGCGATGCGCAGCCGTTTTCATGCCGAGCCTATGGTGCAGGCTACGGAGTTGCTGTTGCAGGAGCGCACTCCGCGCGACGTGCTGGTTGCCCGGCCTCGCGCCGAGGAAGTATCGGCCGCTGCCCAAGTCCGTGAACTCGTGCCACCAGTGCTCCGCCGATTCACGACCCCTCATAGTCCCATCCCCCGGACGCACCTGCTTTCCAACGGTAGGTACGCGGTGATGCTGACCGCAGCGGGTTCAGGCTATAGCCGGTGGCGGGATATCGCCGTAACGCGCTGGAGGGAGGATGCCACGCGCGATGGCTGGGGCAGCTATATCTTTCTTCGTGACGCGCAATCGGGGCAAATCTGGTCAGCAGGCTACCAGCCGAGCGGCATTGAACCAGACGCCTACGAGGTGTCGTTCTACGAAGACCGCGCCGACTTTGTCCGGCGCGACCAGGCGCTGACCACCACACTGGAAGTCGTTGTGTCGCCCGAGGACGACGCGGAAATTCGGCGCGTTTCCATCACCAATCTCGGGACACGCACGCGCGACATTCAGGTGACCTCGTACGCCGAGTTGTGCCTGGCATCGCAGGCCGCCGACGTGGCCCATCCTGCGTTTTCGAATCTCTTTGTGCAGACCGAATTTGTGCCCGATGCCGGTGCGCTGCTGGCGACGCGCCGCAGGCAGTCCGATAAAGAAACGGTCGTTTGGGCCGCGCACGTGGTTGCCGTGGAAGGGGAAACCGTCGGCGACCCGCAATTCGAGACGGACCGCGCGCGATTCCTGGGACGCGGCCACGATATCCGCAACCCCGTTTCCATCATTGATGGGCGGCCGCTCTCCAATACCGTGGGCTCCGTACTCGACCCTATTTTTAGTCTGAGGCGCACCCTACGCATTCTTCCGGGAGCCACGGCGCGCATTGCCTTCTCCACTATCGTCGCTCCGGCCCGCGAGCAGGTCCTGGAACTTGCCGACAAGTACCGCGGCGCCAAAACGTTTGAGCGCACACTGGCGCTGGCCTGGACCCAGGCGCAAGTACAACTTCATCATCTGGGTGTCGGCCTCGACGAAGCCCATGTGTTTCAGAGGCTGGCCAACTCCGTGTTGTATTCCGACGCTTCGCTGCGACCCTCTTCCGACGTACTGAGCCACACCACACTGGAGCAATCCGCCTTGTGGGCCCACGGAATCTCCGGCGACGTGCCCATCGTACTGGTGCGCATCGATGAAGCGGAAGATCTTGAAATCGTCCGTCAATTACTGCGGGCACACGAATACTGGCGCATGAAGCAGTTATCCACCGACCTGGTCATCATCAATGAAAAGTCTTCCTCGTATGCGCAGGACCTGCAGATCTCTCTGGAAGGACTTGTGCGCGGCAGCCGATTACGCCTCTCTCCGGATACGGAAAACGTGCGCGGCAACATCTTCCTCTTGCGCGCCGACCTGATCTCCCCGCGGGAACGGATACTTCTTCAAACGGTTGCGCGAGCGGTGCTGCTCAGCCAGCGCGGCACGTTGTCCGAGCAGGTGACTCGATCGCAACGCACACAAGCCGTCGCGTCCCCGACACCGCGAGCGTCGCAGCCGGCCAAACGTCTGGACGTGCCGCTTCCGCAGTTGGCTCTGGAATCTTTCAACGGCCTGGGTGGCTTTGCCGACCAGGGCCGCGAATATGTGACCGTCCTCGGCGAAGGTCTGCGGACTCCCGCGCCCTGGGTCAACGTGATTGCGAATCCTTCGTTTGGTTTTCTGGTTTCGGAGTCCGGCTCGGGCCACACCTGGTCACTTAACAGCCGCGAAAACCAGCTCACGCCGTGGTCCAACGATCCCGTCGTCGATCCCCCCGGAGAAGCCATCTACATCCGTGATGAAGGCACGGGGGAAGTGTGGAGCCCCACGGCGCTGCCCATTCGCGACGAAATCGCTCCGTACATAGCACGCCACGGCCAGGGGTATAGCCGATTCCATCATGGCTCGCACGGCATTCTGCTTGAGTTGCTGCAATTCGTGCCGCCGGAAGACCCCATTAAGATTTCCCGGCTCACTTTGAAAAACGAGTCCGGCCGTCCGCGCCGCCTCTCCGTGACTGCTTATGCCGAATGGGTGCTGGGCAATTCGCGCGGCGCTTCGGCGCCTTACATCATCACGGAAATCGATTCGCTGACGGGAGCGCTCCTGGCACGGAACGCGTGGGGCGGTGAGTTCGGCGGACGCATTGCCTTTGCGGATCTGGCCGGGAAACAGACATCTTTCACGGGCGACCGCACGGACTTTCTGGGACGCAACGGCACGCTGGCGCGTCCCGCGGCACTGGAACGAGGCGGTCCACTTTCTGGAAAGCTGGGAGCAGGTCTCGATCCGTGCGCGGCGCTACAAACCTCGATCGAATTGCGTCCCGGTGCAACGGCGGAAATCGTGTTCTTCCTGGGCCAGGCAGAAAATAGTGAACAAGCGCGCCAATTGCTCGCACGCTATCGCGCAGCGGACGTGGATGCCGTTCTGGCTGACGTGACGGGCCGTTGGGACGACGTGCTCAGCACCGTGCAGATCACGACACCCGATCCGGCCATGGATATGCTCCTGAATCGCTGGCTGCTCTACCAAACTCTGGCATGCCGTGTTTGGGCGCGGGCGGGATTCTATCAGTTGAGCGGCGCCTACGGATTCCGCGACCAACTCCAGGACGTAATGGCCCTGTGCGTTGTCAACCGCGCCATGGCGCGCGAGCATCTGCTGCGCGCAGCCGCACGACAGTTTGTCGAAGGCGACGTGCAACACTGGTGGCATCCGCCTTCTGGACGCGGTGTGCGAACGCGTATCTCCGACGACCTCCTCTGGCTGCCTTACACGGTCATCCACTTCATGGAGGCCACCGGCGACACGGCCGTGATCGAGGAAGCCGTACCCTTCCTGGAGGGCGATACACTGGCGGACGGACAGAACGAATCTTATTTCCAGCCGCGCGTGTCAGAGACTCGCGCGACACTATTCGAGCATTGCGCTCGCGCGCTGGACCGCAGCCTTGCCGTTGGCAGCCATGGCCTCCCCCTGATGGGTACAGGCGACTGGAATGACGGCATGAACCGAGTCGGGGAGCAAGGCACGGGAGAAAGCGTTTGGCTCGGCTGGTTCCTCCACACGATTCTCTGGGAGTTTGCCAAGGTTGCGGATTCGCGCGGCGAACACAAACGCGCGGAGGCTTGGCGTCTACACGTCAGCGCGCTCAAGGCGGCGCTGGAGCGAGACGGTTGGGACGGAGAATGGTACCGTCGCGCTTTCTTCGATGACGGCACACCGCTTGGCTCTGCCCACGACACAGAATGCCGCATCGATTCCATCGCCCAGTCTTGGGGCATCCTGAGCGGCGCGGCCGAACCTGGCCGCGTGGCTCGCGCCATGGCCGCCGTGGATCAACAATTGGTGCGTCGCCGAGACGGTTTGATCTTGCTCTTGACGCCGCCCTTTGACCGCCCGCCACAGGACCCCGGCTACATTCGGGGATACGTCCCGGGCATCCGCGAAAACGGCGGGCAATACACCCATGCTGCCGCGTGGACGGTCATTGCCTTTGCGGCGCTCGGCGACGGCGATAAGGCCTGCGAACTGTTTCGGATGCTGAATCCCATCTCCCACACCTCTTCGCGCGCGAGCGTGCAGCGCTACAAAGTAGAACCCTACGTTGTTGCGGGCGATGTGTACGCCGAACCTCCCCACGTGGGGCGAGGTGGATGGACCTGGTACACCGGCTCAGCCGGCTGGCTCTATCGCGCCGGAATGGAATGGATTCTCGGGTTCCGCGTTCGGGGCACGACGCTTTCCATCGATCCTTGCATCCCCCGAAACTGGCCCGGCTACTCCATCAATTTTCGGTATCACTCGGCCACCTACCAGATCCGGATGGACAATCCGTCTGGAGTTTCTCGCGGTGTAGCTCTCATGGAACTGGACGGTAAGTTGCTGCCCGGCCCCGCAAATATTCGGCTTGCCAACGACGGTGCTGTGCATCAAGTCCACATCGTACTGGGGTAAGGGATGCTCGGACTGCCCTGTTGCTCGCCAGAACCCAAAGCGGACATGAAATTGGCTCATTCGCGAGTGTAGATGATCTTGTAGCGGCGAGAGCACTCAGTTTCCGCAGACTTCAATCAACTTCAACAAGTGTGCCGCAAGCGATTCAACAGGAATTACTTAGAAACAACAAGAATCAATAGATCTCAATAAGCCCTAGAATTTGATTCGGGACCAGGAGGTCGGTGGTTCAAATCCGCTCGGCCGGACGGTCCTCTTCAACAATTGAGGCATTTCGAGAGACGAAGCGAAACACTTTGTAGTGCACCCCTCTAAAACTGGACACCTCAATTAGGTAGAATCAGGGACTCCAAACAGCAGGCAGCATGGGCAGGAAACCGCGCGCAGATCGATCCCCAGAAGAGAAGTGGCAGATCGCAGGCGACATTTCCAACTTCCGGGTTCCGCGCTTTGGGCACCTGCCTCACACCCGCGGGCAAGTACGCGTCAACACCCTCGACGGAATTGCGGGAAGTGAACCACGGAACGTGGGGCGTGAACCCGCCCGGTGAGAACATCGGCCCTCGTGCGGCTGGACTAGCTGTGGGGCTCGGCTTCCGTGCGCGGGTTTACATCGAAGCCCAATCCCTCGAGGTCGAGGTCTTGGTCCTGCATTTGGGGCTCGGTACCTTTGGCGAGTTTTCGTTCGGCACGGCGCTCGGCCTTGGCTCGCTGTTTCTCGAGCCGCTTCATTTCTTTCTGACGCTTCTGGAATGTGATTCGGGCCACGGCCTCTCCTTAATGTGGGGCTACCACCGGGGTTCGCGCGGCTGGCGCGCAGCTTCGCTGTAATTTTCGTTCGAGAATCCGCCGCGGCCACGACCGCCTCCGCCGCCACTGCCACTGCCACGGGGTCCGCTGCTGCGCTCCTTGGGGCGCGCTTCGTTGACCTTGATGTTGCGTCCGCCGACGTCTTTGCCGTCCAGAGCTGCAATGGCTTTGGCGGCTTCCGCGTCATTGGCCATCTCCACAAAACCAAAACCACGGGCCCGGCCGGTCTCCCGGTCCATGGCCATGTGGACGCGCGTGATGGTTCCGAAGGGCTCGAACAGCGCGCGCAAATCGCTTTCGGTGGTCTGAAAACTCAAATTCCCAACAAATAGATTTTTCATTTCATCCTCATGTCTGTTCCGCGCAGGCGCAACCTTCGCCCGCGTTTTTAGTGGTTTCCCAAGGGCTTTCGGCCGAACCCCATTCGCCCTTTTCGAGGCGCATGGGCGCTGCGATAATCGTCGAGATCCGCATCCGTAATCCGGTAGTGCGTGCCCGGCGGATGATTGGCATAGGTGGCCAGCTCGCGCCGAAGCTTGGCCGAGCAAACGTCGGGAGCATCCTGATAGCGCACCCGGTGATCGTTAAACGCCTGGTTCGTGATGGTCAGCGTAAATTCCCGGGGGTCGACTAAAGGCTCCCGCACCCTGAAGGTGTACTCGCGGACCAACGTTTTCACTTCAAACCCCACGAACTGCATGAGGATCTCGTGGCTCACTTGGAGCCGGCGATCGACGCGATAGCGGGAGCCGCTGCGACCGCTTTCTTGACCCGTTTCGCGCGCCGCCGCTTGGGCGGTGTGCCTTCGGCGGGGGTGACCACCATCAAGCTGGTGACAAACTTCTTCATGCCGTGGAGATCGAAATCGATCGACGTTCGTTCAGAATCCGACTCGGTGACGACACCCAGGCCATACTGGAAGTGCTGGATGTATGCTCCTTCTTGAAGAGCTTTCACGGGGCCTCCTTGGAACGATTTCATCTGGTGCCAAAAAAATGGGCGAGTCCGCCGGTGGCGGACCCGCCCTGCCAATTACAAGCTCGAAACGTTCGAGGCCTGCAGGCCCTTGGGGCCGGTGGTCACTTCGAATTCGACCGCTTGGCCTTCGTTCAGCGATTTGTATCCTTCCGACTGAATCGCGGAAAAATGGACGAAAACGTCCTCGCCGGACTGGCGCTGGATGAACCCGAAGCCCTTGCTGGCATTAAACCACTTCACTGTTCCTTGTTCTTTCACGGTAATCCTTTTCTGCTATTTGAGCTATTTGGTGCTTCTCGACCGCCTCAAGCTGCCAAAAAAATGGCCTGCAAGTGTGGACTTGCAGGCCTTCAAGAAGTCTAAAGGTTTCACAAGAGCAACAAACGCATATACAGCATAACACACCAGACGCCCCGGACCTAACGAAATCCCCCGCAGCTTCGCACTCTGAGATTCAACGCCCCGGAAATTCAGACAATGAGACGTCCCGGGCGCCAGACAGGCGCGTGAGACAATTAGATTGCGACTGAATATAAAGGAGATACAACAGTCATCTAAATGCGCAGGCTCTCAAAAAACTTATCTATACCCAACGCCTAGCTTCCCCTAACACCTGCTCCATGAACGAGATACGTCGAGAGAAGGCGTTATGCAACGGCACCAGGCCACCCTACTGCGATATTCGGAATAAGCTCCCAGCAACATGCGATGCATGATAGGCAAAGTGTGCCGCAACGTCGTTCCAGTACCAAGCCGATTTTCTGTGTAAATCTCGTGGCGAAAAATAGAACTATTTATTTCAATTATTTGGAGCGGAACATGGCGATTCAAAATTTTCCGCGGAAGGATTGCCGCATGCCAAGTTTCCTATTTCTTTTTCGAAAAACGTCTCAGTTTTGAGACGGACCGGAGATACCTGCGAACGCTTACTTTCCGAAAGCAACTCTGGAATTTGAGCTTCACGTGTGTATGATCTATCCTCCGGCGGCGGCAAATCGGCCGGGCATACGGCACCAGGGGGGGCGCATGGCAAAGGCGAAGCATGGCTTGGCGGAGGACAGACTTCAACACCTGAAACACGTGATCGAGGACGATATCCGGCGCGGCCGCTATTACGGCGCCGTCATCCTGGTGGCGCGGCACGGCGTGATCGGCCTGCATGAGGCCATCGGCCACACCAATGCCACGGACCGCCGGCCAGTCACCAAGAAGTCGGTCTTCAGCCTGTTCTCGACCACCAAGGCGATCACCAATATCCTCGTGTTCCGCGCCATGGAACGGGGCCAGTTCGCGCTGACCACCAAAGTGTCCGAGATCATTCCGGAATTTTCCGGAGGCCGCCGCCAGGACGTCACCTTCTATCATCTGCTGACGCACAGTTCGGGATTGCCCAGCATCTTCAGCGTTGGTCCCGGAGGCTACATCGATGTGCTGGACGAAGTCGTCGCCTTCATCTGCAAGGAGGTTCATAGCGTCGCGGAGCCCGGAGAGTTGGTGACCTACGCGCCCATGGTGGCGCACGCGCTGATGGGCGAGGCTCTGCGGCGGACCGATCCGAAGAAGCGTTCCTACCGCCGGATCGTCGAGGAGGAACTTCTCAAGCCGCTGAAGATGAAGGAAACCTCCGTGGGCGTTCGCGCCGATCTGAAAGCCCGCCACATCGTCCCGATCTTTCTCTCGGAGCTACCGATGCTGCATCCCGGGCACAGCAATTACGGCCCGCATGGCGCGTTCCAGGAAGAGCAGGCGGAGATGCCGTGGGTCGGCTGCATCTCCACGGTGTCCGACATGTTCCGATTCGCCGAGATGTTGCGGCGCGGCGGCGAACTCGACGGCGCGCGGATTATCTCCCCGGCCACTCTCGATGCCGCGACGCGAAACCGGACCGGCGAAAAACCCAACGAGCTGTACAAAGCCCTGATGGCGGGGCCCCGGGGCTGGGAGCCCTATCCTGCTTATATCGGGCTGGGTTTCTTTCTCCGGGGAGAAGCCATCTGCCATCATCAGTTCGGCACACTGGCTTCGCCGCGGACCTTCGGCAACTACGGCGCAGGAAGCTCGCTCTTCTGGGTGGACCCCGAGCGCGACATGACGTTCGTCTGCCTTTCCGCCGGCGTCATGAGCGAACCCGACAACGTCGAGCGCTACCAGCGGCTCTCGGACATCGCCCTGTCGGCGGCGGTCTGATCCCGCGCGCGCGGCGCCCGGATCGCGCCGGACGGTGCGAGCGTCCGGCGCGCCGAATGCTTCTTGACAGGGCCACCGGTTTTTCGACAGAGTATGCGCGCACATCATCCAGGGCGAATGCAGGTCCTGCCTGATCATACGTAGAGGAGCCATCATGCGAGTCCCGCCGGGCGTGACAGCATCGGATTTTTCCGAGGCGCTCAAGCAATTCGCCGAAGCCATCGGTAAGGAATGGGTCTTCACCTCGGACGAGGATCTGGATCTGTATCGCGACGCGTATTCGCCGTTCTGGCACGAGCAGGAGGACCATGTGGTCTCCGCGGCCGTGGCTCCCGACGGCGTCGAGCAGGTCCAGAAGATCGTGCGGATCGCCAATATCTATAAGATTCCCCTGTGGACCATCTCGACCGGAAGGAACTTGGCGTACGGCGCCACCTCGCCGGCCCTTTCCGGCAGCGTGATTCTCGATCTCAAGCGCATGAACCGCATCCTGGAGGTCAACGACCGGAATCACTACGCGCTGGTCGAGCCCGGGGTCAGTTACTTTGATCTGTACCAATACATTCAGGAACACAACCTGAAGGTCTGGATCGATCCGGCCGATCCCGGATGGGGCAGCCCCATGGGCAACGCCCTGGATCGCGGCGGGGGCCGGACTCCCATGCGGGACCACTGGTCGGCCGTGTGCGGCATGGAAGTCGTGCTGGCCAATGGCGAGGTGATGCGCACGGGCATGGGCGCTCTGCCGGGTTCCAAGACGTGGCAGCAGTACAAGTACGGCTTCGGACCGTATGTGGACGGCATCTTTTCGCAATCCAATTTCGGCGTGGTCACGAAAATGGGCATTTGGCTGATGCCCGCGCCGGAAGCCTATTTCGACGGCCGCGTCATGGTGCCCCAGCACGACGACCTGATCCCCTTCGTCGATACGGTTTGCTACCTGATGAATTCCAACATCCTGCGCGGCACGATGATGCTGGAAAGCCCGGTGCTGGACTACCGCGTATCGCAGGGCGGCGCGGCCTTCGACATGCCCGGCGGCCCTTCGGTCGAGGAAATGAATCGCCTGGCCAAGGAGAAGAATCTTCCGTATTGGGCCGCCGACCTTCGTTTCTGGGGGCCGAAGAAAGTCATTGAGGCGCAATGGGAATTCGTGAAGCAGAAGTTTTCGGAAATTCCCGGCGCCACGTTCAAGGACGGCCGCTCCTACGTGTTCCCCGCCGAGATCAAGGAATCCGCCGCCGACGTGCTGGTCGCGCTGGGCATCCCCAATTTGGGCGTCTTTGGGCTGATTCAGGGCGCCGACGGGCACCTGGGGTTCTCGCCTATCCTGCCGATGACCGCCGAAGCCATCTTCGAGGCGCTGAAAGTGTACGGGGAGCTCTATGCGGAGCTCGGCGTCTCCCCGAAGAATCAGTTTGCCGCTCTTCCGTGGTCGTATTACCCGCGCGCGTTCGTCCTGCTCTTCGGTGTGTCGATCTACCGCGACAGGGAAAAGAACAAGAAGAGCCGCGAGATTTTCAAGCGACTGGTGGAAGTATCCGCCAAGCACGGCTGGGGAGAATATCGCACCCACGTCGCCTTCATGGACACGGTGGCGGATACCTACACCTTTAACAATCATGCGCTGCACCGGTTCCATGAAACGTTGAAGGACGCCGTCGATCCCAACGGGATTCTTTCCCCCGGGAAGTCCGGCATCTGGCCGAAACGCCTGCGGAAGGAAAAGGCCTAGCGTCGGGCGGGGGAGATTTGGAAGCTTCAGGAGATAGCATCATGGCGATTGAACGCGTCAAGCATTGGCAGCTCGGCGATATCCGGATTACCCGCATCTTCGAATTGAAGGACCAGTGCGAGCTTTCGTTCTTGTTGCCCGAGGGCACGGCGGACACCGTGAAGAAATACCCCTGGTTAAAGCCGCATTTCGCCACGCCGGAGGGACAAATCCTGGTGTGGTTCCAGGCCTTCGTGCTCACGTTCCGCGACCGTCGCATCATGGTGGACACTTGTGTCGGCAATGACAAGATGCGCGAATTTGAGCTCTTCACCAAGACGCACACCGCGTTCCTGGAAGATCTGACGGCCGCCGGCTGCCCGCCGGAAACCATCGACACCGTCCTGTGCACCCATCTCCATCTCGATCACGTGGGCTGGAATACGCGCCTAGCCAACGGCCGCTGGGTACCCACGTTCCCCAACGCGCGCTATCTATTCGGCCGCGCCGAATGGGAATACTGGCAAAACCGGCTGCCCGAGAAGTCCATCCAGGTGCAGCATCTCACCGACTCGATTTTGCCGATTATCGACGCGGGGCTGGCCGTCTTTGTCGAGCCATCCCATCGCGTGTCCGATGAGGTCTGGCTGGAACCGACGCCCGGACACACGCCAGGGCACGTGAGCGTGCACGTCGCCTCCCAGGGACATCACGCGATCATCAGCGGCGACATCTTTCACAATCCGATTCAGTTCGCGGAGCCGGATCTCCCCTCGGCCTTCTGTATTGACGCTAAAAAGGCCTGCCACACCCGCCGCGAGTTCCTCGCGCGCTATCAGGACAAGAAGGCCTTGATCGTCGGCAGCCATTTCTGCGATCCGACGGTGGGATGGATCGTCCGGGACGGAAAGAACTGGCGCTTTGATTACGATTGACCTGCAGACACGTTGGAGCAAGATCAACAGGAAACGAATTCATCACCCATCATATCGGGAACGGAGGAAGCAGCAATGATTGCAACGCAAACCGTGGTTCGCAAGGATGGCCGCGACTTCACCATTGACGGATTTTGTGATCCGAAATTCGCGGCGGTGCGCGAAGCCTTTGAAACCAATTTTCGGACCGAGGAGGAAATCGGCTCCTGCGCGTCGGTGGTGGTGGACGGCAAGACCGTCGTGGACCTCTGGGGCGGGTGGCAGGACCAGGCCTGCACCAAGCCGTGGCAGCGCGACACGATCGTGTGCATGATGTCGGTCGCCAAGGGCGTCTCGGCCATCACGTTCAACGTCCTGCTCGATCGCGGGCTGGTCGAACTCGATGCGCCCATCGCGCGCTACTGGCCCGAATTCGCCCAGGCCGGCAAGGAGAAAATCCCCGTCCGCTACGCGCTCGATCACCGCGCCGGACTGGCCGTGTGCTCGGAAAAGCTGCCGCCCGGCTCGATTTTCGATTGGAACGTGATCGTCAATTCGCTGGCCCGGCAGAAGCCGCTGTGGGAGCCCGGCACGCAATCCGGCTACCACATCCACAATCAGGGCTTCATCCTCGGGGAAATTATCCGCCGCGTCACCGGCAAGACGCTCGGCAATTTCTTCCGCGAGGAAATCGCGCGCCCGCTCGGCCTCGATTATCAGATCGGCGGGCTTTCTCCGGCGGACCAGGACCGCTGCGCCGAGGTGATACCGGCCATCGGGGGCACGCTTTTTGCCTCCACCAGCGAGGCCCCCAAGAGCATGCTGGCACAAGCCTGGAACGAGTGGCCCGAGGCCGACCGCGCCACGGTGCTCAACTCGCGGCAATGGAAAATCACGGAGATTCCCAGCGGCAACGGTCACGGCAATGCCCGGGCGGTCGCCAAACTGTTCGGCGTCGTGGCGCGCGGCGGGGAATTGGACGGTGTGCGCATCATGTCCGAGGCCGGCGTCCGCCAGATGATCACCGAGCAGCACTGCCTGCCAGAGGTCATGATGGGCCGCCCCTATCATCAGGCCCTTGGCCTCATCCTCAACACGCCCACCGTGGTCTGGATGGGCCCGAATCCCAAAGCCTTCGGCCATCATGGCATCGGTGGCTCGCTGGGCATGGGTGATCTGGAAGCCAAGCTCGGCTTCTCCTACGGCATGAACAAATGGCACGCGCGGCACGATAACGGACCGCGCGCCCGCCGCCTGATCGAAGCCATGTACAAGTGCCTGTAAGGCCGCGCTGCAAATCGGTGCGAAGAATCCATCGGGAGGAATCCATGTTCAGGTTTGCAATCTTTGGGGCCATCATCGCGCTGCTGGCGGCCGCTCCGGCCCGCGCTCAGCAGAATGCCGGGGCGCAAGCTCCGGGCGGACCCGCCTCGCTGGAGATGCCGGCGGATTTGCCCGGCGTGAGCGGGCTCGAAGGCCAGATCGTCTTTGGCCGCAGCTGCGCTTCGTGCCACGTCTACACAGGCGTCTCGGCGCAGCGCGCCCCGGAGATGCCGTCCCTGCGCAAGCTCTCGCCCGAAACCATCTACGAGGTTCTCAACGCCGGCACGATGCGCGTGCAGGGGCAGGGCTTGACGGACGAGCAGAAGCGTTCCGTTGCCGAATATCTGGCCGGGCGCCCCGTGGGCAGCAGTGATGCGGGCGACGCCAAGAACATGACGAACCATTGCTCCGGCGACGCCGCCATCTCCGGCCCACTGACGGGGCCCTCGTGGAACGGCTGGGGCGCTGGGTCGGCCAACACCCGCTTTCAGCCCGCGGCACAGGCCGGGCTGACGGCCCAGCAAGTGCCGCACTTGAAGCTGAAGTGGGCATTTGGTTTTCCGGGATCGTCGTCGGTGTGGGGCCAGCCGACCGTCGTGGCCGGACACCTCTTCATCGGCAACGACACGGGCTATGTCTATTCCCTCAACGCTGCCAGCGGCTGCGTGTACTGGTCGTATAAGGCGCAGGCCGCGGTGCGCACGGCCATCAGTGTCGGCCCGGTGCAAGGTCAAGGCACGGCCAAGTACGCCCTCTACTTCGCTGATTTGAAGGCCAACGTCTACGCTCTCGACGCGTCCACCGGAAAAATGTTGTGGACCGTGCACGCCGATGATCACCCGATGGTCCAGATCACCGGCGCGCCCGCCCTGCTCGCCGGGCGCCTGTACGTTCCGGTGGCCACGACGGAAGAAAGCGTCTCCTCGAACGACCTCTATCCCTGCTGCTCCGCGCGCGGGATTGTGCTGGCGCTCGATGCCAACACCGGCCGTCAGATCTGGAAGACCTACACCATTCCGGAAACTCCCAAGCCCACGAAGAAGAATTGGAATGGCATGCAGCTCTACGCTCCCGCGGGCGGCTCGGTATGGACCGCGCCCACCGTGGACCTCAAGAGCCAAACCGTTTACGTCGGTACCGGGGACGCTTACACGGAGCCTGCCGCCGATACCACCGACGCCGTCCTGGCTCTCGATATCAAAACCGGCAAGATTCGCTGGAGCTTTCAGGGTACGGAAAATGACGTTTGGCTCGCCAATTGTGGACCCGACGCCAAGACCCTCGCTTGCCCCGAAGGCGTGATGGGCCCGGACTGGGACTTCGGCGCTTCGGCCATGTTGCGGACGTTGCCGGGCGGCCGCCGTATTCTCGTCGTCCCGCAGAAGAGCGGCGTGGTCTGGGCGTTCGATCCGGATCGCAACGGCGCGCTGCTCTGGAAAACCAACCTGGCCACCAAGCGTCCCAATCCCCAGGGGGCGATTGTTTTCGGCGGCGCGGCCGATGAGCAGAATGCCTACATCGCCATCACCGAGGGAGGCATGGCGGCCCTCGGGCTGAAAGATGGGAAGAAGAAATGGTTCACGCCGATCGTCGCGCCCGGCATGGTCGGCGTCACCAAGGGACAAGCGGCGGCGGTCACGGCGATTCCCGGAGCCGCTTTCGTGGGCGGCTGGGACGGCAAACTGCACGCGCTCTCCACCACTGACGGCCGCATCCTGTGGGAATTCGAAACGGCCCGTGAGTTCCCCACCGTCAACGGGATCAAAGCCAAAGGCGGCGCCATGGGCGGCCCCGGCCCGGTCGTCGCTGGGGGAATGCTGTACGTGGGCTCGGGATATGCGTCGTTCGGCACCGGGCCGGGAAATGTTCTGCTGGCCTTCGCAGCTGAATGACGCGCCCTGCTAGAAAGGCCAGTCATGGGGAGCACCGATGAGACTTCCGCCCGGCGTGAGTAGCCAGGATTTCTCGAGCGCGCTGCGTCAATTTGAAGAAGCGATCGGCAAACCATGGGTGTTCACGTCCGACGAGGACATGGACACCTATCGCGACTCCTACTCTCCCTTCTGGCACGAAGACGAGGATCCCGTCCCCTCCGCGGCGGTCGCTCCGGACGGGGTCGAGCAAGTCCAGCAAGTCGTCAAGATCGCCAACGCCCATAAGATTCCTCTCTGGACGATCTCCACGGGAAAAAATCTCGGCTATGGCGGCTCCGCGCCGGTCCTCTCCGGCAGTGTGATCCTCGACCTCAAGCGCATGAACCGGATTCTGGAGGTCAACGAGCACAATCATTACGCGCTCGTCGAACCCGGCGTCAGCTACTTCGATCTCTACCGCTACATTCAGGAGCGCGGGCTGCGCGTCATGGTGGACGCGGCCGATCCCGGCTGGGGCAGCGTGCTCGGCAACGCCATTGACCGCGGAGGCGGCCACACGCCGATGCGCGATCACTTCGACGCGCACTGCGGCCTGGAAGTCGTTCTCGCCGACGGCGAACTCCTGCGCACCGGCATGGGCGCGCTGCCCGGCGCGAAGACCTGGCAGCAGTACCGCTACGGCTTCGGCCCCTATGTCGACGGCATCTTTTCGCAGTCCAATTTCGGCGTGGTCACCAAGATGGGCATGTGGCTCTACCCGCAGCCCGAGGTCCACATGCAGGCCACGGTCACCGTTCCGCGCCACGATGACCTGATTCCGCTCGTGGACATCGTCGCCTATCTCATGAATTCCGGCATCGTCACCAGCACCACCCAGTTCGCCACCCCCCTGTTCAGCGGACCGCAGGAAGATTCCGAGCTTTCCGCGCTTCGCGCGAGGCCGGACGCGCCTTCGGCGCAAGAGCTCGAGCAGCTCTTCCAGCGCAAGAATCTCGGCTACTGGAGCGTGGATTTGCCCTTCTATGGGCCCGCTAAGGTCGTCGCCGCGCAATGGGAATATGCCCGCCAGAGATTCTCCGCCATTCCCGGCGCGACATTTCAGGAAGGAAAGCTGTACCGCTTTCCCCTCGACCCCAAGGAACTCGAACAGGTTCCCAATCCCGTGCTGCTGGGTGTGCCCAACCTCGCCATCTTCGGCATCGGAGGCCCGCGCAGCCAGGGCCACCTGTGGTTCTCGCCCATCATTCCGATGACGGGAGAAGCGGTGTTCGAGGCGCAGAAGGTGTTCGCCACCGCCTACCGGGAATTGGACCTGCCCGTCATCGCCGCCGGCCAGACGTTCTTCGGCCCCGCGTCCAATTACCCGCGCTGCTTTCTGATTCTGTTCGGATTCCCGGTCGAACACGACATCGAAAAGAACCGCAAGAACCGCGCCGCGTTCAAGCACCTGGTTCAGATTGCCGCCGAGCACGGCTGGGGAGAGTACCGCACGCATACGGCGTTCATGCAGACGGTTTCCGACGCCTACAGCTTCAACAACCACGCGCTGCGGCGCTTCAACGAAACGATCAAGGACACCATTGATCCCAACGGCATCCTTTCGCCCGGCAAATGCGGCATCTGGCCCAAACACCTCCGGGAGGCAAAACCATGAAAAACGGGAAAGCCGCTTTGTGGATCGTTCTGAGTTTGCTGTTTGCGGGACGCGCGCTGGCCGCACCCGACGAATCGGCCGTTGAAAAAGGGCGCCAGGTCTATCAGAAATGGTGCCTGCCGTGTCACGGCGACGGCGTGGGGAAGCCCGGCACCGACGCCCTCGCCGAGCACTATAAGGGACAGAAACCCGCCGTGCTGGAACAGCGCTCGGACCTGACTCCGGAGATGATCCGGCAGTTCGTCCGCCACGGCGTCCTGTTCATGCCCTCATTTCGCAAGACCGAAATCACCGATGCCGATCTGGCGGCGATCTCCTCCTACCTGACGCGCAACAACAAACCCAAACCGTAGCCTCGCCACCCGCCGGGCGCGCCGGCCGGTCGGCGTGCGAGGTCGTAACACTGCGCCCAACCAAACGCGACACGGCCCTGCCCGAGGTTGCAACTCTTTGGAGTGCGGCGGCTTGCCGCCGCTTTTTGCAGCTGTGCCCCTGACTCAGCTTCCGATTCCAGGTGAAGCCCGTTGCAGGCTTCGAACCAACCCCGGCCTTTTTCTGCTGCCCATCCGGCCGCCGTGTTAGCCTGTGATTCCTCAGCCCTGCATCATTTTCCGTTTACAACTTGGCCTGTTCGGCCGGACAGCTGCCTTTAAAACTGCGTTCGGAGAAGCAACCCTTGCGCTCGCCCCAGCCTCTCGGGAGAGAATCAACGTGATGATACCCAAAGCTGTCTCTTCCACCAGGCGCGCGGCGGTTTCTCCGCGGCGGGTGCCGGTTTGGACGAAAACCGTCTGGCTGGCTCTGGCGTGCTGTTTCCTGGCGGTCATGACGGCGCACGCGCAAATTTCTCCCGGCCCGCTCGCCCGCGCTCATCAATCGCTCAGCGGACCCACGCAGTGCACCAGTTGCCATGCGCTCGGCAAGGGCGCGGCGGCCCTGAAATGCCAGGAGTGCCACACCGAGATCGCGCACGAACTCGCGCAGGGCCGCGGTCTGCACGCGCGCTTCCAGGACAAGGAAAACTGCGCCCGCTGCCACTCCGAGCACAACGGAGAAGATTTCGGGCTGATCCACTGGGAGCCCTCGCTCAAGGACTTCGATCACCGGCAAACCGGCTACACCCTCGAGGGCAAGCACACCGGAATCGAGTGCGGGAAATGCCACACGCCCGCGCACATCAGCGCGGCGGTCCGGCCTTCGATCCAGATGAAGGACCTGCGCCGGACGTTCCTGGGGCTTTCGCAGGAGTGCGTCGCTTGCCATGACGATCCGCATCACAGCCAGCTCGGCCAGAATTGCGTGAAATGCCACAATTTCACCGACTGGAAAGCCGCCTCCAAGATCGATCACGATAAGACGCGCTTCCCGCTCACCGGACTCCACGCCAAGGTCGAGTGCGCGAAGTGCCACACTCCGGCCACGCCCAAGGGACAGCCGCGATTCACCGGCATCCCCTTCGCCAAATGCTCCGATTGCCACACCGATCCCCACCGCGGCGCGTTCGCGCAATCCTGCGAATCGTGCCACACCACGGAGAGCTGGAAGAAGATTTCGGGCGGCCGCCAGTTCGATCATTCGAAGACGAAGTATCCCCTGGAGGGGAAACACGCGCAGGTGGATTGCATCAAGTGCCACGCGAGTGCGAATTTCAAAAAGCCCGTGGCGTTCGCCAAATGTTCCGATTGTCACCAGCCCGACCCGCACGGCGGCCAATTCGCCGCGCGGAAGGACCGCGGCGAGTGCTCGGCGTGCCACACGGTTGCTGGGTGGAAGCCGTCTTCGTTCGGCGTGAAGGAGCATGCCTCTTCGGCCTACGCACTGGAAGGCAAGCACGCCGGCGTCTCCTGCGATAAATGCCATCTCCCTGCCGGCAAGGCCACGCGATACAAAGTCGCGTTCGCCAACTGCCTGGACTGCCACAAGGACGTTCATAGCGACCAGTTCGCGCAGGCGCCCTACAACAATCGCTGCGAGCAATGCCATTCGGTAAAGGGATTCCGCCCCTCCAGCTACACCCTCGCGCAGCACCAGAAGAGCCGTTTCCCCCTTTCCGGCGGGCATGTCGCCGTCGCCTGCGGGGAGTGCCACGCCGGCGGCCGGGCCGGCTATCCGGAAAAGGTCGCCGCGTATCGCTTTGCGGATCGCTCATGCACCGGCTGCCACAAGGATCCGCACCAGGGCCAGTTCAAGGAGCGCATGGCGGAGAAGCGTCCCAACGGCTCCCCGCTCGGGTGCGAGGCGTGCCATACGGTCAAGTCCTGGACCGATTTGCCGGGCTTCGACCATTCCAAGACGTCGTTTCCCCTGCGCGGCGGCCACGCGAAAGTTGCCTGCGAAAAATGCCACAAGTCGGCCGAGCCTGGCGGCAAAATCAGCGAAGCCTCGTTTCGCTCGGCGCCCACGGCCTGCTCCGGGTGTCACCAGGACGTGCACGCCGGCCAATTTACCAAGGGCGGCCAGCCGGTGGCTTGCGAGCGGTGTCACACCGAGGATCACTGGAAGCCATCCCTTTTCGATCACGAGAAGCAGACCGATTTTTCGCTTCGACCAGCCCACAAAAAGGTCGCCTGTAATGACTGCCACACGAACTTCCGGTTCCTCGGCGGAAAACAGGTCCTGGTGTACAACCTGGCCCCGCGCGAATGCGCCCGCTGCCACAATTGAAGTCGCGGGCGCCGCTGGCAACCCCTCACCACACAACCGAATCCAACCTGCGCCCGCCCCAACCATCTGCCGTACAGAGCAGCCCGCCTGGATCGGCAGGCTGCCGAGGGAACCTGTGTCCGTCGCCGAGAAGTATCGCATGCCTGAACGAAACCTGACCTTGCGTACAGTTGTGACGCCCCGCTCGCAAGGTTACTCTTTCAGGAATCTAGGTTTTTCAGGAAAGCCGGCCCGTAAACCTAAGGGGAATTGGTGTCCCATGTACTGGACGGCACTCATAGAATTGCTGCTCTTGCTACTGACCTTCGCGGGCCCCGCGGCTGTATCCGCGCACGCGCAGAAGGACAGGAACACCAATCGGAATCCGCACGGGCTCCTCAACATGCCCTGCGAGAATTGCCACACCAATTCCGGCTGGAAACCCATTCGCGGCGTTCCGGAGTTCGACCACAACCGCACCAGCTACGCGCTGCGGGGCATGCATCAGAAGGTCGCCTGCGCGCAGTGCCACACCAATCTCGTCTTCACCCAGATCGGCACGCGCTGCGCCGATTGCCATGCCGACCTGCATCGCGGCCAGTTTGGCGCGAAATGCGAGGAGTGCCACACCGTCCAGGGCTGGCAGGTCCGCACCCAGCATCTCAAGGATCACATGAACCGGTTCCCACTGCTGGGCGCGCACGCCATGGTGGATTGCGTCGATTGCCACAAGAACGAAGCGGCGGGACAGTTTACCGGCCTTTCGACGGCCTGCTACTCCTGCCACACCGCCGACTTCCAGAACGCCACCGGGCCCAACCACAAGACGCTGAACTTCCCGGTCACCTGTGATGCGTGCCATACCGCCGACACCTGGTTCGGCGCGAAATTCGATCACTTGAAGTACACCGGCTATGCTCTCACCGGAGCCCATGCCACGCTGGACTGCACGGCCTGCCACATCAACGGAAGATTCGCGGGCACTCCGGCCGATTGCTATAGCTGCCACGTCAAGGATTACAACGGCACCACCAGCCCGAATCACGTCAAGGCCGGCATCCCGACGCAATGCTCGACGTGCCACAATACAACCGCCTGGATCCCTGCGTCGTTCGACCACAACCTGACGTCGTTCCCGCTGACCGGAGCGCACGTCACCGTGCTCTGCGCCACCTGCCACACCGACAATTACGCCGGCACGCTGCCCACCGCCTGCTACGGCTGCCATGCCAAGGACTTCAACAACACCGCCACGATCGGCGGAAGCGTGCCCAATCATGTCAACGGAGGTTTCTCGCAGAATTGCATTCTCTGCCATACGACCCAGACATGGCTCAATGCCACGTTCGACCACAGCCTCACGGCGTTTCCGCTCACCGGCGCGCACCTCACCGTCGCCTGCGCCACCTGCCACACCGACAACTATGCGGGCACGCTGCCCACGAATTGCTACGGCTGCCATGCCAAGGACTTCAACAACACAGCGAACATCTCCGGCGTTCCCAATCACGTCAACGCCGGTTTCTCGCAGACGTGCACGCTCTGCCATACGACCACCACCTGGCTCAATGCCACATTCAATCACAACGCCACGGCGTTTCCGCTCACCGGCGCGCACCTCACCGTCGCCTGCGCCACCTGCCACACGGACAACTACGCCGGCACGCTGCCCACCACCTGCTACGGCTGCCATGCCAAGGACTACAGCAACACGGCGACCATTGCGGGCGTGCCCAACCACGTCACGGCCAACTTCCCGCAGGACTGCACGCTGTGCCACAGCACTTCGACCTGGCTGAACGCCACCTTTAATCACAACAACACATCGTTCCCGCTCACCGGCGCGCACCTCACGGTCGCCTGCGCCACTTGCCACACCGACAACTACGCCGGCACGCTGCCCACCACCTGCTACGGCTGCCACACCAAGGACTACAACAACACCGCCACCATTGCAGGCGTGCCCAATCACGTGACCGCGGGGTACCCGACCGACTGCACCATGTGCCACAACACGACGAGCTGGCTGGGAGCGGTGTTCGATCACAACAAGACTCCCTTCCCGCTCACCGGCGCGCACGTCACGGTCCCCTGCGCCAGTTGCCACATCGGCGGGGTCTACGCCGGAACACCGACCGACTGCTACTCGTGCCATAAGGCCGACTACGCCGGGACGACCAATCCGAATCACGCCGCGGCGGGTTTCCCGACCACCTGCGCAACCTGTCACACGACCACCAGCTGGCTGGGGGCCACGTTCAACCATACCTGGTTCCCGATGAACCATGGCACGGCCAAAACGTGCAGCGATTGCCATACGAATCCGTCGAACTACGCGGTCTTCACCTGCACGACGTGCCACACAAAATCGCAGACCGATTCAAACCATCAAGGCGTGTCGGGCTACGTCTACAACAGCGTCAACTGCTATTCGTGCCACAAGAATTAGGTAGGGGCGTGGGGGCGATGATCGAGCAACGAATTCTGTGGGCGCTGGCCGCTCTTCTGGCCGCTTGCGCCGTACTCCCGGCCCTCGCCCGGGCCCAGGAATCGTCCGAACGCCTCACGTTTCACGTCAAATACATCGCGCAGGATGTGGTCTATCTCGATGGCGGCCGCGCCGCCGGTTTGCAGGAGGGCCAGCAGTTGACCGTCGAGCACCCTGCCACCCCCGCCGCGGCGGGCCCGGACGCGCCCGCTCCGTCGCCCTCAGGCATCATCGCCTCGCTCAAGGTTGTTTCCGTGGCCGCCTCCTCCGCCGTGTGTGAGATCTCCAACGCCACCGGCCCGGTGCAGGTCGGCGATCTGGCTCGCTTGCCCGCTCAGGAAGTCCAAGCCAGACGGGCCCAGCAGCAAGAGCAGCAACGAATCACCGGGGGACGCGCCTACCCGCAAATCATCTCCTTCACCTCCGGCGATCCGGTGGTGGAAGAAGCGCGCGCCTCAGTCCCGCGCCCGCCTTCGCCGGAAATCAACCGCATGCGGGGACGCATCGGCATGGAATACAGCACGCTGTTCACCCACACCACGCCCTCGGCCACCAGTTCGGACGTCGGCATGGTGGCGCGCTTCGACATGACGCGGATCGGCGGCACCTACTGGAATTTCTCCGGCTACTGGCGCGGCCGCTTCCGGTCGCTCTCCGGCGGCGCGCAGCCCGTGACCATCAGCGACCTCATCAATCGCACCTATCATCTCGCGCTCACCTACAACAATCCCAACTCGAGCTGGGTGGCCGGAGGAGGCCGCCTCTACCTGCCCTGGGCCTCCAGCCTGGACACCATCGACGGCGGATATTTCGGCCGCAAAACACGCAACAACACGATCGTCGGGGTTTTCGGCGGCTCGACCCCCGACCCAACCTCCTACGATTACAATCCGAACCAGCACATCGCCGGCGGCTTTGCCAATTTCTCCGGCGGCGATTTCGACAGCACGCGCTACACCGCCACGGTCGGCGTGGCCTTCAGTTCCATCAACTGGCAACCCAGCCGCCAGTTCCTGTTCACCGAGACGGGAATCTTCTTCAAGCGCAATCTGGCTCTCTACCACGCCCTGGAAATCGACGCGCCGCACACCGCCATCACCCAGCCGGCAACTTCCACGACGCCGGCGGTCGCGACCAGCACCGGAGGGCTGAACCGCAGCTATCTGACCCTGCGCTACGACCCCAATCCGCGGCTCGAACTCAGCCTGAGCGATGTCTACTTCCGCGATTTCCCCACTTTCGATCCCAATCTGATCGGCACCGGCCTGCTGGACCGCTATCTGTTTCAAGGCCTAAGCGGCGGCGTGCGCGTGAATCTTCCCCGGAAAATCGCCGTGTACACCAATATCGGCCAGAGCTCCCGCACCGGCGACGCCAAAAGCTCCTGGAATCAGTTGTACGGCATCACCTTGGGCGATATCCGCAAGATCGGAATGCGCGTCGACCTGCGCTATTCGAAGTTCAGCAGTTCGTTCGGAAGCGGAGATTACAAAGCCGTGTCGCTGTCGCGCCAGATCAGCCAATCGCTGGACTGGCAGCTGATCGGCGGCCTGCAGAATTTCAATTCGCCGATGACCAAAACGTCGCAGACGCACTTCATCAACACCTATCTCGATTGGTCGCCGGGAAAGATTCTCTTCTTCAACGCCGGCTACACGTGGCAGCGCGGCGGGACGATGAACTATGACCAGTTTCAGGTCATCGTTGGAAAGCGTTTCTGAGCCATGACGACCTTGGCAGCCACAAAGCGCGTTTCCCACTGGGTCCCCGGCGTTCTTGCGAGCGCCCTGGCACTGCTGGCTCTGCTCGCGCCGCTCCCGGCTCGCGCGGGATCGCCGGATGCGCCCGATCCCCTGCTGGCGAAGAGCCGCGCCCTGGTCGAGCAATTCAGCCAGGACTTCTCCTCGCTGCGATACGACGAAGACATCGAGCAGCAGAAATTGAAAGCCAACGACCGCGTCGATTACCACCGCACGACGCTGTTTGATTCCATCCTGATCATTCGCTGCGAGGAAGGCGGTGTGCGCGTCACCGAGCAGCGCCTCACGGAAAAGAGTCCCACCCACGTGGACGCGCGTCCCCTGCTGGTGACCTACGGCTTTTCGGCGCTGGCCATGGTCTTGCACCCCAGCTACGAATCCAGTTTCCGTTTCACGCGCCTGGGCGACGACGCCGTGCAGGGCGCGGCGCTCACCCGCTACCGCTTCGAGCATCTGCCCGGCACGCCCTCGCCCATCCTCTACCAGATGATCGTGCAGGACCGCCCCTTGGACCTCAGCGGCACAGCCTGGCTCGACCCGGCCACCGGCGCGATCCACCGCATCGAGGTGGAAGTCGGCTCCACCATGTCCGACGTGGGCGTGAAATCGCTTCGCGCCGTGCTGGAATACGGGCCCGTCGCGCTGCAGGGCGAACCCCAGCCGCAGTGGCTGCCCGTATCCGCAACCGTTGACTTGGAAACGCCGCGCCAGCACTGGCGCAATATTCATCGCTTCTCGGAATACCGCAAATTCCGCGTGGACGTAAAGCTGGCCGGAGGTACCCAACCGTGAGCATCAATCTCTCGATTCGCGCTCTCGCAGCGCCCGTCGCCGATCCCGAGCGCCCTCATCGCCGCCGCGTCGCCGCAGCCTGGGCCCTGGCAACCGCCCTGGTGCTCGCCATCGCCGCCTACGGCTTCGATTACTACACGCTGGGCGCCGCCGCCCGCCCGCTTTCGCCCAAGCACGCCCTCCTGCGCCCCAGCGGCGCCATCGGCATCAAGCTCGGCATCCTGGGCGTGGGGCTCTTCTTCCTGATCTACCTCTACTACTTCCGCAAGCGCTGGAAGTGGCTGGGCCGCTTGGGCGTCAACCGTCACTGGCTGGACTTTCACGTCGTGCTGGGCGTCGCTTCTCCGGTCATCATCGCGTTTCACTCGGCCTTCAAGTTCCGCGGCATTGCCGGCATGGCGTTCTGGATCATGCTGGCCGTGGCCCTGAGCGGCATCGTGGGCCGCTACCTGTACGCCCAGATTCCCCGCCATCTCAACGCCGCGGAATTATCGTGGCAGGAGTTGCAGGAGGAGCAGTTGACTCTGGCCAGCCAGATGGCCTCTCAGAAAGTATTCCCGGCCGACCGACTAGTGGCCGCCTTCCATGTGCCCAGCGCGGAGATGGTCAAACACAAATCCGCCATCGGAGCCATCGTCTGGATGTTGATGCTCGACCTCGTGCGCCCGTTTCGCGTCGCCTCGCTCCGCCGGCAGGTGCTGGGCTTCGGCGGCATCATCTTCAGCCTGGGCGGCCTGTTGCGCAGCACGCACGACGAACTGGAAACGGTCGTCCGCATCGCCCAGCAGCAAGCCGCGCTCTCCAAGCGCATGGTGTTCCTCAGCCGGACGCAGGAAATCTTCCAGCTTTGGCACGTCATCCACCGGCCCTTCAGCTATGCGTTTATCGTTTTGGCACTCTTGCACATCGGAACAGCTATGTTGCTCGGCTACTTGTAGGATCATCAGTTCATGCCGGAATTTGCGTGCCGGGCATCACGGGCGCGGCATAATTGAATCGTCGCAATCGGGCTCTCCCGGGGTAACACCGCACAACGACTATGGACACACTGTTCGCTTTCGTGATCTCCGCCGTGGTGCTGCTGTTCTTCATGCGCCGCTACCTCAAGGATTTGAAGAAGAGCGAGGCACGGGCTCGCGCTGCCGCGGAAAAAGCCAAACTGCGCTCCGATGGCCCGCGCGCCCAGCATCCCCACATCGACGCTGAATACTGCATCGGCTGCGCCGCGTGCACTTCGGTCTGCCCGGAAGGCGACGTTCTCGCCATGCTCGGGGGCAAGGCCGCCATCGTCAACCCCTTCAAGTGCATCGGCCACGCGCTCTGCGCCGATATCTGCCCCGTCGGAGCCATCGCCATGGTCATGGCCAGTCCCAGCGTGAGCGCGGACATGCCCCGCCTCACCCCCGAGTATGAGACCTCCGTGCCCAACCTCTTCATCGCCGGTGAACTCGGCGGGCTGGCCTTAATCAAAAACGCCGTCTCCCAGGGCCGCGACTCCATCGATCACATTGCCAACCGCCTGGCTTCGCAACGCACATCCTCGCCAAGCCCCGAGGTGCATGACGTCTTCATCGTCGGCGCTGGCCCGGCGGGAATCAGCGCCTCCCTGCGCGCCATCGAACGCAAACTCAATTACATCACCGTCGACGAAGGCGAGATCGGCGGCACCGTGGCGAAATATCCCCGCCAGAAACTCGTCCTGACCAGCCCCGTCGAGTTCCCCATGCACGGAAAGTTCACCAAAACGGAGCTTTCCAAGGAAGACCTGATGGCCTTCTGGAGCAAGGTTCTGGAGCGCGCGGACTTCCAGTATCGCCCGGGCGAAAAGGTCGAGGACATCCGCAAAGGCGAAGACGCCCTCTTCACCATTACCACCACCAAGGGACAATACCGCGCGCGCGCCGTCGTGCTAGCCATGGGACGCGCCGGCAGCCCCCGAAAACTCGGCGTCAAGGGCGAGGAACTGCCCAAGGTGATGTACCGCTTGATCGAAGCCGACCACTACATCAACAAACACATTCTCGTCGTCGGCGGCGGAGACAGCGCGGTCGAGGCCGCCATGGGGCTGGCGCATCAGGTTGGAAACACCGTCACCCTCTCCTACCGCCAGGATTCCTTCTCCCGCATCAAGGAGCGCAACTCCCAGCGCATCGCCGAGTGCATCCGCAAAGGAAAGGTCACGGTGCTGTATAATTCTCAACCGGTGGAATTCAAGGCGCGTTCCGTCATGCTCGACGTGAAAGGCGAAACACGGGAGATTCCCAACGATTTCGTCTGGATCTTCGCCGGCGGCGAGGCCCCCAACGCCTTCCTGAAAAAGATCGGCGTGGGATTTGGCAGCCGCGATCTGACGTCCGAGGCCGGCAACGAGGTCAAGCGCGCCGCTTCCAAAACCGGAGGCTCGCCCGTCCTCGCTGGACGATGACTGCTAGGAAGGCGCAAACACGCTACACAAGGACTCTCTTATGAAAACATATCTGCCGATGATCGCTCTGTTTCTCGCCGCCGCCTTGGTGTGCGGCTGCAACAAGAATAGCCAGCCCGCGCCCGCTTCCAGCAGCGCCATGCCGCCCATGGGAACTCCCGCCGAGGCGACTCCGCCTGCCGGCGCGCCGTCGCCGGCTTCGGCCAGCGATTCCGACGCTATCCGCAAAGCCATCGAAGCCCATCTGGGCGACAACAAGGGAATCAACATGTCCGTGATGGATATGGCCCTCAACAATGTGCAGGTCCACGGCGACCAGGCCCAGGCCGACGCCGTGTTCCGCCTCAAGCAGGGCGGCGCCACCATGCAGATGACCTACTTCCTCGAACGCCACGCCGGCGGCTGGCTCGTCCTCCGCAACCAGGCCGCGGGCGGCCAATTCCAGCACCCGCCCACCGACAAGACCCACTCCGGCGCGGCTCCCAATTCCGCCAGCCCGTCCCTGCCCGACGTCGGCGGCTACCTCAAGGATCATCCGGCGCCCAGCAAACAGTAATCCCGCACTCCGCGGCGCCCCTGCGACCGGCGGCGAACTGCCGCCGCACAGGCGCGAACACCACCCGTAGGGGCACGGCACGCCCCGCCCCGGACAGCAGTCGGGGCCGTGCCCGTCCTGCTGTGGCGCCACTCCAAAGCTCACACGAGTTTGCGCCGTCATTCTGAGCCCATCCGACCAGGATGGGCGAAGAATCTCAACGTCGACATCAAGCACAGCTTGTCTTTCTCGCCCTTTCGCGCCGCTACCGAAGACCTAGCAATTTGCAAGCGTTCTTGTAGTACAGCTTCTCGCGGTCTTCCTTGGAAATCTCCAGCGCGTCGATGCAGCGGATCGTTTCCCGGATGTACATCGGCCCGCCTTCCGGATCGAACGGAGCGTCGGAGGCGAACAGCATGTGATCGACGCCATAGAAACTCAGGGCGCATACCAGCGCGGGCGTCGAGCAGAACGTGGCCGTATCCGCGTAGAACATCTTGAAGTAATCGAGCGGGCGCTTCTTCAGTTCCTTCAGCAGCGGCCGGTAGTCGTGGTGCGACGTCCGCGTGCCCAGCTGATCCCACCCGGCGCCGACGCGCCCCTCGAAAAACGGCACCATCCCCCCGGCATGATGGATGATGATCTTGAGGTTCGGCATTTCATCCAGCATTTTGGAAAACACGATCCGCGCCTGCGCCACGCTCGATTCGTACGGCCACCCGAAGGTCCACCAGATTTCGTACTGCGAAAGTTCCTCCGTCTGATAATCGGGAAACTTCGCGGTGCGCGCCGGGTGAATCCAGATCGGTTTTCCAAGAGCTTCCAGGCCCTTGAAGATGTGGCGGAATTCCGGCGCGTCGAGCGGCTTGCCGTTGACATTGGTGTAGATCTGCACGCCGCACGCGCCCAGGTCCTGGATCGCGCGGCGCGCTTCGTCCACCGCGCCTTCGGCGTCGTGCATGGCGATCGACGCGAGGAAGCTGGGGAAACGGTCGGGATACTTCCGGCAGAGTTCGGCCATGCTGTCGCTGCCGATGCGGGAGAGTTCGCGCGCGGCGGCGGGTCCTGCCGCGGCGTCCAGCGGCGGAGAGGCCAGCGAAAGAATCTGCTGGTAACCCTCGAACATGTCCATCACCCGGAAGCGGCGGTCCAGGTCGGTCATCATCGGGACGGCCTCGCTGCGCCGGTGCATATCCTTCATCCCGCCGGTCTGCTTGCCCAACGCTTCATAGAACGCCTTCGGCCAGATATGCGTGAAAATATCGATCTTCCTCATGCTCCACCCCTGTCTGTGAGAAAAATCCCAAGCTTGCGGCTGGCGCCTGCCCTCACGCCGGTCTTCGCATCGGCGGCGTCGTGAACAGCAAAAGGACCGCTGCGGCAAACGCCAATCCCGAAACACCATAAAATGCCGGCGCGTAACTTCCGGCGCGGTCAAACACATATCCGGCCAGGGATGCTCCCATGGCCCCGCTCGTCGTGCCCACGGCCATCATCAACCCTATGACTGACGGGTAGGCGCGCGCCCCGAAATAGTTGGCCGGAAGCGACATCATGGCCGAAAACCCCACGCCAAATCCGCTTCCCAGGCACACCGCGTAGGCGTACAGCCCGGCCGCGCCGCTCGCCCGCAGCGCCAGAAGCATCCCGGCGCAAAACACCAGCGAAGCGGCCGACCACAGGAACCGCGGCTCGACGCGATCCCCAAACGCCGCGAACACCAGCGTACCCCCCAGCGACGCCCCCAGCATAACCGAAATCGAAAACGCCGCCTGGCCCGCCGTGTACCCCAGATCGCGCAGATGCACCACCCCGTGCGCCAGGAACAGCGGATAGCCTGCGCTGAACCCCAGAAGCGAAATCAGCAGCAGCCATATCGCCGGAGTCCGCAAAACTTCCCGAAACGCCCATTCCTCCGCCGTCTTATAAACTTTCCTTCGCGCCCCCGCCCCCGCGCCGGCCGAAGCCGCCGCGTGCCTCGCCACTGCTCCACCGTCGGGCAATTGCCCCAGATCGGAAGGCCGCTCCTGCACCAGGAACGCCGAAAGCAGCGTCCCCGTGCCGCTCAACCCGGCGATCAGCCACCATCCGGCCCGCCAGTTGCCATGGAAGCCCGCGATCACGCGATTCAGCAGCGGCGCGGCCACGAAACCTCCGATGCTGCTGCCCGTGTGTACCAGCGTAATGGCCCGCGCCTTGCCCTCGATGAACCATCGGCTGATCCCCGACTGCGCCCCCAGCACTCCTCCGGCCAGCGCGCCCAGCCCGATCACCACGCCGTACACCACCACCACCTGCCAGCTCGTGTGCACCACCAGCGCCATCAGCATCGCCCCGGCCATCACCGTCATGCACCCGAGCGTCATCGTGAAGCGCACGCCTTTCTTGTTGATGCACAGGGCCGCCAAGGGAGCCGGCAATCCCGCCATCCACTGAAACATCCCGTAGGCCAGCCCCAGCTCGCCGCGATTAAAATGCAGATCCGCGGCCATGTAGGCGTTGACCACACTGGCGCCGTACAGAGGAAACGCGAAGTTCGTGAACAGAATCAGCCAGAATGTCCCCAGCAGTTTCCAGCCGTAGAATCCCGCTTTCGGCATCCCCGGCGCGTGCTCCACGGCGCTCACTTCTTCCAGGGCTTTCCGGTGACGGGATTCGCATAGTGGAAGGCAAGAACTTCGGTCTCCGGCCAGAGCACGGGCTTGTCCACTTCGAGCGCGTCCGGCCCTCCCGGATCTTCCGGATAGGTCTCGGTAAAGAACGCCAGATAGCGGGGCCGCGTGTGCGCCCATCCGGATTCATAGTCGGCGTTCCACACCAGCCGGTAGTTGAGCGACTTGATTTTCCACACCCCGTCTTCCCGCACGTACTCGTTCTCGTAGACCCCGCCTTCCCACCATTGTTTGGGCAGCTTCACCGTATGGGCGGGCTTGGCGCTTTCGTGCAGTCCGGCCTGCATGACGCAGCGAAACCGCCCTTTGGCTGTCTTGCGGTCCGGCGCAACGTCCACCACGTCCTGCATCTGCGGGTGATCGAGCAGAAAGCCGTACATCGGTCCGTCCGTCCCGCCCGTGAAATTCTTGCGGAAGCGCTCGATGTAAAGCCGCCGCACGCCCGCCTTCCCCTTGTAAATCCCGCCCAGAAAATGGACTTCGCCGTCGTCGGCGAACAACTCCACGATCTCGCCGTACAAACACTTGTCCATGTAATAGCCGTAGGCGTGCTGCACCCGCCGGATAGCGTGAATGTCCTCGAGAACCCCCACGCGCTGCGCGAGCTCCTCGATCTTCTTCTCCAATACCGCCATCTTCGCGTCGTCTGCCATGCCGATCCCCTCCTAACCGGCGCCAGAAAAACGGCGCCTCGCATCATTCTCGTGTTGCGCCCCACAAAGGACCGCCCATCATCTGCGGCTCGCACTCTATTGTAGGGGCGCTGCTTGCTGCGCCCCGATGAGGTCAATCGGGGCTGCGCCCTGCCCGGCTGCAACCTTTGCCAGATGTTTCCGGGACACCCTGCTAGCCCGCAGGCGCTTCCCGAAGCAACTTCTCAAAATCGTCCTGCGGCATCAAAAAACGCCCGGACAGCGCATCGTAGCGCCCCGACGCCAGGTCCGCGCACATCTCCACGCAGCGCGCAAACACTGCCGCCTGGTCCTGCTGCCCTTTCAGCCCGCGCAATCGTTCCACCATCCCCGGCAGCCAGCGCTGGGCCTCGGGCGAAGCCATCGTCCCTTCGGCCAGTTCGGTGATGGCCGTGCCCGGCTCGATGGCAAACGCCGCCACGCTGTGCTCCTTGGTCTCCGCGGCCACGTGCTCGGTCAGGCGTATCTGCGCGCTTTTGGCCACGCAGTACGCCGAGAGATTCGGGGCCACGCGCTGTCCCGCAAGCGCCGCAATGGTGATGATGTGGCCGTTGCGCCGTTCGATCATGCCGGGAAGCACCGCATGCATGTACAGCAGCGCGCCCCGCACGTGTACCGCCTCGGCGGCCCACCATTGGTCCGGATCCACCGCCCACACCGGCCCGAACGGCCAGGCCACGCCCGCATTGTTCACCAGCACGCTGACCGGACCAAACCGCTGCTGCGCCGCCTCGACGACGCGCGCCACGTCGCCGCGATTCGTCACATCACCGGCCACCGCCTGCGCGCGCCCTCCGGCCGACTCGATCTGCGCCACGGTCATCGCGATCTCTTCCTTCGATCGCGCCGTCACCGTCACCGCCGCCCCTTCGACCGCCAGACCCAGCGCAATGGCCCGCCCGAACCCGCGCCCCGCGCCGGTCACGATCGCCGTTTGTCTCGCCAGCCTGCCCGCCACGCGATTCCCTTTCGTTCGGTCCCCTGAGGCAATGCTTTTGACTTGTCCCGCAAACTGCCGAGCCAGTGACGTACGGAATTCCTGATTACGCCTCGCTGATGAATTTCGTCACGAGACACGCTTCCAGCCCCTCGATGCCTTCTTCCGAACCGTGGCCGCTCTCCTTCACCCCGCCGAACGGCGATTCCGGCACCGAGATCGCGTACGTGTTGACCCCCACCATGCCCGCCTCGAGCTTTTCTCCTGCAAGCTTCGCGATGCGCGCCGACCCGGTAAACGCAAACGCCGCCAGCCCGTAGGGCAGCCGGTTGGCCTGTTCGATCACGCTGTCGAAATTCGAAAACGGATTCAGAATCGCCACCGGCCCGAACGGCTCCTCGTTCATGATGCGCGCCGTGTTCGGCACGTCCGCCAGCACCGTCGGCGCAAAAAAGTATCCCGGGCTGCGCAACCGCTTTCCGCCGGCCACCACGCGCCCGCCGCACGCCACCGCGTCCTGCACGAACCCTTCGATCACCGCCACTCTTCGCGCGTGGATCAGCGGACCCATCTTGTTCTTTTCGTCCAGACCGTCGCCCACCGGCCACCCCTTCGCGCGCGCCGCAAATCCCTCGACAAATCGCGGGTAGATCGACTCATGCACGTAGAACCGCGTGGGCGACACGCACACCTGTCCTCCGTTGCGGTATTTGGCCGTCACCGACTGGTCGAGCACGCTCTCGACATCCACATCGCCAAACACCAGCACGGGGCCATGGCCGCCCAATTCCATCGTTGTCCGCTTCATTCCCTCCGCCGCCAGCTTCATCAGTTGCTTTCCCACGGGAATCGACCCCGTGAACGAAATCGCGCGAATGGCCGGCGAGGCAATCAGATGCGACGACACCTCCTGCGGCACGCCGAATACGATCGACAGCACGCCCGCCGGCAAACCCGCCTCCGCCAGCGCCCGCGCCACCGCCAGCCCCGACGCCGGCGTTTCCTCGGCCGGCTTCAGGATGCACGAACATCCCGCGCCGAGCGCCGCGCCGATTTTCCGCGCCGGATTGCCCAGCGGAAAATTCCACGGCGCGAACGCCGCCACCGGCCCCACCGGCTCCTTCACCACGCACAGCCGCGTGCCTGCCGCCCGCTGCGGCAGCACCCGCCCATAGGCCCGGCGCCCCTCTTCGGCGTACCACTCCAGGATCGCGGCCGACATTCCCAGTTCGATGCGCGTCTCGTGGATCGACTTGCCCGACTCGATCGTGGCCGTCCGCGCAATCTCCTCCGCGCGCGCGCGCAGCAGGTCCGCCGCGCGCTTCAGGATTTTGCCGCGCTGGTCCGGAAAGATTGCGCGCCATACCCGAAACCCTTCCTGCGCCACGGCCAGCGCGCGGTCCAGGTCGGCCGTCGTGGCGTGCGGAAGCTGCCCGATCACTTCCTCGTTCGCCGGATTGATCACCGGCGAGGACTTGCGTCCGCCCCCCGATACCATCTCGCCGCCGATGAACAGTCCCAACTCCGCATACGCCGACGCCACTGGTGTCCCCATGCTGTGTTCTCCCGTCGTGAAGTGGCGCAGATTATTTCGCGCCCGTCCAACCTCTGTCAAGCCGCCGCCCTGCTTCGGCGCCCTCTGTGTTTCGCTCGGCTCCTGGAATCTTTGCGAAGCTGAAAACCATCCAATCCCTGTTACCATGTTGCACCCGGGCCGCTACCGTATAATGACCCGGCAGTCACTCCACTACAAGGAGAAGCCGATGAAGCGTATCGCCACCCTGGCGGGCGCCCTGTTGTTGCTGGCCGCGGCCGTGCCGTTCGCCGCCCAGGCCCAGCAGGAAGCCATCGCCACGACGAAGCTCAAGGTGGGAGACGTGGCCCCCGATTTCACGCTGCCGACCAACCAGATGTCTTCGGTGAAGCTCAGCGATTTCCGGGGCAAGAAGAACGTCATCCTCGCCTTCTACGTTCTCGCGTTCACCCCCGGTTGAAAACAGGAGCTGCAGGCCTATCAGTCTGATCAGGCCAAGATCGAAGCCAGCGACACCGTGGTGTTTGGCATCAGCATTGACAGTCCCCCGGCCAACGCCGCCTTTGCCAAGGAAATCGGCGTCACCTTCCCGCTGCTGAGCGACATGAACCGCAAGGTGCTCACTCAGTACGGCATCCTGCAAACCTACCCGATGGCGCAGGATAAGTACGAATTCGCGCGCCGCACCACCTTCGTGATCGACAAAAGTGGCGTCATTCAGCACGTCGAGTTTGACTCCACCGCGATCGATCCCTCGAATGCCGTCGCCATCTGCACGGACATCCACAAGCACAGCGCGAAGTAGCGGCGCCTGTACCCGCATCGCCCGCGCGAGGGCTGAGCACGCCGCTCAGCCCCGCGCGCACTTCTCCTGCCGTGCTGACCCGGAAGTTCCTCACGTCAGAACAAATTTGTCATTCCGACCGGAGGGATGGCGCCTTGTGCCGTCCCGGAGTGGAGGAATCTCTCTTCAACTTCGGACTTCAGGCTGCGTTGTCGTTCTTATGATTGTTTGGGGTAGAACCAGGGGAGGCAATTCTCGATGCGATGCGGTGTGTTTGAAAAGCCTACGATGCCTTTTCCTGCGCGTACACCAGATATTCCTCGTACGGGCCCTTGAAGTCCTCGATGCGCCCGCCCTGGAAATGCCAGATGCGCGTGGCCACTTCGTCGATCACGTCGTGGTCGTGCGTGACCAGCAGCACCGTCCCGTCATACTTCTGCAGCGCGATGTTGAGCGCGTTGATCGATTCCAGGTCCAAATGGTTGGTGGGCTCGTCCAGCACCAGGATGTTCGGCTTCTGCAGCATCAGCCGGCAGAAGATCAGCCGCGCCGACTCGCCGCCGGAGAGCGCCCGCGTTGGCTTCAGCGCGTCTTCGCCGCTGAACAGCATCTGGCCCAGCAAGCCGCGCAGCTCCTCTTGCGTCGCCTGCGGCTTGAACTGGTGCAGCCACTCGATGGCCGTCGTGCCCTTGACGATTGATTCCGAGTGGTCCTGCGCGAAGTAGCCCGCCAGCGTGTTGTGGCCCCACGCCACTGTGCCGCCATCGATCGCGAACTGCTTCTCCGCGTCGTCAATGTAGCCCGTCGCGTTGCGGACGAGCGACTTCAGCAACGTCGTCTTGCCCGTGCCGTTGCGCCCCATCAGCGCGATCTTCTCGCCACGCACCACGCTGGCGGAAAACGGCTGGAACACTTTCACGCCGTCGTACGCCTTCACCACGCTCTTGATCTCCAGCGGATGCCGCCCGGAAGCCTGCTCCATCTGAAAGCGGATGAACGGCCGCGCGATGTTGGACCGGGCCAGGTCAGTGGTCTGCAATCGCTCGACTTCCTTCTTGCGCGACGTCGCCTGCGCCGAACGCGTGCCGGCCGAAAAGCGCGCGATGAATTCATTCAATTGCGCGATCTTCTTCTCGCGCTGCGCGTTTTCCGATTCGATGCGCGAGCGGATCGACGTCTTGGCCAGCACCATGTCGTCGTACCCGCCGTTGTACATGATCACCGTTTCGTAATCGATGTCGGCGGTGTGCGTGCACACGCTGTTCAGGAAGTGCCGGTCGTGCGAAATCACGATCAGCACGCCTTCGTACTCGCACAGATAGTTCTGCAGCCAGTGGACCGAATCCAGGTCCAGGTGGTTCGTGGGCTCGTCCAGCAGCAGCGCCGGCGGGCTGCCAAACAGCGCCTGCGCCAGCAGCACGCGCACCTTCTGCCCGCCCTGCAATTCGCCCATTTTCCGCTCGTACAGCGACTCGGGCACGTCCAGCCCGTCGAGCAGCCGGGCGGCATCGGCTTCCGCCGTGTAACCGCCCTCCTCGCCCACAATCCCTTCGAGCTCGCCCAGGCGCATGCCGTCCGCGTCGGTGAGCGCCCGCGCCATTCGGCCCGGTGATGGCGTAGCGCCGCCCCGCGAAAAACGAGCAGGTCACGTCCTCGAACAGGATCCGCGCGCCAAACCGCATCGTAATGTTGTTGATAGTGAGCATGAACTTCTAATTATAGCCTAATTTCGCGATATATGCTGGCCCCTCGCGCAGACGGGTAGTGTCTTAATATGGGCGATAATATACTTGCCTCAGTGAAGTGGGGCGGGCACATTAGGCGATGCGGCGGGGATGCTGCACTTGACCGTCTTGCCGCCGCATTGTTTGTTGGAAGTAAGAATCCCGAAGGAAGACTCATGGGACTATTCGCAGCCTATCTAGATGCCGCTGGCGATTGGAAAAATCAACCGTTTGTAGTTGTCGCTGGGTACATCGCGAATTCTACTCAATGGCGCGTCTTTGACAACACTTGGAAGACTATTCACGACGACTTCCGGTTAGATTTGCCATTTCACATGTCAGATTTTGCTTCTGCCATCACAAACGAAAAGTACAAACTTCAGACGAACGCTCGACGAGATTATGTGGAGATTGCGCAGGATCCAATTCGTTGGGGAGGTTTTCTTACCAACTTACTTATTGCACAAGTAACGATGGCTAATTGCGCCGTATGTTGCGTAGTACCAATGGACATCTACAACCAAATCGACAGTGTAGTGGAACTGCGAGAGTTGATTCCACCGTATGCTCTTGGAGCGCGTTATTGTGTTGAGAGAATCCACCGTTGGGAAAAAGAGTTCGAAATCGAAGAACCAGTCGAAATAGTTTTTGAGGGAGGAGATTTTGGGCAAGGGGAATTTTCCAAGCTAATGGTTGGTGAGGGCATGCCTATACCAACATATAAGAACAAGAAAGATTTCGCTGGACTGCAAGGCGCTGACCATTACGCCTGGGAAATCACCAACAGAAAAAAACAATTGGATAAGAATATGAAGTTTGAGCCTAGGCCGGAGATGGTCTACTTACTTCACCAGATTCCAAGACTGCATATTGAACCCACGCAAGAATCCTTGATTAATATTTGTCATGAAAGGGGCATCAAAGCGCGAGCATGGAAAAAGTAAACAGAAATGAAGAGTTCAAACACTTCGACAAAACCATGCGTGAACTATTGGAAGTCCCGCATAGTGAGATCAAGGCCAAGCTATCTATGGAGAAGATAGGCGGGTGGCCTAGCCTTTGATCTTGCGGGTGCCCCATCCTTCGCGCCGTGTGCGAAGGGTGGGGCCTTTGAACTTGATTCCTTCACCGATTCCGCACAGCGCATTTTCGGAGGCTGCTGCGCGGGGTTTTACTGCCGGCGGCCCATTCGCGCCGGCGGTTCGGGCGGTGGCAGTCATGGTTTTCCCGTCCTGAGAGACCACCCGGTTCGCCGTCTGAAACGCTTTGCCCTCCTTCTGCAAGGTTGCTTCGACCGTGCGGGCATTGATGCGCTTGACGGCGATGGCGTCCGCTCCACCGGGTCCGGAACCAGTGATCGGGTAATACTTACCGTCGAAGCGGACCGTGTAGCCCCACGTCACGCGGCTTCCATCCGCGCTAATGCCATTGACGGTGAGTTTCTCACTGTCGCCGGTCGCTTCGTACGTC
>JAIQGD010000120.1 GCA_020072765.1 Terriglobia bacterium
GGCTTACGGGTGGATGGTGACGTCGTAGGACATCACCGCGCCGTCCTTCGCCAGCACCGGATCGATGCGCCGCACCTGGAAGGTGCGTTCCTTCAGATCGTCCACCGTCCGGCCGAGAATGTCGTGGGTTTCGCGCTCCAGTTCGGGCGTGGCCTTGGGGGTGCGCTTCTCGGGAGAAAGGGCCTTGGCGTCGAGGCGGTAGGTGCGGGTCTGACTGGCGGAGTCCTCCAAGAGGAGTTCGACGTTGGCGCCGGCCACGGTGACCGACAACGGGCGGTCGTGAAACCACGAGCGCGGCGTGAGCAGGACGAAGAGCACGATGGCCACGACCATCACGTCGTAGGGCCAGCTTCCGCGTTCGTAGGACCAGAACAGCGTGCGAACCACGGCTCGCCAGATTGTGCGCATCTCGATGTCCTGCCTATCCGCTCACGACCATGCCGTCGCGCATGTGCAGGACGCGGTTCCCGTAGGTCGCCGCCTCGGGATTGTGCGTGATCATCACGATGGTCTGGCCGAGGTCCTGGTTGAGCTGGCGCAGCAGGGCCAGCACGCTTTCCGAGGTCTTGGTGTCGAGATTGCCGGTGGGCTCGTCGGCCAGGACGATTTTGGGCTCGCTGATGATGGCGCGCGCCAGCGCCACGCGCTGCTGCTCTCCCCCGGACAATTCCGAAGGCTTGTGGTGCAGGCGCTCGCCCAGGCCGAGCAGTTTGGTCACCACGTCGAAGCGGTGGGGATCGAAGCCGTTGCCGTGGATGTGCTGCGCCAGCGTAATATTGTGACGGGCGTCGAGCGTCGGCAGGAGGTTGAAGCGCTGGAAAACGAAGCCGACTTTGTGGCGGCGCAGCAGCGTCCGCGCGGCGTCGCTCATCTCGGTCAGATCGTTCCCATCGAGCAGCACGCGCCCGCGGCTGGCCTGCGCCAGGCCGCCGATCACGTGCAGCAGCGTCGATTTTCCGCAGCCCGAGGGCCCCATGATCGAAACGAACTCGCCCGGAAACACTTCGACGTTGATCCCCCGCAGCGCCGGGACTTCCAGCTTTCCCAGCCGGTAGACCTTCCAGAGATTTTCCGTTTTGAGTATCGGCTCCAAAGCCGGCTCCCGAGCGAGCAAATGCGCATCTGAGGATGAAAATATTCTAGCCGTGTTTCGCGTTCCTGCCTAGGGGCGTTCCCGGCGCGCAGCCTTTCGCGGCGCGCGCTGCAAACCCTGGCCGGGCATTCCCCCGAAGGGCTCCGCCCGCTTACTCATACGCCAGCGCTTCGACCGGGTCCTTGCGGCTGGCCAGCCATGCGGGATAGGAGGCGCCCAGCAAACCGCCGGCGCCGGCAATGAGCCCGGCCAGGAACATCCACTTCACGGTGATCAGGATGGGGAGCGAAGGAAACACCTTGAGCAAGATCAGGCGCGTCAGGTAGCTGAGCCCGATTCCGGCCGCCACCCCAGCCAGGCAGAGCAGAGCCGTTTCGCTGAGAATGATCTCGACGATGTAACCCTTCGACGCCCCGAGCGACTTCAGCACACCGATCTCCCGGGTACGCTCGATGATCGTGGTGTACATCGAGAGGAAGATCACCAGGAAGCCGATCGCGACGGCGATGCCGATCATCACGTTGATAAAAGCGGCGAGGCCCGGCAGGTTCGAGGAGGTCATCAGCGAAATGAAGTCCTTCAGGGCGCGGACTTCGTAGCGCGGCAGGAGCATGCGGACGCTGTCCATGACCGCGGGGGTATGATCGGTGCGGTCGCTCTTGATGAAAAAGACCGAGGCCTTGTCATGCGCGCCGGACATTTCCTGCAGCGTGGACATCAGAACGAACAGCCGCGCGCCCTTGCCGTGCTCCACGATGCCCGCCACGTGAAAATCGTGCTCCAGGATGTGGAGCTTCTGCCCCAGCTTGACCTTCTTGGCCCGGGCGTACACGTCGTCAATCAGAATGTCGTTGGCATCCTGCAGCTCGCGGCCTTCGTGCAGGACGAATCCGCCGGAGACCGCGCGAAAGCTTTCCGGCTGGATTCCGTAGACCAGGTCCAGCCCGTTGACGGAATTGAACTGCACCAGCACGGGCGCCACCGCCTGCACGTATTCGAGTTGCTGCAATTTGCCGCCGATCGCCATGGGCATGGGAGCGCCGCTGAAAGCCATGAAAATGGAGGCCGAAGGAGGCTGCACCATGACGTCGGCGCCGATGCCCTCGGTGCGCTTGGCCGTATCCACGAGCAAGCCGCTGGTGAGTCCCACCACCATGATGACCAACGTGACTTCCACGGCCACGGCGATCACCGTAATCGCCGTGCGCACCGGCCGGTGCAGCGTATTGCGGACAATCATGTGTCCGATCAAGGATTGGTCCCCTGCGTCTCTTCCCCGACGCGCACCAGTTCGCTTCCCGGCGGCTGCTGCAAAAGGAAGCGGTCGGGCGCAATGGCCTCGCCCAGCGTCAGCCGGGTGACGCTGATCTCCAGTTTATAATCATTGCCGGGCCGCGCCAGAGAAATGTGGCGGGGGTATTTCCCGGAGCCAAACTGGTCCCAGCCACCGTAGCGAACGTCGGAGCCCAGCTTGCCGCCCGGCTCGTAGGTTTGCAGGCGCGCCACGCTCAAATCGGCGCGGTCGAACCAGATCTTGCTGGCGATTTCCCAGTCGGCCGGTGCGGCGGCGTCCGCGCCGGGCGCGGCGGCGGCCAGCGGCCGCGCCACGGTCAGGACGTAATATTGCGTGGTTGAATCGCTGGCTTCCTCGAACAGCACCAGCGCTTGCGCCGGGACCGGCTCCCAGAAGATGGCGCGCGTCAAATGCTGCGGCCGCAGGTTCTCGATCGGCTTGCCTGACTGCCGCTCGACGTTGGCCGGACCGGTGAGGAATTTGTGCCGCGAGGGAATGAACATGTGAAACGTTTCCCCGTCGCTTTCCATGTCGAAGATGTTCGTGCCCACCACGGGCGCTTGGCCGATCACGCGGATACTTGCGGGCTTTTGCGCCAGGATGAAGCCGTTCACCTCGTGATATTGCTCGATCACGCCGGTGTAGGCCGAGCCGGCGGTCAACAGCAGCTTCACCGCGGCGTTGAGCGAGGTCACCGATTCGGCCTGCCGGTTATACGCCGCGAGAAGTTCTTGCTTCGTCGCCGTCAGGCGCGGCACGGGCGCCCCGGACGGCTTCACCACCGTCTTGTGGCTGATCGCGCAACCCCACACCAAGGCCATGGCAAGGGCCATCGCCGCCATGAGTGGTAAGCCGGGAAGTATCCGTTTGCGTTGCATTACTCGCACACGCCAAGAAATCTAGCAGCCGACCTGATGAGTGTCAAACAAACGGCCCTCCAGGGGCGTACAAAAGGCCCTGCCATCCGGCCCGCATCCCGCTTCTAATCCGGCAGCTTGCCTCCGGCGGAGATCCAGGCGGCGATGTCGGTGACCACCGGTTCGTCGATATGACCGGCCTGCTGATATTCCTGCGGGAGGGACGGACCCTCGCCGGTGATGAACAGGTGGTTCAGATCCGGGTACAGCTTCAGGGTCACGTTCTTGTGCCCGGCCAAAGCGGCCTGCCACTCGGCAAAATTCGTGGCGGGAGGCACCTGAAAATCCCGGCCGCCCTGGAGAATCAGAATGGGAATCTTCAGCTCCCCGGCCAAAGCCACGGGGCGATAGCCGCGCAGGTCGAGCCAATAGGTGGCGGGCATGACGCCCCCGAGAACAGCAACGGTGTCGCCGGGCTTGAGGTCGGGGCTTTCGATCTTGCGGGCGCTCTCCTCGAGAGCCGCGAGCTGCTTCTGATCGGCGGCGGTAGGCGTGCCGCCGGCTGACAGGGCGTAGCGCAGTTGCTCCACCATCAACTGCTCGATCGGGCGGGTGTTGGCCGCCAGCATGACGATTCCGGTGATGCGGGGCTCGCGCGCGGCGATCCACGGCGCGAGATAGGCGCCCAAGCTGTGCCCCACGACAAAGATGCGCCGCGGATCGATCTTCTTGTCCTTGACGAGAAGCCCGACGGCGGCGCGCGCATCGTTCATGGTTTCGTCGTCCACGGTCAGCCGGGCCGGGTCGTCGTTGCTCTGCGCGCCGTATTTCTGCGTGCGCTTGGTGTAGCGGAAGACGGCGATGCCGCGGCTGGCCAGTCCCCAGGCGAGATCCTTGAGGGGCGCATTGGGGCCGATCGTTTCGTCCTGATCGTGCGGGCCCGAGCCGTGCAGCAGCACCACGGCGGGAAATGGTCCGGCACCCTTGGGCAAGGTCAGCGTGCCCGGCAACTGGAACTTGCCGTTGACCAGCGCGAGCGGCTGCTCGGTGAAGGACTCGGGCTTGGCGTAGGCCGGGGCGGTCCACGCGGGCGGCGGCTCCTGATGCGGGCGGAAGCCCAGGCCGGCGATTTTGCCGTCCGGGCCGAAAGCGACTTCCGCGTCCAGCACGGCCTGCTGAAATTTGCACACCACCACGACCACGTCGTAGATGCGCACGCGGCCGGTCCGTGCCTCGGTGATCGACTCGAACGATCCCGCATGGTCGAGCACGTCGGCCCAGGAGGCCGCCAGCTTTCCGGCGGGCAGCGCCGCGGACATTTGCGCGTTGTACTGCGCCTCGACTTTGTCGAACTGGCCGGCGGCGATCTGCTGCACCACCTGCTTCCCCGCTCCGACGACGCTCGATTCCCCACCCGATTGCCGCGCGGCCACCGGGAGGACCGCCAGCAACAGCAGCAGCGCGAGTCCGCAACTTTTCATTTCGTAATCCCTTCCACCAGAGAAATTCGGACCCTTCGCCGCGGCAGCGATCCTCCTCACTGCACCGTGGAGCGCGGCGGAATCAGCAGCGGCGAGGCGTGATGCACCACCAGCAGCCAGCGGCCCTCGCGCTGGACGAAGACATTGGTGGCCTGCACCGTAGCTTCGTCGAAGCCATCGGCGAACGCCGTGGTGATGCGCGCGGCGCACGCCACCCAGCCCACGCCGCCCTCGACGCGCACGCGCACGCCGCTCAGCGCCACGCGCACCCGCTGGATATTCTTGAAAATCCGCGCCCACCGCTCGCGGATGTCGTCCCAGCCCAGGAGAAGTTCCCAGCCCGGCTGGACGCACTGCACATCCCCTTCGTGCGCCCACACCGCGTCCATCTCCGCCAGATCGAGCGATTCAAACGCGGCGTAGAAGCGCTGATTGGCGGCGCGCACGGCTTCTTCGGGGGTCATTTTTTCGTGCGTGGCTGGTATCGACATGGTGGCGTCCACCGCAGGCGTAAGGCGTCCGGCTGCATTATACCTGAGGGCAGGCCGCGGCTGGATGCCTGCTTCGATCCGCGCGATCCTCAGGGGATCGCGGGATCGTCCGCCGTCGCCGCCGCGCCACCCTTATCGGCGCCGTGCAGCTGGCCGGTGGCGTCGAGAAAGAACGAGCGCCGGGCAGTCTTGCCGTAGGCGTCGGGCATGGCCACCAGTTCGAAGGCCAGGGTGTCTTCCTGCGCCGCGGGAACGATGCGGTAGCGGAATTGGTAGACGCCGTCGTTGCCGCCGGCCAGATGCTCGTCCACCAGGGAGGCCTGCTCGGGCGAGATTTCGTTCTTGGGCGCGGGGCCGAGCTGCGCGAGCGAGTCCGGCAGCTTGCCGTAGACGCGGCGATACGTCTCGATGGCCTCCGCCAGCTCGCGCACCGCGGCGATGGCGGAGTTTTCGCGCGCCGTGAGTTCCTCTTCCGCCCACTGCCGGGAAAGCTGCGGAATATCCAGCAGCATCAGGCCGAGCGACAGCAGCCGCCATTCGCCGCGCTCCAGCACCAGGCCGAACTCGGCCTGCGCGCCGCCCGCCACGCTCACCGGGATAAACGCGAGATTTTCGCGCGTGCGCGCCGCGCCCAGGCGAAATTCCGAAGTGCCGCCCGGAGCCGTGCACCGCACGACCGTGTGGTGCTGCGCGTCGGAGGAGAGCAGCGGATTGCCGGGATCATCGGCCAGCGAAAATCGCCGGAGAAAGGCCGCGCGCCGGTCCGCGGAGAGCGCGCGAAAGGCCGCCGCATTGTCCGCGGTGAGATAGTTGGCGAACTGCGTTTCGTTCGCCCGGCAAGCGGCGGTGAGCGCGGCGGCCAGCGCCGCGGCGGGATCGGATTGCTGCTCTTGTTGCGCGGAAATCCCCTCGGCGAAAAGAAGCGCCAGAAAAATGGCCGGGGCGGCCAGCCGGAAAATGGAAGCCTTCATCACAGCTCGGATTTCACCTGCCGGAGAATGGTTGCCAGGTCGCGCGTGAACTGCGACCGCGGCATGACGTCGCGGCATCCCGCCGCGCGGGCGCGCGCGGCGAGCTCCACCTGCACGTGCGAGAGAAACGCGATGAGCGGAATCGCACTGCCGGAGGCCTGCACGCGCTCGATGGCTTCGATGGGGTTTCCCCGCGCGTTCAGGTCCACGACGATGAGCTTCGGGCTCTCCCGGGCGATCTCGGCCGCGAGCGCCTCGGGCGTCGCGCAGGTGCGGAGTTCCACGCCGAGCTGCTTCGCGGTTTCGAGAATCTTCGCCTGAAAGAACAGGTCGTCCACCAGCGCCACCACCGCCGCCATCGCGTCTGCCTCCTACCTTCGTGTAGCACGCGCGCCGACGCAACACAAGGGCGGCGCGCCCGCCTTCCCGATACAACCCATCGGGTCCGATTTCAGGACTCTGGTGGAGTCCATCGGACTCCCGAAACCGGAGACGCAAACAACGCGAAAGGCGGCCGCTACAAAACCATTCTCGGGGGCGAAAGCGGAGGATGCGTAGAAAGATGCTGGCTTGCCCGTCTCAGCCAATACTAGGCTCTTGGCTACGAATCGAAGGCTATAGAACATGCAGAACACCGCGAAGAAGTGGAGCGGAATTATGACCGCGAACATTGATGCGTCGGGGTTAAGAAAAAATGGCCCGGCGGCGAAACTATAGAGCACTGGGTAGATGAGCGAAAACCGAAAAAAACCCGTCTTTAGCCTCAGCAAGGGTTGAACAATTGAAATGAGAAACGTACCCATCGACCAAAACCAACCCGCGAAACAGAGCATACCCAGCGCCGTATTGGCTCCCCACAAAAGGCCAAGCGTCCCAGCCCTCCCTGTTGACGATACATTTGCGCCCATGACACCGACGCCAACCATGCCTGCGAAGACACACAGGCCCGTGAGGAGCAGGAAGACCTGCCAATGTTTCGCGCGGAGAAGCAATGCCTCAATCATGTTGATATGTTGTCTGAACTCTCATCTATCTTGATGTGGACGGATCCATGAGAGTTTATATCACGGTATCTAGAGAAATACATTAGCTAGCGCTGGTCAACTCCCGATCGCCATACTTTATGAGAACGCAAGACCGCGGGCTTATGTGAATGGCCGATACGCTGCGCGCCCGGCATTTTGTATGATGTGGCGCAGCCGGAAGGCACCGGACCACAAATCCAACGACGAGGGGAAACCGAAATGCGAAAGACGGCGATCATTCTGTTGTGTGGAATTGCAGCGTTATTCCTGACCTCCGCGGTTTCGTCGCGCTCGACGCAAAGCAGCTACGGCGAGGATCGGGCTCAGATCGAGGACCTGGAGGCCCGCTACCTGTTCGCCCTGGATTTTCGCGATGCCGACACCTACGCCATGACGTTCACGCAGGACGGCGTGCTCGATTACGGCCCGGTGATAACCGGCCGCGATGCGATCCGCAATTTCATCGCCGGAATGGCCAAAACCGATGCGGACCGCGCGGCCAAAGATAGTTCAGGGCTGCGTCCCGCCGCCGGGCGCCACAACATCACCAACGTCGTCCTGAAGATCCAGGGCAACAAAGCCGTCGGGCGATCCTATTGGTTCCATTACAGCAACAACAATGACAAACGCACGGCCGGCCTTGACTCGTTCGGCCATTACGAAGATGAAATGGTCAAAGTGGACGGCAAGTGGTTGTTCAGCAAACGCAAAATCTACAACGAGCAGGTCGCCGCATGGGCTGCCAAACCCGGGAACCCGGCGTGGTAAGGACCGTCCGGCCATAGCCGCTCGCCCGCCCCGCCACTGCGGGATCGCCACCTTCAC
>JAIQGD010000016.1 GCA_020072765.1 Terriglobia bacterium
CCGAGCTGCGGGACTGAGACCGGGACGGTCGGCGGGGTGGCGGCATAGCCCGTGGCGTAGCGCTGGTTCAGAAGATTTTCGACGGCCACGAAGACTTCCGCGCCGCCGCGAATGGGGCGCGAGGCCATGGCGTCCAGGACGAAGTAGCTCCCCAGCAAGTAATTGTTCAGGTCGTCATCGAATTGCCGGCCGCCCATGCGGCCGGTCACGGAGAAATTGATCCGCGAGGGATTGGTGTAGCGCGCCTGAAAGGTGAGGACGTGGTGCGGCACCTGAGCGATCCAGCGGCCCACGAGCGAGGGCGTCTGTCCGGGAGAACTGATCACGGTCGCATTGACGTACTGGTAGCCGCCCGAAAGCTGGAGACGATTGGTGAGGCGCGCCGTGGCGTCGATTTCGACTCCCGGCGCGCTGGTGCGGCCCAGATTCCGTTTAACGCGGATGATGGTGTTGGGAATGGGCGCCGGGCAAGGCGGCACGGCGCCGGGCGTGGGGCAGGTGACGTTGGCCACGGGATTGATAATCTCATTGAAGAACACCACGCCGCGGACTTCCAGCCGGCGGTTGAAGCCATTCACATTGACGCCCGCTTCGCCTCCGGTGAGGCGCTCCTCCCTCAGATCGGGGTTGTTGTTCGTGAGGGTGTTGGCCTGCCGGAACGACCGGTAGAGCTCGTTGAGCGTGGGCGCGCGAAAGCCCCGGTAGACGGAACCCGACCAGGCAACGTGGGAATTCATCTGATGGAGCAAGGACAGGCGCGGGCTGAAAGCGTCGTAACTCTGGTTGGGATAGAGCGTGAGCGCGGGCGGCGGGCACGACAGGGCAAACGGAGCGCATTGGGAAAAGGCGTCGAAGTTGCGCCAATGGTCGTAGCGCGCGCTCGCGCTCAGAATCCAGCGCGGCGCGATCTGAATCAGGTCCTCGCCGAAAAAGCCCAGGGTGCGCTGGTGTCCTCCGGCCAACGTGTTCCGGGTGTGATTTCCCGTAACCGAGGAGAACTGAATCTCGCTGCTGTGTCCGATTTCCTCGTGCTCGTCAAATCCGGCCACCAGCGTCTGACGCTTTCCCAGGCCGCGCGACCACACGGCCGAGCCGCCCACGCCCTGCGCGGGCACGGTCTGGCGGTTCGTCAGTATTTCGCTGTTGCGGTTGGCCGCCACGGAGGAAAAGCCCTGGTGCCATCTCTGCGCTTCGCCATAAAAGCGCAGGGTTAGAGAGCCGGCGGCGCCGAGTTGCAGATTGGCGCCCAGAGCCCCCTCGCCCAGGCGGATGTCATTGGTCGTAACCGGCGTGCCGTTATCGTGTGCGCTATCGAAAAACCATCCGCGCGCCAAGATTTCGCTCTGCGCTCCCGACTTGCTACCAAAGTGGCGCCCGATCATCAGGTCGGCGGTGCCGTGCTTGGCGCGGGCCTTGGTGTCCACGCTCCCGCGGAAGGGTTCGGGGACCAGGATGTAGCCGTCGGTCTGAAACACTTCTCCGCCGAACGTCGCTTCCCAGCGTCCTGCCTGGCCGCCGGCCCACAGCGAAAGGTCCGGCGTGTTCTGATTGCCATAGGAGGTTTCCAGCGATAGGCCGGCGGGCCGGGCCGTTCGCGTGCGCAACTGCACGACGCCGCCCAGGGCGTCGCTGCCATACAGGCTCGACGCGCCTTCCTGCGCGACTTCCACGCTGGCCACCGATTCGGCCGGGACGCGATCCCAATAGTCGGAAGAGGAAAAGGGATCGTTGAGCGGGATGCCGTCTTCCAGCACCAGGGTGCGGCCCGCCGACGTCGCGCCCAAACCGCGCAGCGAAACGCTGTGCGTCCCCAGCGCGGCCGTCCGGCCGCTGGTTCGCCGGAAGAAGCCAAAACCCGGGATCTGGCGCAATGTATCATCCAGGGTGAGCGAGGGTGTCGCGCGCAGGTCGTCGCGAGTCAACTGGAGGACGCTGACCGGGGAATCGCTCAGCCGCGTCTCGGTGCGCGCCGCAGTCACAATGATCTGCTGGGCCAACGGGAGAGGTTCGAGGACGACTTCCACGTGTGCCGGAGCGCCCGCGGCGATGTTCCATGCCTGTTCCACGGGCTTCAGGCCTTTGGCCGTGACCCGGAGCGTTCCCGAGGCTTCCGGGACGTTCTCGAAGACAAACGTGCCCGATGGGCCGGTGGAGGTCGTCGCGGAATAGGATTGTGCGCGCAGATCAACCTGCGCATGCGGCACCGAGGCGCCAGTGGCGTCGCGCACCACCCCTTCGACGCGGTTCCCCTGCGCCTGGGCGGACGGCGCCCCAGCAACGATCAGCAACACCAACGCGCTGAAGCACGCAAACACACCAAGAATAAATCGGAATTTACGTACGGCCACTCGGATCATGCGCTAACTCCCCTTTTCCTGTGGGGGCCCTATTAGCTCTTTACACGCAGGCCTAGGAGGCCACGCGGCAAGAGAAGATGAGGACTAAGTATAATGTTTCCAGCAAGCCCACAAAGAACACAGTATGGTATCTTCCTGACGCGGGAAAGTCCACTTCTGGGAGGAAGGCCGCATGACCTCAGTGCGCCGGAGCGATCGCGTCTCATTCATCTTGTTGCTGGAAGCGTCCGGCACGGATAGCCACGGCCGGGAATTCAAGGAGCCTGCGCGGACCCTGCTGCTCAACCGGGCGGGCGCGGTGATTACGCTGGACCGGGAGCTGGCGGCCGACCAGAAGATCCATGTGCGGCGGCAGTCGCCCAGCGAAGCGCATCGCCAGTGCGATGTGCGCATCGTGGGCCACTTTGGCCGGCAGAAAGAAGGCCATCTGTACGGGATCGAGATCCTGGACCCGGCCGTGGACCTGTGGGGAGTGGAATTCCCCGAGATTGCCGAATCGGCCGAGGCAGTGGCGCGCATGCTACTGGAATGCACCTACTGCCACCACCGCGAAGTGGTGTATCTGAACGAACTGGAACTCCACGGATTTGAAACGAACCGGGGCATTGCGCGCCACTGCCGAAACTGCCGCGTGCCCAGCATCTGGACCCAGGCGCCGCATGAAGACGACAAGAAGTTCACGTCGCGTTCGGCCGCTGCGCGCGCCAGCAACCCGGAGACCCCGGCCACGTCCGGAGACGGTCACCCGGAGCGACGGCGGAACCGCCGGCCCACACGGCTGACGGCCTGCATCCGCCAGCAGGGAAACGACGATGAACTGGCGGTGTGCGAGGACATCTCCCCGATCGGCGCGTGTTTCCGCAGCAAGCGCCGCTACGATGCCGATGAAGTCATTGAGGTGGCCGTGCCCTACGCGCCCGACGCCGCCAATATTTTTCTGCCGGCTCGCATCATTTACTCGGAAGAACTGCCCAAGGCGGGGTTGTTTCGGCACGGGGCGGAGTACGTGACCGGGCGTCCGCCAGCCAGCTAACGGGGAGGACGCGCCCCACAAAGGGGGCGCGTCTAGCAGACGGAAATCGGGGAGTGTTCGCGAGCGCGCCGCGCGTGGTAATGCATGGCGATATTGAGATAGACGTTCCCGCCCGGGGTTTCAAAACACAAGATCGTGGCTTCGGAATCGTGCCCGGCTTTCTCGCACTGGTCGGCGGTGACGAGCGCCGGAGGATAGACGCGGAACTCGAATCCGCGGTCGTTGAGCTGCGTGACGGCATTGCCGATCACCATGTTGGCCAGCTCGCACACGGTCTCCGGTACAATCGTCTCGCCGGGGTCCACATCCTCTCCGGCAAGATAGCTGACGACCTTGGCGGCCGCCTGCGGGTCCATGTCCAAAATGATGCGCCCTTCAATCTGTCCCTTGAAATCCACCATCGCCGCCAGCCCCTTGCGCCGGTAGCCATCCTCTTCCATGGTGAGATCGACGATCCTGGCGGGCGTCTTCATCATCTCCGCCAGAACGGCATCGAGCGAGCCAATAAACGGCTGGATCAGATCCATTCTCATCGGGCGCTCTCCCCGGCGGCGCCCACGGGCGTCGCCGCGCTTTCGTCGCTGAGGACATAACGGATGATTTCGTACAGGGCATCGGGCTTGACCGGCTTCTGGACGAAGTGGCGCGCGCCTTTCTGGAGGGCGGCCAGGATGTTGTCCTGGTAGCCCACCGACGAAACCATCACCACGCGCGCGTCGGGGTGATCCTGGACGATCCGCCCCACCGCCTCGATGCCTTCCATCTGCGGCATGGTGATGTCCATCAGGACAATGTCGGGAGTGGTGCGAGCGTACTCGGTGATCGCGGTCAATCCATCGCCCGCCTCCCCCGCCAGTTGGCCGCCAAACGACTCCACCATCTTCGCCAGGCTCTTCCGGGCGAAGACCGAGTCGTCCACAATGAGGTAGCGGACCGGCTGGTTGTCTTTTTTACGGGTCAACGGCTCAAACTGTCTCATGACGATCTCCTTCGCGAAGCAACTTCTCCCACGGATTCACTTCCCGCCTCGGGCTCGGCCGGCTGAGCCGGGTCCGCGGACGGTCGTTCCGCCGGGCACCTGGCCATCAGGGTGCCGGCCATATCCCGCAGCGAAACCACGCGATCGGCAAAACCGCGCTCGATGGCCGAGCGAGGCATGCTATCCACCACGCAACTGTCCGGACTCTGCGCGATGGTGAAACCGCCGGCGGCGCGGATGGCGCCCAGACCGGCGGCGCCGTCTTCTCCCATGCCGGTCATCAGCGAGGCCACCGCCTTGCCGCCAAACTCCCGGGCCACGGAATGAAACAGCACGTCGACCGAGGGCCGGTGGCCGTTGACCGGCGCCTCATCTCCCAGAATCACGATGTCGCCATGCTCCATGCGCCGCACCTTCATGTGACGATTCCCCGGGCAGACCAACGCACGCCCGGCGAGCAGCAGGTCGCCGGACCGCGCCTCCTTGACTTCGATGGCCGAGCTTTCGTGCAGCCGCCGCGCGAACATTTCCGTGAACCCTTCCGGCATGTGCTGCACCACCACCAAACATCCCGGAAAATCCTCCGGCAGATGCGAAAAGACGTACTGCAACGCGTTGGGTCCGCCGGTCGAGATGCCGATGGCCACAATGCGCGTCGGCCATTGCGGATGGGCTGAGCCGCCGCGACTCAATTTCCGTTTGGCCACGGGCAAGGTGATGACCATCTTGGGGGCGCCCGAGGAGGCCGCCACCTTGATTTTCAGCGCCAGCTCGGAACCGATCTCGCGCAGATGGCCCGAAGCAGCGTCCTGCGGCTTGGTGACGAAGTCGAACGCGCCCAAGCCCAGGGCTTTCAGCGTCACCGAAGCGCCTTCCTCGGTGTGCGAGCTGACCACGATCACCGGCACGCGATGCTTGCGCGTGATCCGCCGGAGCATCTCGAGCCCGTCCATGCGCGGCATCTCCAGATCGAGCGTGACGACGTGGGGCCGCAGTTCTTCGATCTTGCGCAGCCCGATCATGCCGTCCATGGCCGTCCCCACCACTTCGATGGCCGGGTCGCCCGCCAGCGACTGCGGAATGAGCTTCCGCATCAGCGCGGAATCGTCCACCACGAGCACGCGGATCTTCTCGCTCATGCGATGGCTCCCACCGCCGGAATCCGGGCCAGATGCGAAATCACCGCCGGAACATTCAGAATCAGGACCACGGTTCCGTCGCCCAGGATCGACGCGCCGCTCACCAGCGGCGAAGTGACCAGCTGATCCTCGAGCGCCTTGATCACCAACTCCTCTTCTCCCATCAGGCTATCCACGGCGAGCCCGAAGCGGCGTCCGCCGGCGCCGATCACCACGACAAAGATTCGCTTGGAGCCTCCGCCCACCGGCTGCGGCCCCAGGCGGTCCAGGCGAATCAGCGTCAGCACCTGCTCGCGCAACTGAAACACCTCGTGGTTGTCCACGCGGTGAATCTCCTCTTCGGTGATGCGCGTGATTTCCGCCACCGCGGCCAGCGGAACCGCGTACAGCCGGGAGTGGACGCGAAACAGCAGCGCCTGAATGCTGGCTAGCGTCAGCGGCACCAAAAGCCGGTACGTCGTGCCTTTCCCTGGCTGGCTTTCCACTTCCACGGAACCCTTCAGCGCTTCCAGGGCCGTCTTGACGACATCGAGCCCCACGCCGCGCCCCGAGATTTCCGTGACGGCATCGGCGGTGCTGAGGCCAGGGGCAAAGCACAGTTCCAGCTGCTGCGTTTCGTTCAAGCGCATCGCCTCTTCGGCGGAAACAATGCCCCGCTCCACGGCGCGGCGGACGATCTTTTCGCGATTCAGCCCGCGCCCGTCGTCGGAAATTTCGATCACCACCTGGTCCCCGTCGTGATAAGCGTTCAGCAGGATGGTGCCGCGCACCGGCTTTCCGGCCGCCTCGCGCTCCTCGACGGTCTCGATCCCGTGGTCTGCGGCATTGCGGACCAGGTGCGCCATGGGCTCGGCCAGCGCGTCCAGGATGCCCTTATCCAGATCTGTATTCTGCCCGCTCATCTCCAGCCCGATATTCTTGTTCCGCGACTTGGCCACATCGCGCACCACGCGCGGGAAACGTCGGAACAGCTGTTCGACGGGCACCATGCGGATCTTCATCACCGACTTCTGCAATTCGCTCAGCACGCGCGACTGGAAGGCCAGCGCATCGGCAAACTTGCCGCGCAAGGAATCCTTCGCATGGCGCTGTTCGAATTCCCCAATGGCCCGCTGAAGCATCGACTTTCCAATAATGAGCTCGCCGACCAGGTTCATGACCGTGTCGATGCGGTCGGCTTCGACCCGCAACGTACTCTCGGCCACATGGGCGAGGCCGGGCCGGCCCGCCCCTTCGCGCACATCCTCTTCGGCGCCGCCACTCACCTCGGCGCGCGGCGGCTTCACACCCGCGGAGACCGCGGCCGCTTCCGACTCGATCAGGATTTCCAGCAGGTCCCGCGGCGCCGATTGCGGCACCGGCAGCGCCTCCATCTCGACGTGTTCGACGACCGAAGGAATCTGGCAACGCTTCCGGATCCACTCCACGTCGTGCGTGCTCGAGAGCGCCGCTTCGATCAAGCGCATGCTCTCCACGCTTCCGGCGGCTTCCTGGCGGAGCACCAACACGCGGCCGGCGCCTTCCAGGGCCTTGCGGACCAACTCGAAGGCGGCGGCGGGCAGCAGCGCCTGGGGGTCCAGACGCAGCGCGATGTTGTACACGGCTTCCCCGCGGCGAAAGGCCTCGGCAATCATCAGGCGTTCGTATTCCGTCCATTCAAATCTCGCCTGCGACGCGGCGCGCGGCGTTTCGGTGACCTGCTTCTCCAGCAGGCGCCGGATGTGCTCGCGCAGCGCCCCTCCGTCGGGCGGCTGCAGATCGCTGCGGTAGGCCGCCAGCATCTCGTGAAACGTATCGGCGGCGGTCAGAACGACTTCGGCAATCAATCCGCTCTTTTCCTGCACCAGCTCCGGCGTCAGCACATCTTCGAGCTCATGGGCAAGTTCGCTGAGATGGCGGAGGCCGCACGCGGCCGAATCCCCCTTCAGCGTGTGGACGGCCCGGCGCACATGACGAAGCTGCTCGGTGTCCTTGGGATTGGATTCCAAGGCGAGTCCCGCTTCGTTCATTCCCTGCAGAATCTCGGCGGCGCTCTCAAAAAAGAGGTCGCGGAGTTCCGAGGAGCGATCGTCGGGCGAAAAGCTCACTGCGCCCCCTCGATGCGCTGGTAGACCGTCGCGTTGTTCTCGTGGATCATGTGGAACTTGGTGGTCAGCCCGAACAGGCTCTCGGCATGGCCCACGAACAGATGGCCTCCCGGATTCAGGCAGCGGTAGAACTTTTCGATCAGCCGCTTTTGTTCGGCTTCGTCGAAATAGATCATTACGTTGCGGCAGAAGATGATGTCGTTGTTCTGGGGCAGGAATTCGGCTTTCAAGTTGTGGAAGTCGAACTGCACCAGATTCTTGAGCATCGGCTTGATGGCGTATTTGTCCCCGGCCTTCTCGAAATAGCGCAGGCGGCAGGTGTAGTCGACCGGCTCCATCTGGGGTTCGGTGTAGATGGCCTGCTGCGCCGCCAGCAGCGCGGAATAGCTGATGTCGGAGGCGAGAATCTCCACCTTCCACGGCGGCGGGATCAGCGGCTTGGGGGTCGGCATATCAAACGGCAGCGGGTTGCGCAGGTAGTAGTAGGCCAGCGCATCGCAGACCATAATGGCCAGCGTGTAGGGCTCCTGGCCGGTCGAGCAGCCGGCGCTCCAAATGCGGAGCGACCAGTCGCGCCGTTCCTGCTTGCGCTTCAGGATCTCCTCGAGAATGACCTTCTGAAACAGTTCCAGCTGCGGGCGGATGCGAAAAAAGCTGGTTTCGTTGACCGTCAGATTCTCCAGCAGCGCGGTGAGCTCCTTCTTGCCCTCCCGGCTGGTCAGCAGGCGGTAGTAGGCGTAAAAGGAGTCGATCTGGCAGGCCTTGAGACGCCGTTGCAGGCGGTCGCGGAGAAAATGCGTGCGGCGCTCATCGAAGTGCATGCCGCATTCCTGGTACACCAGGGTTTGCAGGAGCTTGAGTTCCGCGTCGGTCAGCTGCACTTGCGTCGGGAATGTGGTGGACATGCGTACCTCGTCAGTTTTCGAGCCGTTCTAGAAACTGCGCACGGCGCTGGCGGTGAGGACATCGGCTGCGGAATCGGCGGCTTCGTCCAGGCGCTTGAGCTCCCCGCGCTGCAGGATGCGGTTCAGATCCAGCAGCATGACGAGCCGCCCTTTGAGCTTGCCCACCCCCGTGATGTAATCGAGCTCCCCTTCATGAAAGACGTTGTTCGGCTCTTCGATTTCCGAAGGCGAGATGCGCAACACCTCCGAAGCGGAATTCACGATCAAGCCAATGGCCCGCGTCTCCAGCTCGACCACCACGACGCGGTTCTTCTTGTTGGGTTCGAACGACTTTTCGCCAAAGCGCTTCCGTAAGTCGACGACCGGGATGATGCGGCCCCGCAAGTTGATGACGCCCTCGATGTAGTGGGGCGCATTGGGGACGGCGGTGATGTCCGGGACGCGAATGATTTCCCGGACCATGGAAATGGGCAGCCCGAACGTCTCGCGTCCGATCCGAAAACCGACGACCTGAAGTTCCTTTTCCATGGCGGGCTCGTGTCCTCAGGACCGGACAAGTTCCCCGTATTCAACGGGGGCATGGCGTTCCGGCCCGGGCCGGCGCGCCGGCGAACGGCGTTTATCCGAACCACTGTCGTCCAGCGAGAAGCGATCCATCGAGTCAATCAGCCCGCGGGAGAGCTTCGACATCTGCTCGGCCGTGGCCGCCAACTCGGTGGAACTGGAACTGGACTGCTGCACGAGTTCGCGCATCCGCTCCATGGCTCGCACCACCGCCTGGGCGCCGGAAGCCTGCTCTTCGACCGCCGAGCTGATCTCCTGCGTGATTTCCGTCAGACGCGAGGTGGCCTTGGCGATCTGCGTCGAACCATTGGACTGCTCCATGGTGGCGGCCCCGATTTCCTGGGAGAACTTGTAGACCTCGGTGACCACCTCGGCGATCTTGTCCAGCGCAATGCTGAGATCGCGGTTCAGCACCAGGCCTTCCTGCACCATGGTCGTGCTCTTGTCCATGTTCTCGACGGCCTCGCGCGCTTCGGTCTGAATCCCCTGAATCAGCTCGGAAATTTCCTTGGTGGACTGCGTGGACTTTTCCGCCAGCTTGCGGACCTCCTCGGCCACCACGGCGAAACCCAAACCGTGCTCGCCGGCGCGGGCGGCTTCGATGGCCGCATTGAGCGCCAGCAGGTTGGTCTGTTCGGCCAGATCGTCGATGACTTCGATGATCTTGCCGATGTTATCGGCGCGGTTGCCCAGCACGTCGATGATCTTCGCGGACGCCTGGATCGACTGGCTGGTGCGGCTCAGGCCTTCCGAGACGCGGTTCATCGTGCCCATGCCGCTCTGCGCTTCTTCGCGCGAGCGATGGGAAATTTCGACCAGCATCTTGGCCGTGTCGGCCACGCGCTGGATGGAAGCCACCATCTGATCGATGGAGGCGGAGGTTTCGGAAACGCTGGAGGCCTGCACCTGGGTGTTCTTCACCACGTTCTGCACGTTGATGCTCATCTCGTGCATGGTGCTGGTGACTTCGTCGATGGCCGAGGCCGCCTGCACGCTCACCTTGGCTGCTTCGTCGGACGCGCCGGCCATCTGCCCGGCGCTGCTGGCCACCTGCGAACCGCTGTCCCGCACCTGGCGGACCAGCTGGCGCAGTCCCTGGGTCATCTGTTCGAAGGCCTTCGCCATGGTGTCCTGGTTGGACCGCGGCGTAATGTTCACGGAGAGTTCGCCCTCGGCAATGGCCGACGAGACCGCCGCCATTTCCTTCAGGTGGATGATCATCTTGTTGAAGTCCCGCGCCAGAATGCCCACTTCGTCATCGCGGTGGATATCGATGGTCTGATCCAGATTGCCGGTATCCCCGATGCGGCGCGCCACATCAATCAGGTGCGAGAGCGGTTCGCGGATCGACTTGGCCGTGTAGAACGCAATGCACCCGCCGAGAATCACGGCGAGCAGCGTGCCTGCGATGGTGATGATGGTGTTGACATTGGTGGCCAGGGACGATGAGGCGTTGGATTCTTCCTGGGCCTTGCGCACCGAGCGGCTGGCATCGTCCAGAATCGTCGTGGAGCGGTTGATCCAGGAGGCGGGGTCGTGCTGCAGGTAGAAGATCTGCAGATCGGCCACCGTGGCGTTTCCATCGTCCACCTGATGCCGGCGGGCGATGGTGTCCTTGGCGAAACTGTCGGCCCAGTTGCGCTCATTCTCCTCGAGCTGGGGAAGGGCCGCGCGCAGCGTGCCGTCATTGACCTTGATCTCGCTCTGCTTGAGGAGTTCCTGGAGCTCGTTGATCCCCTTCTTGGTCTTCTCTTCGTCGCGCAGGTCGCCGCTCAGAAGATAATTGCCGAGCGTCAGGCGGTTCTCGATCACCTTGGCCCGGATGTTGGCGATGGCCTGCACGTCCGACAAGGTCGCGTCGGCGGCCGCCCGCGTGCTGTATTGTTTCATGGCGCTGAAAATGGTGATCACGAACAGAAACAGTATGACCGCCAGAACCGCGCCAAATCCGTAATAGAGCTTCTTGCTGATCGTCATCTTGCCAGACCTCCGCTGTCTGCCCCCGGAAACGCCCTGCCCCCCTTGGGTTCAGAGAATGTTGCTCACCCTACTTGAACTCGAATTCCACCAGTTCGGTGCTGTCTTTCGGCCCCGGCTCAAACCGCCACTTCTTCAGCGCGTCGGTGGCCGCATTCACCAGCAGCGGGCTACCGCCCACCACCCGGGTCTCCACCACGCGGCCGTCCGCTGAAACGGTAGCTTCGATCTTCACCTTCCCCATCACATTCATCTGCTTGGCTAACGCGGGATATTCCGGCAGAACCTTGCTGCGTACCCTGCGCTTCGCACCTTCGGTGGAAGCATCCTGCGCGGACGCCTTCGGCGCCAGCACTGCCGCTCCGCCCATCAGGAGCGCGAATCCTAAACCAACAATTGCGATCTTTCTCTTGATGCTCTTCATGGCCGTGTTTTTTCTCCGTAGGGAAACAAGCCCTGCCCGGCTAAGTGCAAGGGGGATGCCATGAGCAATGCCATCTTCAAAAGAAAGACTGAGATGTCCTGAAACCAATGTATCTGATTGTTTCCAGGAGACTTACAGAACTTTGAGGGAGGCCAAGCAACGGCCGCAGCCCGTCGAAATCGTCTCAAACCACGGCGGGCGCGACGATTCCGGTCTCAGCTTGCGACACCGGCCGAATTGCCGCTTACAACAACTCCGGACTGCCTATTCCTTGACTCAAATTGAGATGAGACGCTATGGTCGATGATCATAGGCGGAGCGCGCGGGCCCCTACATCTTCCATGCGTGCACTCAAACGTGTCCGAGAAACTCCTGTTGGTCTCGGGGGCTCCTTCGAGAGCCTTCTTGCGCAGTTTTCTGCCGCCACGCTGGAACTGAACCCATCGCTGGGCGCCGCTGAATTCGCCTCACGTCTGACCGTCCGCGCCACGCAAATGATGGCCGCGCGCGCCGCCGTGCTCGCGCTGGAACATGACAGCGGATGGACCGTCGCAGCGTTGAGCGGGCCGGCGCAGCATTGGGATAATCCGGTACAGCAGCGCCTGGCCATCGCCCTATCCGAACAATCCAGCGTGCCCGGAATGGCGCTGCGCTCGGATTCGGCTTCCCGCTTGTTGGGGCAGGACTTGGCGGAAGCGCTGGGATGGATCGAGGTCGTCCTGGCCCGTTTGACCGGCAGCGACGGCACGCTGTTGGGCGTACTGTGCCTGGCCGATCCGGGACGTCCCCTCTCCGACAGCGAAAACCAGATCTTCCAGGCGCTGGCCAGCCATGCCGCCGTCGCCCTGGAGAACGTCCGATTGTTCTCCCGCATCGAGTGGTCCCGGAAACAGTGGGTCCAGGATTTCGATGCGATCTCCGACGTGATTGTGGTGCATGACTCCGAAGGCCGCGTGCTGCGGCTGAACCGCGCGCTGGCCCAGGTGCTGGAGGTGCCGCCGGCAGCCGCCGTGGGCCGACCGATCGGCGAACTGGGCCTGCTGGCATTGTCGGCGCCGCGCGGCAGCTGCCCGTTTTGCCGCACACGCCAGGTGGCGCGCGAGGAGTTCACCCATGCGGTGGGAAACCGCACCTACCTCATCTCCACGTCGCACATCCCCGCCGCGGGAAACGGCAAAGCCCGCACCATCCATGTGCTCAAGGACATCACCGAACACCGCGAGGCCGAGCGCCGCTATCGCCGGGAGCGCGATTTCAATCGCAACATTCTGAATAACACGGAGAGCATGATTCTGGTGCTCGACACGGCCGGGCTGGTCAGCTACGCCAATCGCCGCTGCTATGAAGCCGGCCATCGCGAGCAGGACATTCTGGGCCATCCGCTGGCCGAGATGGTTCCCCCCGCGCACCGCCCGGCCATTTCCGACGCGCTGGAACGAACCCTGCAAGGGGTCGCCGTCGGCAACCTGGAGATTCCCGTTCTTCGCGGAGACGGCACGACCGGACAGTTTTCGATCAGCCTGAGCCCCATGCGCGACGAACGGGAAGAGATCAACAGCATCGTGGTGGTGATGACCGACATCACCGATGCCGCCAATCTGCAGGCCAAGCTGATGCACACGGAAAAAATGGCGGCCCTGGGCCAACTGGTCTCCGGCGTGGCCCACGAAGTGAATAATCCTCTGGCTGCGATCGTGGGCTTCACCGATCTCCTGCTGGAGAACTCCGCCATCCCTGGCGAGGCCAAGCAGGAATTGCGCGTGATTCTGCAGGAGGCCGAGCGCACGCGCGTCATCGTGCAGAATCTTCTGAGCTTCGCGCGCCAGATGCCGGCGCAGCGCGAGCCCGTGCAGATCAACGCCATCCTGCAGCAGACGCTGCAACTCCGCGCCTACAATTTCTCCAACCACGGCATCGAAATCCGGCAGCGTTACCAGGACGAATTGCCCCTGACCATCGGAGACCCGCAACAGCTGCGCCAGGTCTTTCTCAACATTCTCAACAATGCCTACGACGCCATCCAGGAAGGCCACCGTCCCGGAACGATTGAGATTTCCACGTCTCACGGCGACGGGCACGTCGAAGTCGTCTTTCGCAACGATGGCCCCGCCATCGCCCACCCCGAGCGCATCTTTGAACCTTTCTTTACGACCAAAGAAGTCGGCAAGGGCACGGGCCTCGGGCTGAGCATCTGCTATGGCATCGTGCGCGCGCACGGCGGTGAGATTGCGGCACGCAACAACGCGGAGGGCCCGGGCTGCGCGTTTCTGGTACGCCTGCCCATTGCTCGAACAGCCCCCGCCGAACAGCAGGCTCAGGAGATCACTCCATGACCACGCCGGACAGCACGGCATCCGCTGCAGTCCGCATCCTCTTGATCGAGGATGAACCTTCCGTCGCCGCCTTCCTCCGCGCCGCGCTGGAACGCCGCGGATACGAGGTGGTGCCGTCGTCCTCCGCCGCCGGGGGAGTGCAACTGCTGGCCTCGGGCGACTTCCACGGGGTGATTTCCGACTTCCGCACGCCGGGCGGGATGAATGGCGCCGATGTGCACAACTGGCTTCAGCGGAACCGGCCCGAGATGGCCAACCGCATCATTTTCATTACCGGAGACACGGCCAGCGATGAAACCCTCACCCTGCTGGCCCAGGCGGGAACGCCGTGTGTCGAAAAACCCTTCCGCGTGCAGCAACTCATGGCTGCGGTGGAAAAAACCATAGGAAAACCATGAACGAAGAATCGCGCCTGCGCTTTCTGATCGTGGACGATGAGCAGAGCATCCGCCGCCTCTGCATCACCGTCGGCCAGGGACTCGGCTTTTTGTGCAGCGAAGCGGAAACCGCCGAGGCGGCGCTGGAATTGCTGGAAGCCTCCGCGCCCGACATCGTCGTCAGCGACTTGAAGCTGCCAAACCTGTCCGGGGAGGACCTCCTCCGCAAGATCAAGGAAGTTTTGCCGCGCACGGAAGTGGCCATCATGACCGGCCACGGCTCGATTGAGTCGGCCGTCGAAGCGATGCGCCAGGGCGCCTACGACTACATCGAAAAGCCGTTCCGCGTGGAACGCCTGCGCCAACTGCTCAAGCGCATGGCCGAGAAAGTGAATCTCGTCACCGAAAACCACTTCCTGCGCGAGCGCGTGAGCACGGAAACCCAGCTCGACGGCATTACCGGCACATCGGTCAAGATTCAAGACGTGTTGCGCATGGTTTCGCGTCTCAAGGACACGCGCACGCCCGTTCTGGTGACCGGCGAAAGCGGCACCGGAAAAGAGCTGGTGGCACGCGCCGTTCATTTCCGCGGACCTCTGGCGCAGATGCCGTTCATCGCTGTCGATTGCGGCGCCCTGGTGCCTACCCTGATGGAAAGCGAGCTCTTCGGCCACGAAAAAGGCGCCTTTACCGGCGCGTTAAAGGCCAAAATGGGTCTATTTCACGCCGCTGACGGCGGCTCCATTTTTCTGGACGAGATCGGCGAACTCCCCCTGGAAATGCAGGCCAAATTGCTGCGCGTCCTGCAGGAAAAGGAAGTGCGGCCCGTGGGGAGCAACGACCGGGTTCCCGTGGACGTGCGCGTGATCGCGGCCACCAACAGGGATCTGGAGGCCGCCTATCGCACCGGAACGTTTCGCAAGGACCTCTATTTCCGGCTGAACGTCGTGGCCATCCATATTCCACCGCTGCGCGAGCGCCGCTCCGATATCCCGCAGCTGGTGCACTGCTTCCTGGAACGCTATGCGCCCGGCGAAAACATTCAAGTCACCCCGGCGGCCATGAACAGCTTCCTGCAGTATGACTGGCCGGGCAACGTCCGCGAGCTGGAGAACTGCATCGCCCGCGCCGTGGCGTTGGGAGCCCATCACTCGATTGACGTCGCCGACCTTCCGCCAGCCATTGGAGGCGCCCGGAACCTGGAAATCAGCGACGAAGAGGCGGATCTGTCCGGCACCGCCCTGGCCGATATGGAGCGCATGACCATCTTGCGCGTGTTCGAGCAGGCCGGGGGGGACAAAGCCCTGGCGGGGAAGATGCTGGGCATCAGCCGCGCGACGTTGTACCGCAGACTCCGGCGCTACAATATCCCCTTGCGCTCGGCGCCCAAGCGGCTGGTCGAGACGACTTCCTGACGAATGGGAACTGTCCGGCGGCATTGGCCCGACCGCTTCTAGTGTGTATCGTTCTCCCCACAGCCTGAGACATATCCGTGTCATCCTGAGACGGACTGCGAACCATCCCCGCGGGCTCGTCTGCTAACCAGCGTTCTTTCTAGGATTTAGGATTATCCCTGCCCGAAAATCTTTGGCCTCGCTCGTGCAATCTCCTTTTGCGGAAGGCTTCCGACTCGGTCGATTTCTGCCGCGCCCTGATCCTCCGGGCAGGCAGGGCAATGAGATCTGGCGAGTGCGGAGGCCGCGAAAGGAAGTTGACGCTGTGTCGCGTGAAGCCGTCGCCACCTCGGTTGCAGCCAAACAGACGTGTGTGGAGAAGCTTGCCCAACTCTTCCCGAATGTCTCACCCATGCACATTCCCGTGCGGGTGATGATCAGCGGAAAGGAGCGGCGCCGGTTGCAAGAGCAGACCGTCATCGAATTCGGCACGGCGCACGAAGTGGTGTTCGCCTCGACCCTGCCGCTGGAATTCGAGGATCGCGTCCGCCTGCTGAACTCCGATGGCTCGCTCGATGCTCACGCCACCGTCGTGGCCGTGCGGTATCACGGCGGCCGCAAAGCCGTCGCCGCGCGCTTCGTCGGAGACGTCGGAAATTGGATCATCAAACCATGAGCCCGAAACATACGACCACGATATCCCCGCCCGCCGCTTCCAAGAAATCCGCCGCCGCGGGGCCTGATCCGGCCGATCTCACGGCCAAATGGACGGAAGCGCGACTGGTATACCCCATCTATGCGGCGCTGGCGACGCAGTTCCACTTCGCGCCCCTGCCCTACCCTCCCGGTGAAGTCCCGCCGGCAAGGCCCACGCGCAAGATCTTCGACCGGGACACGGAGTGGCTGCACGCCATCGACGAAAAAGTTCTGGCCTATCAGATCCGCCAGCTCCCCTCGGAAATTCTCAATGCCCACGAGGAGAGCCTGCGCGCCCTGGTGCACCGGCAGTTGCGCGCGCCTGAGAAAACCAACACGGATCGCGACAAAATCGATTTTCTGCTGGTGCAGTACTTTGCGATGTGCGCGCCCGAGGAGATGTATCACTCGGAAATCACGCTCGAGGACGTCGCCCGCATCCTGCAACCCGTGCTGGCGGGAGCCGATGCCACCCCGCTGGAATGGTGCGAGCCGCTCGAGCAGATTCTGGCGAATATCGCGGAATGCGTGAGCCTGCGCGACATGATGGAGGGCGGCCTGCTCGAACAAGGCCGCATGGTGAAGGATTCCGCCGGACACATGTTCTACGATCCGGCCGCCCTGGTGGCCTTCTGCCGCTTCAATTTTCTGCTGCGCCGAGCCTTCATTCGCATGCTGCACACGGACTTGAGCGCCATGCGGCAAGCGGTCGGCGCTCTGGAAGCCCGCGGCGTCAAGACGGTCGATTGCCGCCGGGCCGGCTTCTCCGCTGCGGAGACCACCGCGGAGCTTCGGCGCTTCTGCGAGAACTGGCGGCCGCCGTTCCAAAAGGACTATGCGGAAAACTCCGTCAGCCGCGCCCTGGAACAACTGATGGCGCTGCGGACCGATCTGGAAGAAGCGCTGGGAAGTGAACCCTCCGACGCGCAGCCCGATTCCTTTTTCGCACCAGAGGACGAAGCACCGACACCCGCGGCAAAGAAGACCGCTCCGAGCCCTGCGGCACGTCCCGCGCCTGCCAAAGCGGCGCCGCCCCCGGCTCCCGCGGCCAGCGCGCATCCGCCAGCAGCCAAGACTCCCCCGGCGGCGCCCGCACCATCGAGCGCGCGTCCGGCGGCACCGGCCAAGCCGCAGGCCCGAGCCGCAGCTCCTCCGGCGGCGAATGCTCCGGCGGGCACGGCCAAGGTCCAAAAGCCTGTCACGAAGCAGGGGGCAGCTGCTCCGGCCATGCCGGCCGCTCCCTCAGCACCCAGGCCGCCCAAGCCACCCGCGGCCATGCCGGCGGAGCCGACCGCTTCCGCCGAGGCTGAGAAGTGTCTCGAGGCGATCTGGGAGCAGTTGATCGCCGCGCCGCCGACGCACGGCCGCTCGATGTCCACGGTGGTATTGCAGAACACGAAGATTTTGCTTTCGGCCTGGGAGGTCGCGGCCTTCGTCAGCGATGGCGGCCAGGAATCGGAAGACTTGCGGCGGGCCGTGGTGGCCCGCGCGCTGCTGGCCGTGGCCACGGATTTGCGGACGCGTTCCGGAGAGGCCGACGCGCTGGCCTCGGCGCTCTCCCTGGCGCGCAGTGAAGTCTCGTACTTCCAGGGCCGCGTCGAACAGGCCAAGCGGGCGAAGAATACGGAAGCCGCCGTCAATCTCGGAATCAGCACGAAGCGGCTACTCTCCTTCATGGAAGAAGCGGATAAGCTCCGTCCCTGAGCCGAGAAGAGGAACAGGTGCACTCTTGAACCAAGCCAGCGTCCTGATCGTCTCGGACGACACCGAATTTGCGCGCACCATCGTGGGCCGATGGCAAGCGGAACCGCACGCCCCGGGAATCACGCTGGTCACCAGCGACGTCTGGCATTCGGCCAGCGGATCGGGATGCGATCTGGTGATGATCGGACCCGTTCGTGAAGGAAAACTCCCCTCGATCCTCACTTCGGTCAGCGCGATGCCCAGAGCGGCCGCTGTCTATCTCGCCGAAGAAGAGAAAGATATCCCCTTGTTGCACGCGGAACATCCGCACCTGGTCGTCGTGCCGCGGCAAGACGGCTGGGCGGGAATCCTGATCGTGGTTTCCATCGAAGTGCTGCGACGCGTGGATGCGCTGGCGCGGGCGCACCGCGCCGAACGCCTGGCCCTGGGAGTCCAGGGGGACGCCACCCTCGGCCGTTACATGCTGGAGATGCGGCCCAGCGTGAACAACGCGCTCACCTCGGTGCTGGGCAATGCGGACCTTCTGCTGCTCGAGCCCGGACAGCTGTCGCGGGACAGCCGGGAACAGATTCGCGTCATTCATACCATGGCCCTGCGTCTCCACGAAATTATGCAACGTTTCTCATCGCTGGTCACGGAAATGCGCGCCGGTGAGACGATTTCTCAGGATGAGACGGAAGACGCCGCTCCTGCTGTTGTCATGCGACCGTGAAACCGCCGCCCATCTCCGGCAACCCACACGACATCAACGAGTTGCAGAAGATCGTACGACTCTCAAAACCCGCGTCCGGGGTGGCTGTGCAGTTGCAATCACCTCTAGGGGATTTTAGCGCGGAGGTGCGGTTGTGGTGATCAAGGTCCTGGTGGTGGATGATTCGCCGGCGGAAATCCGGCTGCTGCAGTCGGTCTTGCAGCAGGGTGGTTTCCAGTCGATTGCAATCTCCGACCCGACGAAGATCGAGGAAGCGATTGACGAAGAGCGGCCCAACGTAATCCTGCTCGACGTTGTCATGCCCCGGCGGAACGGCTTCCAGGCCTGCCGGGATCTGAAGAATGAGGATCGGTATTCGAAAATTCCGGTGATTCTGGTGACGTCGAAAACGACGCCGAGCGACCGTTTCTGGGGCGAGCAGCAGGGCGCCAACGCCTACGTCTCCAAGCCCTTTACGCCGGAGGAATTGATCAGCACCGTGAAGAGATTCGCCTAATGCCGAACGATCTGGACAACACGGGACTCCCGCAGGAACTCGAAGGCGGCGCCTTTGTCGAGGGAGAAGCCTCGCCCATCGAGCGCCGGCCCGACCGCCAGTACTGCGTGTTCCGGGCCGGCCGGGAACGCTTTTGCCTTTCGGTGTTGGAGGTCGAGGAAGTGGTGGATTGGCCGATTGTGACGCGCATCCCCTTGACGCCTTCGTTCCTGATGGGGATTTTCAACCTGCGCGGCACGATCGTGCCGTTGATGGACATCGCCTTCACCGAGGGGCGCCGGCCGGGTCTGCTGCCGAAGCACGTCGTGGTCGCCGTCCTGGAAGGGGACGCGCAGCGCGAGGATCTGCGGATCGGCATCGCGGCCGACGAAGTGATCGGAACGTATTCGGTGAATGAGGACGCGCTGCTCGACCAGTCGCCCGCCGAGGTGCCGCACTGCCGTGGGATGTTGCGGCACGATGATCGCCTGGCGCTGGTGGTGGATGTGCGGCGCTTGACCGAGGTTTTCGCCGTGCCGGTGATCTGAGACGGCAGCGGCGCAGGACACGGGGATCGGAAGTCGGGTTTTCAAGATTGGGGAGGCCGGCGAGCCTGCGCTTTCCGCAGAGACAGCCGGTCAGGATTGATACGCGGGCAGGATCTTGGGAGGAAGTCATGAAAGGTCGTCTGGGTTCGACAATTTGGATGCTCATTGCATGGGCCAGCGTGGCGCTGTTCGGCGTCCTCGGGCTCGCCTATCACGCCGGCAAGGAATCGGCCGGCACCGGCCTGGCCGATGTGTCCTCGATGCCGGCAGGCGCCAGCGGAGCCCTGTTCGGCGCCGTGGCGCTGGCGGCAGCGGCCGCGCTTTCGCTGGTGTTTGTCCTGAGCAAGCGGGTGATCACGCCGGTGGGAGAACTGGCGAAGTTCTCCGAGCGCCTGGTGGCCGGCGATTCGCGCGCGCGCATGGAGATCGATAGCGACGACGAGTTCGGCATCGTGGCCGAAAATCTCAACCGCAGCGCCGCCAAGGTCGCCCTGGCCGTCACCAACCAGCAGGCCCAGGATTCCCTGCAGCGCGGCATCACCGACCTGCTCAACACCATCAACCTGGTGGCGCGCGGCGATTTGACCGTGCGCGGCAAGGTGACCAACGACGCGCTGGGCAACGTCGTGGACTCCATCAACTTCATGCTCGACAACTTCACCAAGGTTCTGGAGCGCGTCCGCAAAGCCGCCATCGACGTCAGCACCAGCGCCAACCAGATTCTGTCGTCCGCCGACGATATGACCGCCGGCGCGACCCAGCAGGACCAGGAAATCACCAACACCTCCTCGGCCGTCGAGGAACTCACCGTGTCCATGAAGCAGGTGTCCAACAACGCCGAGGCCAGCGCCGAAGCGGCCCGCCGCGCTCTGGACGCCGCCGAACAGGGCAACCGCGCCGTGAGCGACACGCTGGAAGGCATGCAGCGCATCCGCTCGTCGGTGCAGGCCACGGCCAAGAAAATCAAATCACTCGGCGACCGCTCCCTGGAAATCTCCGAGATCATCAACGTGATCAACGACATCACCGAACAGACCAACCTGCTGGCTCTCAACGCCGCCATCGAGGCCGCCCGCGCGGGAGACGCCGGCCGCGGTTTCGCCGTAGTCGCCGACGAAGTCCGCAAGCTGGCCGAACACTCCCGCAGCGCCACCAAGGACATCGCCGCGCTCATCAAAGCCATTCAGGCGGAGACCAACGAAGCGGTGGTGGTCATGGAGGAAGGCACACGCGAAGTGGAAGTCGGAGCGGGCCTGGCCGATCAGGCCGGTAAAGCGCTGGAAGCCATCTCCAGCGTCGTCCGGCAATCAGCCGAACTCGTCCAGGAAATTTCCCTGGCTTCCAAGCAGCAGGTGCGCGGCACGGAAGGCGTGGCCAACGCCATGCAGATCATCTCCAGCATCACGCGCCAGACCACCCACGGCGCCAAGCAAACCGCCGTCACCGTGGACAACATGGTCCGGCTGTCCGAACAGCTCAACGAAGCGCTGGCCCAATTCCGGTCGGCCCGGGGCGCGGACGCGAAAGAAGAGTCGCAACCCGCCGTGCCCGTCGCCGCTCACCGGTAACGGAACAGATCTGCACCGGCAGGAAACAGCCAGGGAGCTGAACGTCGAACATGAAAGAGCGTCCACATACGGCCGTGAAGCTCACCGAGTCGGAACTCGATGAGATTCGCACGCTGATCGAGCACCGCTCCGCGATTCTGTTCGATGCCTCGCGCGAACGCTTCTTCTCGACCCGCGTGCGCGAGCACCTGCAGGAGCACGGCATCGCCAGCGGCACCGACCTGCTGCGGCAGGTGAAAAGCTCGAGCATTGCCTACGAGGCGCTGCTCGAAGGCCTGCTCACCCAGGAGACCTCCTTCTTTCGGTATCCGGCGGTCTACGAAGCGCTGGAGAAAACCATTCTGCCCGAGATGCAGGAGCGCAAGTTCTGGAACAACCCGCGGACGCTGCGCATCTGGAGTGCCGGCTGCTCGACCGGCGAAGAGCCGTACTCGATCGCCATCCGGGTCGGCGAATCGCTGAAATTCGCGGAGGCCTGGGACATCGAAATCCTCGCCACCGACGTCAGCCGCCGCGCCCTGCGCCACGCCGAACACGGCGTCTATTCCCGGCGCAGCCTGGAAGCCCTGTCGCCCACGCAGCTGGAAACCCATTTCACGCCCGTCAAGAACGGCTTTCAGATTCGCCCGCGCACCCGGAAGCTGATTTCGTTTGTGCAAATGAACCTGGTCGAACTGGCCTACGTCGGCAAGGTGGACTGCATCTTCTGCATGAACGTCCTCATGTATTTTTCCGAGGAGCGCCGCCTCGGCATCCTGCGCCGCTTCTACGAAGCGCTGGAACCCGGCGGGTACTTCCTGCTGGGCCACTCCGAGACGCTGACTCACACTCCGGTCAAGTTTGAACCCGTGACGCTGGGAGATTGCCGGCTGTACCGGAAACCCGGAGCCGCCGCGCCGTCCCGTCCGGTGCCGGCTCTCGCGGAGGGAGGCCAGTGAACGGCCCCAGCCCAGAAGCGATCGAGTTCTTCCTGCAGGAGGCTTCCGACCAGCTCCAGTATCTGCGGGAGTATGCCTCGCTGTTGCAGGAGGCGCAAACCAAGCCGGAGGACCTCGAGAAGCTCTACATCGCCGCGCACACGCTGGCCGGCACGTCGGGCAGTTACGGTTTTCCGTTGTTTTCCGAAGTCGCGGGCAAGGTCGCGCACATCTTCCACTACGCGATGAACGCGGTGCTGACGCCGGAAATGCTCGGTCCCCTCACCGATTTCATTGCCGACGCCATTTCCGTCCTGGAATTCGACCTTCTGCAGATGATTTCCAGCGGGACGGAAACCTCCGGCGATATCTCGGCCTTCAAACAGCGCTACGCCTTCGCCTTCCCGGCGGCGCCCGCACAGGAAGAAATTGCCGACGAAGAAACCGGCTTCGAAGGAGCCGGGGAGCCGGACCTGAATGCGCCACCGGCCGTCTCCTTTGCCGACCGGCTGCCGCCGGATGGCGAAGTTCCCGACGAAGTTCTGGAGTTCTTCGTTCCCGAAGCCGAAGAACACTTGCAGGCCGTGACCGAATGCCTGCTGGCGCTGGAGGGAAAACCGAACGCCGAGGATATTAACCGGCTGTTCCGCGCCATCCACACGGTCAAGGGTTCGGCCGCGCAGGTCGGATTGCACCGGCTGTCCGCCGTGGCGCACCGGGTGGAGGATTTGATCGGGCAACTGCGCGATGGGGCCTTGCAGCCCAATGCCGACATCGTGGACCTATGTCTCCAGTCCGTCGACGTCCTGAAAAAGTTCCTGCAACGCCAGTGGGCCAGCGACGCCGAAATGTCCGCCGCGGTGGATCCCCTGTTGATGCGCATCGGCGAACTCGCGCCCGAAGAACCCGTCGACGGCGCGGCCCCGCCGGCCGCCGAGGGACAAGCGCCCGCGGAGACCGAAGAGCAGCCGGATGCGGCCCCTCAGCCCGCCAAGACTCAAAGCGCAGCGGTAGGCGCGCTGCCCCAGGCCAAATCGGTGCGCATCGCGCTGGATCGCCTGGACCGCATGATGAACGCGGTGGGCGAACTCGTCATCAACCGCACGCGGATGCTGGGCCGGCTCGCCGAGCTGTCGAATCTCGTCGAGGTGCTCACGTTCTCCAAGGCCCGCCTGGGCGCCAAGGTGGGTGAATTCCAGGAGAAACACGAATTCAGCCGCCTCCGCTCGACGCTCGTGCCCGGCAGCCAGCCGCCGCAGATGGACACGTTCCGCGGCAAGCTCATGGCCTTGCCGTCCCTGCCGGCCGACAGCGTGTCCGAGTTCAGCGATCTGGAGATGGACCGCTACGACGATTTCAATATTCTTTCGCGCTCGCTGGCGGAAATTTCCGCCGACGTCAGCGAGGTTCTGGGCCAGCTGGAAGGCTTCATGGGCCGCGTGGATTCCGATATCGACGAGTTCACCAAACTCGCGCACCATCTCCAGGATGAAATCACCGCGGCGCGCATGGTGCCGATCGGCAATCTGTACACGCGCCTTTCGCGCTCGGTGCGCGACGCCGCCAAGATGACCGGGAAGCCCGTCGAGATAGTCCTGGAGGGCGCCGAGACCGAACTCGACAGCAACATCATCCAGCACATTTCCGACCCCTTGATTCACCTGGTGCGCAATTCCGTGGCCCATGGGCTGGAAACCGCCGAGGCCCGCCGTCAGACCAACAAATCGGCCAAGGGCCGCGTCACCGTGCGCGCCTATCACCGCGGCAATCACATCTACATCGAAGTGGAAGACGACGGCCGCGGCATCGATTATGAAAAGATTCGCCAGAGCTTGATCCATTCCGGCGCGACGTCGCCGGCCGCCGCCGCCGAACTCACCGAGCGCGAGCTGCGCGAATACCTGTTCCGCCCGGGCTTTTCCACGGCGTCGTCGATGACCGAACTGGCGGGGCGAGGCGTCGGCCTGGACGTGGTGCGCGCCAACGTGCATGCGCTGAACGGGGAAGTCGAAGTGCGCTCCGAGCTGGGCCGGGGCACGTGCTTCACCGTGAAGGTGCCGCTGACGCTGATCATCTCGCAGGCGCTGTTCGTGCGCTGCGGCAAGACGGTCTTCGCACTGCCGCTGGCCGTTGTCGAGGAAATTCGAAGGCTGCGCCCCGCCGACATCGAGGATGTGGGCGGGAAGCTGCTGACGCGGGTCCGCGATGTCGTCACCGACGTGGTCCGACTCGACGTGCAGCTCGGCCTGCCTCCGCTCGAACCCCTGAACGGATATTTTCACATGGTCATCGTGCGGGTCGCGGGCAAACAGGCCGGTGTCATCGTGGAGGAAGTGATTGGCAAGGACGAGATCGTGATCAAGAACCTGGGCGATTACCTGCGCCGCGTCAAGCTGTTCCCCGGCACGACGATCTCTTCCGATGGAAGCCTGATCCTGTTGATCGACCTGAACCGCCTGATCGCTTCGGACAGCTCGGACCGCCACGCCATCGAGCCTTCGTCTCCCGCGGCGCGCGTCTTCGCGCCGGGCGCCGAAGCGGTGGCCGCCGGCAGCATTCCCTCCGAGGCCGTGGATCCGGTCGAGAACGATCGCGTGGTCGTGGTGGCCGACGATTCCATCAGCGTCCGGAAATTCGTGGGACGCATGCTGGAGAAGGCCGGCTATCGCGTGAAGCTCGCCGCGGACGGGCTGGAAGCTTCCGAAGTGGTGGCGCAGTCGGGCTGCCACCTGCTCATCACCGACCTGGAAATGCCGCGCATGAATGGTTACGAGCTCATGGCCCATTTGCGGCAAGACCCCGTGACCCGGAGCATCCCCGTGCTGGTGGTCACCTCACGGGCCGGAGCCAAACATCGCGACCGCGCCATGAAGGAAGGCGCCTCGGGCTTCCTGACCAAACCCGTGCAAGAGGACCAGTTGATCGCCACCGTCGAGAGTCTGATCGGCACCGACGCGCGGCACGGATATCCCGCGGCCAACGCGCCGCTTCGGCAGGTTTGAGATGACGACCGCTCCCAACAAGAAACTTCGCGTGTTGATCGTGGATGACTCCACGTTCATGCGCAAGGTGCTGCAGGACATCATCAACGCCGATCCGCAGCTCGAAGTGGTCGGGCAAGGAGCCGATGGGCGCGACGGCGTCGCGCTGGCCCAATCCCTGCGGCCCGACGTCATCACCATGGATATCAACATGCCGCACCTCGATGGCCTGCAAGCCACCGAGCTGATCATGTCGCAGAACCCGCGGCCCATCGTCATCGTCAGTTCCGAATCTCGCGAGGGCACCACCAGCACGCTCAAGGCGCTCGAGCTGGGCGCGGTGGACTTCGTGACCAAACCCACCAGCGGCATCGACCTGGATATGAAGACCGTGGCGGAAGACCTGAACCGCAAGATCCGAACCGCCGCCAAAGTTCGCGTGGTGCGTACAGCAACACGCTCGGCCCTTCCCATGCCGCGCGCGCCTCTTTCCGCCACCGCGGCGGCGGTCAACAGTGCCGCCCTGACGCAGAGCGGCGGGAAGTTTCCCATGGTGGTCCTGGCGGCCTCCACCGGCGGACCGGCGGCCATCACCCGCGTGGTGGCGGGTTTGCCCAAGGATTTTCCCGCGGCCGTTTTTCTCGTCGTGCACATGCCGGCGGCCTTCACCAAGCAATTCGCCGTGCAACTGACCGAAATCACGGCCCTCCCGGTGAAGGAAGCGGAAGCCAACGAAGTGCCGCAAGCGGGGACAATTTACCTCTGCCCCGGATCGCATCACCTCCAGCTTTCCAGCGGCGGCAAGATCACGCTGGATCCCGGCCCGCGCATTGATGGCTACCGCCCGTGCGCCGATGTCGCCCTAGAAAGTATCGCCGCCTACGCGGGCATGCTCATGGTGGCCGTCGTCCTCACCGGTATGGGTGCCGATGGCGCCAAGGGCGTGAAGACGGTGAAGAGCGCGGGGGGCTGCGTGCTCGCCCAGGATGAGGCTACCTCCACGATTTTTGGAATGCCGGCCGAGGCGATCAAAACCGGCGCGGTCGAGGAAGTTCTCGGACTCGACGACATAGCTCCCGCGCTGGAAAAGCGCGTCGCCAAATTGCTCCGCCTGGCCCCGGTAGGCGCTCGATGAATACTCCTCGCGGCCAGGAAGCCCCGTCGCGCCGGCGCCGCCGGACCGAAACCGTTGTGCTGTTTGGCGTGGCCAACCAGGAGTTCGCCATCTCCGCGGATTCCGTGCAGGAAATTCGCAGCACGGATGGACTGGCGGGCGCGGCCAATGAGATCGAGCAGCCCGTGCTGCCGAAGGTGCGGCACATCATCGAACACGGGCATCGCGCCTATTACGTCGTGAACGCCGGGGTTCATTTCGAACTGCCGGTCTCGCGCCCCGCGCTGCTGCTGATGCTGCGGGACTCGCACGTCGCCGTGTTGATCGATCGCATTGAACGCATGACCCAGATTTCGTCCCTCTATCCGCTTCCCTTGGCCTTCCGGGGCGAAGAGCGCCGCTGGTACCGCGGACTCGCGTATGTGGAGGATGCGGTGATTCCCCTGGTGCATTCGGGAGGATTTTTGACGCCGGAAGAATGCGAACTGCTCGATCAGGCCGCCAAGGCGCAGGCGGAGCAACAGGCGGCCGAAGGAGCGGTGCCGGCATGACCGCGGCGAACAACACGGCCCAGAACTCGTTCATCGTCGTCCAGATCGGCGGCCGGAAGCTGGCCCTGCGCGCCGATGTGGTCACCGAGCTTTCGGCCCCGGTCCGGCTGCATGCCTTTCCGCACACGTCCCGGGCGGTCCTCGGCGTGATCATTCGCCGCGGACGCATCATTCCCGTGTACGATGTGGCCCCTTTGCTGGCCGGCCGCAGCCTTTTAACGCAGCGCTTCTACCTCGTGGCGCGCCGGCACATCGGGCAGGCGAGCGAGTTCGGGGCCCTGCCGGTGAGCGGCGAATGCGAACTCGTGAGCGGCGAAATGCAGCCGCCCGCCGGCGATGGTCCCGCCTATATTTGCGGCACGCTTGCCGTCGGAGAACAATCCCTCGACGTGGTGGACTTCGACGCGCTCGTCACGTCGCAGGAATCGGCCGATGACGCCGCCGGCAGCGGGGAGGTGCCTTCATGAACGCACCGGCGAATGCTCCTCGCGTCCTGCTGATCGACAGCAACATCTACTTCACCAAGCGGCTGGGCGACGCCCTTAAACAGGAGGGCTTCGACGTGGTGCCCAGCACCCAGGGAACCTATGCCCTCACCATGCTGGAATGGAATGCCCCGGCCGCCATCCTGTGCGCCACGAACCTCCGCGAAATGGGCGCGCTGGAAATGGCGCCCATTCTCCGCGCCGATCCGAAAACCGCGGGCATCCCTTTGATTGCGCTGGGCGGAGGCGACGACCAGGCGCTGCTTGAAGCTTTCCGCGCCGGCTGCGATGACTATGTGGATCGCCGGCGTCCGGCCGCCGACATCGCCGCGCATGTGCGATCGTTTCTGGTCAGCCGCCAGGATGGCTTCCAGCCCACGCAGATGTTGTCGAGTTCCCAGACCGACCTCAGCGGCAGCTTGTCGCTTCTGGATCTTCCCGGGGTCATTCAAATGCTCGCCCAGGCCCATCAGAGTGGCGGGCTGCACATCAACGCGGGCGATACCGACGGCATCATCTTTTTCGAGGGCGGCCAGATCTTCCATGCGGAATGCGGCGCGCTGTTCGGGGACGAAGCCGTGACCCAGATCGTCAAAGCCTGCCACGGCGTGGCCAACGGGGTGTACAAGTTTGTCTACGGCGCCGCCGCCGCTCAGCGGACCGTTCTCCGTTCCACCACCGATCTTCTGCTCGACGCCATGCGCGAGTTTGACGAACACGCGCGCGACCAGGAGGAGCAGGCCGACGAGCAGACCCAGGAACAGCCCGAGGAGCAGCCATCGGAGAAGGAGGCGTCATGAGCGAAACCCTCACCGAGGTCCGCACGCCCACCGTCTACTTCATCGACGACAGCGCCACGATGCGCGAGGTGATCAAGATCGCCTTTCGCAAGGAGAATATCCACGTCATCACCTGTCCCGATGCCGCTTCGGCCATCGAGCAGTTTGGCAACACCGCGCCCGACGCGGTCATCACCGACCTCATCATGCCGGACAAGGACGGCTACGAGGTCTGCCAGTTCATCAAGCAGCACGAACAGTTCGGACAAACGCCCGTCATCCTGATGTCCGGGGTCGTGAACAAGAACGTCGCCGAAAAGGCCATGTCGGTCAAAGCCGACGAGCTGATCCGCAAACCGTTTCAGCCCCAGGACCTCATCAACCGCGTCAAGAATCTGCTGTACCCCAAATCCGCGGAGGCAGTGGTGGAGGAGGCTTCGGCCCCCAGCGCCAGCGACCTCATGCCCGCTCCGCCGCACACGGCTCCGGCGGCCCTGAACAACCTGTTTTATGCCGGCCCGGTGCCTGCCGCCCCGGTCCATGCCGCCCCGCGCCCCGGTGCACCAGCGGCGGCTCGGCCGGCCGCGCGGCCCAGCGCGCCCGCGCCTGCACCCCGCCCAGCCGCGCCGCCTTCCGCCGAAGCGCACAAACTGCGCAACGAGATTGTTCGTCTCGAAATGCTGGTGAAAAGACTCCAGGCGGAACTCGATGCCAAAAGCCAATATTGCACGGCGCTGGAAGCGCACATCAAGAGCCAGCAGGAATCCGAATAACTCCTGCTCTGGCCGGATGCTGCCGAAAGGCCGTTCGGGCATCTTCTGTGCTCTCTTGGAAACTGCCCGACCCGCGTGCTTGACCCTTCTTGGGAGCGTGGCCTAACCTCAATTTAACTCTATGAGCAAGTGGCTAGCGTGGGTCGAAGCGCGTTGCAAAGGGGGGTCATGGGGCACCGCAGTGAGCAACGGATCGTCATTTCCATCCCGGTCATCGTCCGGGGTGTGGATTCCCGCGGCGCTCCCTTCGTCGTCCCCGCCACGACACATGACATCAGTTGCACGGGTGCGTGCCTTCAGGGTTTGAACGGCCTTCCCGGTCCTGGCAAGAAGGTCGAGATCGAATGTCAGAATGAGAAATCCTGGTACCGGGTTCAGTGGATCGGTGAGAGCCGCAACTCCACCGCCGGGCGGGCAGGCGTTCGATGCCTGGAACCCGGGAAGTACATCTGGGGCGTCACGCCAAAAGAATGGGAGGCGGACACCTACGACCACGCGACGCCCCGGGCCATGGTGGCTCAGGCGGCCGGCTCGCCCGACGATTTGTCCCCCGAACTGAGCGGCCAGGAACGCCGCCTGTTCCCGCGACACGCTTGCCGCATCGAGGCCCAAGTCTCGACCCAGGATGATGCCATCCGCCTGCTGGGAAAGATAACGGACATTTCCCTCGGCGGTTGTTACGTGGAAATGCTCTCGCCGCTGCCGGTCAAAACCTCGGTCAAATTATCGTTCCAACAGGACGATGCCACGCTGCGTCTAACCGGCCTGGTGCGGTTGTCACAAATGTCGCTGGGGATGGGCGTCGCGTTCACGGGGATGACCCCCGAGGGCTTTGAGAGGCTGCGGCGTTTGACCCTGCCTGCCGGGCCCTCCTCCTCCGCGCCTCCCGCGCCGGCCCAGGCCAAGGCGACGCCCGCACGGCCTCCGCGGCCCGAGCCGCGCACGCCGCCCGTGGACCCCCTCCCGGACTCCCCACCGGAACTTGACCCACTCGATCCGCCGGACGTGCGCGAAACACTGGCCGCCGTGGTGCGCATCCTCTCCCGCAAGGGACTTCTCACACGCGCTGAACTCCTCGAGGAGTTGGAACGACTGAAGCCCGTTCGTAGGTGATGGTTCGCTGCGCTGGCCGGAAAACCTGGCCCTGCCCCGCCGAAATCATGGAACTTGCTTTGGCCAGGCCTTAGTGCCAGAATTCCCCCGGCTTTTCTGTCCGAGCCAGTCCCATGCGAGGTTCCAACTGGAGATGACAATATGAGACGAAAACGTGCGATCACCGCACTGGTCAGTGCGGCCCTGCTGTTGGCTGGATTTCCCCTCTCCGCGTCCCGCAAGCCGGTTCCTTCCCGAGCCTTTCAGTTCACATCCGTCGTCCACGTCCCGGCGCTGCCTTCCGGCTCCCGCCAACTGAAACTCTGGATTCCCGTGCCCTACCAGGACGCCTATCAATCCGTCACGCAACTGAAGATCGAAAGCCCCGTTCCCTACAAAATCGACCGCGAGACCCAATATGGCGACCGCTACGCCTATCTGGTGGTGAACGCATCGAAGACGCCGGGGCCGTTCGACATCGCCATCTCCTTCCATGCCCGGCGTTTCGAGCATCGGGTGTCGCTCACGCCTTCCAGCCAGACTTCCTCGGCGCCGCGCCTGGAGCTGGCGCGTTTTCTCCAGCCCGATAGCCTGGTGCCCATCGATGGGAAGATCGCCGATCTTTCCCGAGAGCAGACAACCGGCGCGACCCAGCCGCTCGCCAAGGCGCGCAAACTGTACGACTACGTGATCGCCACCATGCACTACGATCACGACGGCAAGGACTGGGGACGCGGCGACGCTCTCTGGGCCTGCGACGCCAAGCACGGAAATTGCACCGATTTCCATTCCCTGTTCATCGGCATGGCCCGCGCCGCGGGAGTTCCCGCCCGGTTCGAAATCGGGTTCTTACTGCCCTCCGACTCGCACCAGGCCGCCATCACCAGTTACCATTGCTGGGCGGAATTCTACGTGCCGGGCATCGGATGGATTCCCATCGACGCCTCGGAAGCGTGGAAGCACAAGGAAAAAGTCGACTATTTCTTCGGAGCCACGGACACCAACCGCCTCATGATGACCCTCGGCCGCGACATCCGCCTGCATCCGGCGCAAGCGGGCAGTCCCCTCAACTATTCCGTCTATCCCTACGCCGAGCTGGACGGAAAGCCGTTCACCGATTTGAAGAATGATTATTCCTTCCGGGACGATCCCGCCCCGGTGGAAACATCCACCCTCGCGCGAGGAGATTGATCCATCTCCCGGTCCATCGGCGAGTCCGCTGATGGGACCCGTTCCCGCCGAGCGCTGCCCTTCGCTGACGCTGGTCTCGCAGCGGATGGCAGCGTTCATGCGGGCGATTCGCGCTCCAGGAACCGCCGAATCCCGCGCAGAACCCGCGCCATCATCGCTTCCGTCAGCTTGCCCGTGAACGTGTTCTGCTGGCTCGGATGATAGGAGACGAACAGCCGGGGCAGGCCCTCGCCCAGCGCATAGCTCGCCCCGTGCCGGAACGCAAAGGCGCCCACACTGGGAATCTGGCCGCGCTCCTTAAGCAAGCTCAGATACGCGCGCAGGGCGATCCCGCCCAGCACCAGCACGGCCCGGGGCCGCACCAGCTCCAGCTCGCGCTCCAGATACGGCCGGCAGTGCGCGGCCTCGGAGGGCAGCGGCTTATTCGCCGGGGGCGCACAGCGCAGCACGGCGGTGATGTACGCATTCCGCAACGCCAGCCCGTCGCCGCGGCGCTCCGAACGCGCCTGATTCGCGAAGCCGGCGCGATACAGCGCTTGATAAAGGAAATCGCCGGAGCGGTCTCCCGTGAACATCCGCCCGGTGCGGTTGGCGCCATGCGCGGCGGGGGCCAGCCCCAGGATCAGCAGCCCGGCGTGCGGGTCGCCGAATCCCGGCACGGGCTTGCCCCAATACTCCCATGCTTGAAAGGCCCGGCGCTTTTCGCGCGCCACCTTCGCCCGATAGACCACCAGCCGCGGGCATTTCCGGCACGCCACCACCTTGCGGTTCAATTGTTCCAGTGCGTCCACAGGGGCTCCCTGCAAAAGCTACCACGAAAATGCGCCTCCGGGCCCATCGTCGCCGAGAAGCCAGCGGATAGCATTGGGCGAGCGGCGGCTCGTCGGGGTAAACTTGACGGCAGAGCCACCCGCGCCCCAGGACCGACCCGGACGCCGGCGGCGCTACCGCTTATGGAAGTTGGCTCGGGCCAAAAGACGATCCTCGATCGCATTGTCGAAACGCGCCGCGAATCCATCGCGCACAGGAAAAGTGTGCTGCCGGACGTGGCCCTGAAGATGGCCGCCGAAAAAATGGCGCCGCCGCGCGATTTTGCGGGCGCGCTCGGGCGCTCCGGCTACAACGTGATCGCCGAACTGAAAAAGGCCTCGCCCTCGCGCGGCCTTCTCCGAGAACGCTACGAGCCCTCCGTGCTGGCCGCGAGTCTCGAACGTGCCGGCGCCGCGGCCCTTTCCGTCCTGACGGAAGAGGATTTCTTTCGCGGCTCGCTGGGCGATTTGAAGGAGGCGCGGAAGGTCACGCACATTCCCATCCTCCGAAAGGATTTCATCGTCGACCCGTGGCAGGTGTGGGAGGCCCGCGCGGCGGGCGCCGACGCCTTTCTCCTGATTGCGGCGATTCTGGACGATGGCGCGCTGGGCGAATTGCTCGCCCTGGGCCGCGACTTGAAGATGGAGCCGCTGGTCGAAGTCCACACCCGCGGGGAGCTGGACCGCGTGGTCGCCGCCGGAGCGCGCATCATCGGCGTCAATAACCGCGACCTCCGCGATTTCTCGGTGCACATCGAGACGTCGCTGGAGCTAATCGAAGCCATCCCGGACGATTGCATCGCCGTGAGCGAATCGGGCCTGCGCACTCATGACGATCTCGCGCGCCTGCGCCGGGCCGGCTTCGACGCCTTCCTCGTGGGCGAGCAGCTCATGAAGCACGCCGATCCCGCCGCGCCGCTGCGCGAGTTGCTGGGCGTCGCGGTTGCAGGCCAGGCGGGCGAGCGGGGCGCGTGAGAACGCGATCGGAACAGCCATGGCCAGGGTCAAAGTGAAAATTTGCGGCCTCACCAATTGGCGCGACGCCCGGCGGGCCTGCGAGGCCGGTGCCGATTTCCTCGGCTTCAACTTCTATCCCGGCAGCCCGCGGTATATCGCGCCCGCCAAGGCCCGGCGGATCATCCGCCGCTTGCCCAAGCGGATTGCCGTGGTCGGCGTCTTTCAAGACGAGAGCGAGCAGAGCGTGCGCGAGATCGCGCGCACGGCGGGGCTCGGCTATCTGCAACTGCACGGCGACGAGCCGCCCGCCATGGTCCTGCGGCTCGCGCGCACCTGGCCGGTCATCAAGGCGCTGCGCGTGGGAAAATCGTTTCGTCCCGCGCAACTGGCGCGCTACAAAAAGGCCGCGGCATTTTTGCTCGATGGTTTTGACCGCCACCGGCGCGGCGGCACGGGCAAGACCTTTGACTGGAAGATGGCGCGCCGCGCCAAACGCTATGGCCGGATTATGATCGCCGGCGGGCTGAACCCGGAAAACGTCGGCGAAGCCGTGCGCGCCGGAAACCCCTGGGCCGTGGATGTCTCCAGCGGCGTCGAAGCGGCGCCGGGGAAGAAAGATTTCGTTCGCATGAAAGCCTTCGTGCAAGCCGCCCGGCGCGGCGCGCGCGGAAACGGAAAATAGAATCATGACGTCACCCACACCTTCGATCGCCAGCCCCGTGCCCGACTCCCGGGGGCGCTACGGCCCCTACGGCGGCCGCTACGTTCCCGAAACGCTCGTGGCTCCCCTCGAGGAACTCGAACGGGCCTACGCCGAAGCCTGCGCCGATCCCGCGTTTCACGCCGGCCTCGACGCGCTGCTCCACGATTTCGCCGGGCGCCCCACCCCGCTGCAATTCGCCTCGCGCCTCACCGAACGCCTGGGCGGCCCGCGCATCTATCTCAAGCGCGAAGACCTGCTCCACACCGGCGCGCACAAAATCAACAACTGCCTCGGGCAGGGCCTGCTGGCCGTGCGCATGGGCAAAAAGCGCGTGATCGCGGAAACGGGCGCCGGACAGCACGGCGTGGCCACCGCCACGGTCGCCGCCCGCCTCGGACTTTCCTGCACCGTCTACATGGGCACCGAGGACATGGAACGCCAGCGCCTCAACGTCTTTCGGATGCGCCTGCTCGGCGCGGAAGTCGTCGGCGTCGATGCCGGCAGCCGCACCCTGAAGGACGCCATCAACGAAGCCATGCGCGACTGGGTGACCAACGTCCGCACCTCGCACTACCTGCTCGGCTCCGTCCTCGGCGCGCATCCCTACCCCCAGATCGTGCGCGATTTTCAAAAAATCATCGGCGAAGAAGCGCGCGAGCAGATTCTCCGCGCCGAAAAACGCCTGCCCGATCATCTCTACGCCTGCGTGGGCGGCGGCTCGAATTCCATCGGCCTGTTCCACGCCTTCCTGGGCGATGCCGGCGTGAAGATGGTGGGCATCGAAGCGGGCGGCCGCGGCAAATCCCTCGGCGAACATGCCGCGCGGCTGGGCGCGGCGCACGGTTTCACCGGCGCGCGCCCCGGCGTGCTGCAAGGAACTTACACCTACGTGCTGCAGACCGCCGACGGCCAGATTGCCCCCACGCATTCCATTTCCGCCGGCCTCGATTATCCGGCCATCGGACCCGAGCACGCCTGGCTGGCGGATTTGGGCCGCGCCGAATACACTTCCGTCACCGACGAAGAGGCCATCGACGCCGCGCGCACGCTGGCGCGCATCGAGGGGATTATTCCCGCTCTGGAATCCGCGCACGCCGTGGCCGGGCTGATCCAGCGCGCGCCGCGGATGAAGAACAGCGAAATCGTCATCCTGAATGTCTCCGGCCGCGGGGACAAGGATATGGAGACTCTCTCCCGCTATGTCTGACGCCGCCAGCCCCAAGTCCTCGGCTTCGCCCCAGCCATCCGCGGGCCGCATCGAGCGCCGCTTCCGCGAGCTGGCGCAAACGGGCGAACTCGGCCTCGTCGCCTACATCACCGCGGGCGATCCTTCGCTGGAGGCGACCGAGAAGATTGTCCTGGCGGCGGCCGAGGCCGGCGCGGACGTCATCGAACTGGGCGTGCCGTTCAGCGATCCGGTCGCCGACGGGCCCACGATTCAGCGCGCCATCGAACGCGCCCTCCGCGCCGGGACCACCCTCGCGGGCGTTCTCGGCCTGGTAGCCCGCCTCCGCGCGCGCACCCAGGTGCCCCTGGTGCTGTTCAGCTATTTCAATCCCCTTTTGCAGATGGGCCTCGAAACATTTGCCGAAGCGGCCGCCGCGGCGGGCGCCGATGGCGTCCTGGCAACGGACCTGACGCCGGAAGAAGCCGAAGATTACCGCGCGGCGATGCGCGCCCACGGCCTCGACACCATCTTCCTGGCCGCGCCCACCTCCACCGATGCGCGTCTGGAAAAGATTGCCGCTGTCTCCAGCGGCTTCCTGTATCTGATCTCGCGCACCGGCGTGACCGGCGCCCGCGAGGCCCTCCCCGAAGACCTGCCGGAACTGGCGCGGCGCGTCCGGCGCTTCACGAAATTGCCTCTCGCCGTCGGCTTCGGAATTTCGGCCCCGGCTCATGTGTCCGTGCTCGGCGGCATCGCCGACGCCGCCGTCGTCGGCTCCGCGCTCGTCGCCGAGGTCGAGAAGGCCTCCCACGCCGAGCAAGCCGCCGAAAACGTGGCTGGACTCATCCGCCTCCTGAAGCGCGCCGCCCGCCAGGGCATCAGCCGCCGCACCGAACGCCCCACATGAGCAACACACACCGGCGCCGCCAAATGCTTCCTGGCAGTTGTAGTAAACTACTGCTTTGACGGCGGAGGAGTTCCCCGGCGGACGCACCCGGAAGGACATTGGCGGAAACCATGGACCCGCACTCGATTGTCGTCGTGAGCCTGCACAGCCCGAAGGAACGCTTGTGGGGCGAATTGCTCGATGTCTCCAGCGCCGGCGTCACCCTGCGCGGCATCGACCTCGGCTCCTTCGATCATTTCGTCAGCGAGGTCTTGCACCCCGAGGGCGACCGCATCGGTTTGCCGACGCTGTTTTTCCCCATGCTGCGGATCGAGCGGATCGCGCTGGACGAGGCCCGCGGATCGGTCCCTTCCCTGGCGGAAACATTTGAAAAGAAAGTGGGCCGCTCGCTGGTGGATTACCTCGCGCAGTTTGCCTGAACCGGCGCCCTGCGCACGTTGCCCCACGGCGCCCGAATGAAGCGGGAAGAAAGCCCGCCTGCAGGCCGGATAAGACAAATGCACAGCCGAATTTTCACCGTTCCCAACCAGCTCACGCTGCTGCGCCTGGCCTTCCTGCCGTTCTTCGTGATCGCCATCGAGTACGAGCATTACGCCCTGGCCCTCGGCATCCTCGTGGCCGCGGGCATCAGCGACGGCCTCGACGGGCTGCTGGCGCGCGAGCTGAATCAGAAAACGCCGCTCGGCGCCTACCTCGATCCCATCGCCGACAAGCTGCTGCTCTCTTCCTCCTACGTCGTGCTGGCGCTCAAGGCCAAGATCAGCTGGTGGCTGGCCATTCTCGTTCTCAGCCGCGATGTTCTGCTGCTGGCCGCCAGCGCGGTGATTCTCGTGACGATTGGCTACCGTCCCTTTCCCCCGAGCGTCTGGGGCAAGGCCACCACCTTCTTTGAAATTCTCCTGATTGTGCTGGTGCTCGTGGTAGCCGTGTGGAACGTCAACGGCGCACTCTGGATCGCAAGGTGGGTGTGCGGCTTTCTCGTCGCCGCGCTGGTGATGATTTCCGGCGTGCACTACGCTGTCGTGGTGTCGCACCGGCTCCATACCGAGGGTGCTGGCCAGGCCGGTGAATAGACCGCTTTAGGAGGCCGGGGCTTCAGCCCCGGCGTAACTCGCCTGGAATCCGGGGGCTTTAGCCCCTGAAGCCCCGTGCTACCCTCCCCCGCGCAACACCCGGACCGCCACCACCACCAAACTCGCGGCCACCGCGCACCCCGCCGCCCAGCCCAGCACGTAGGCCCTCGACCGTTCTTCCCCCGTGGCCGGCGGGCGATCGATCATCATCTTGCCCAGCGCAAATCCCGTGGCCAATCCGCCCAGGTGCGCCCAGTTGTCGATCCCCGAAAACAACAATCCCCAGACCGCGATATAAATCAGCCAGCGAATCAGCTGCCCGCGCAGCATCTGCATGGCCGCGGTCTGCCGGCCCATCGTGACCGCCAGGAGCACGCCGATCAGCCCCACCAAGGCCCCGGAGCCGCCCACGCTGAAACGCCCGAAAAAACTGCTCAGCGCGTAGCCGCCGATTCCCGCCACTACGTAGATGAAAACATAGCGCGCCGAGCCGTACATCTCTTCGATGGTCGGCCCAATGTCCATGAGCACCCACATGTTGAAGATAATGTGCATCAGGCTGCCGTGCAGAAAAATCGCCATCACAAACCGCCACGGCTCGTGCAGATTCGTGGCCAGCCGCGACGACGCGCCAAGCTGTTGCGCCACATTGCCGTCAATCGCTCCGAGGCCCATCAGACCGAAGAATCCTCCGCCAAGTCCTTGCAGTTCCCCCAGGCGGATGGTCCACAGCAGGCTCAGGCCGTAGAGCAGGCAGCTCAGCGTGAGAATGGCGTAGGTGGCTGGGGAAGTGGTCGGGATCAGGCGTTCCAGCGACCGGCTGGCCGCCGCCAGCGAAAACGTCAGGCTGGCGCCGCACTGGTGGCACCGCGTGGCGCTCGCGCCCACCAGCGTCCGGCACGCCGGGCAAAGCTTCGGGCGCGGCCCGCTGCGCTCACCGCCAAAAAATCCGCTCATCTCTTCGCCGATCCGGCTGCGCCTCCGCGGCACGCGCGGCGGCTCAGCCCCAGGGTTCCTTGCGGGAATGCCAGTGCGTTCCTATAATACCCAAGTTGAGTGCACACCAGTGAAGCAGGATGTCGCGTGAGGTCCGTCGCTCGGGTGACGGATTTCGAACAAGCATCGAAGCGTGCCCGGAGCTGCGCGCGGGCTGGGCTGCCGCGTCGGCTGGCACTGGTGACCGCACTCTTCCTGGGCCTGATCGCCGCCGGCTGCGCGCACCCCGCGCACACGGCGCGCCCTCCCGTCGCGGCTCCTCCGGCGCAGCCTTCCCCGCGTTCCGGACCTCCTCCGCCCATCGAGCGCCAACCCGTCGTGCCCGGCGAATATGTCGAGGAAGGCGTGGCCTCCTGGTACGGAAACCCCTTCGACGGCCGCCGCACCTCGAATGGCGACATCTATGACATGCACGCGTTCACAGCCGCGCACCGCACCCTGCCGTTCGGCGCCGTCGTCCGCGTCACCAACCTCGGCAACGGCCACCAGACCGAAGTCCGCATCAACGACCGCGGCCCCTTCGTGGCCAACCGCATCATCGACCTCTCGCTCTCCGCGGCCCAGGCCATCGGCATGGTGGGCACCGGCACCGCGCAGGTGCGCATCGAGGTCATTGCCGGGCCCAATCCCCGCGTCGGGTTCTTCGGCGTGCAGGTGGGCGCCTTCCGCATGCAGGACAACGCCGACCGCCTGCGCGCGCAACTGGCGGCCAATTACGCCCCCGTCAGCATCGCCACCTATGATTCCCCTTCCGGATTGTTCTATCGCGTGCGCGCGGGACGCCTGCCCACCGAGGACGCCGCCGGCCGCCTCGCCGAGGAATTGCGCTCCCGCGAACACCTGACCACCTTCGTCGTCCGCCTGGATGAATGATGACACTCGCGCCGCACCTTCGCACACCCGCGCGCTTCTCCCACGGCCGCCATCTCTGTTTCGCCGTCTCGTTCGCGCTGCTCGGCTGCCTTGCACCGGCGCTGCTTCCCTCCGCGTTGGTCGAAGCCGCGCGCGGGCAAGCGCCGTCGACGAGCCGCACCAACTCGGCCGTGACCATTGTGCTCCCTCCCAGGATTGTGGCCGGCCAGCCGGCTACGCTCGCGGTTCTGGGCGTGGATGGCCGGCTCACCTCCGGCTTGGAAGTCCGCCTAGGGCGCGACCTCTCGGTCACCACCGACCGCACCGGGCGCGCATCCTTCACCGCGCCGGAAAGCGGCGTCCTGCTGGCGAAAGCCTCCGGAGCGTCCGTCGCGGCGCTCGTGGATGTGTCCGCCCCCGCGAATAGCCCGCCGGCGATCCGCGTGGCGCCCGTGGTTTCCTTGCGCGATCGTTTCTCGGTTTGCGGCGCCGCATTCGCCGGCGATGCCAACGCCAACCGCGTGAAAATCAACGGCCAGCCCGCGCTGGTTCTCGCGGCCTCGCCCGCATGCCTCGTGGTTCTCCCCGGGGCCAAGGCCGAACCCGGCCCGGCCACCATCTGGGTCGAATCCCCCAAAGGGCAATGGAGCGCCGCCACATCGCTCGTCTCGCTCGAATTCGAGGCGCCCAATCCCCCGCTGCGGCCCGGCCAGAAGAGTCAGATGCGCGTGCGCGTGCAGGGCTGGGAGCAGCCCCTGCACTTGGTCGCAGAAAACGAAACGCCCGGCGTGCTGCGATTTCTCAGCGGCGATCTGCAGGAAGTCGTCACCGGCGGCGGGCCGCAGAATTTCGCGCTGCTCAAGGTCGAAACCATCCGCACCGGCGATTTCTCCTTCCACGCGCGCCTGCTGCCCGCGCCCGATCCGGACGCGGCTCGCCGCTATCTGGTCGCCGCTGCGCCGCTCGCGCCCCACAACTTGCAAGGGAAGATCCGCCGCCTCGCCGGCCGCCTGTCACACTCGTCCCACAATTTCCAGGCGGTTCGCCGGGAACTCGATCGGCTCGCCCCCAACACGGTGCCTGACGATCTCCGCACCCTTCTCGACGCCGCCCGCGCCGCCCTATAGTCCGAGCGCCTCGCCAAGCAGACCACATCGAACAGCGCGATCACATTCCGCACCTCGTGGAGTTTTCTTCTCGTCTGGGGTCTTGTGCATGGGACGCGTGATTGTTGCGGAGGTTTTGTAGCGGCCGGTCCCGCGAAGCGGGACCGGGCATCTCACACGGAAGGCGCCGTAGCTTAATCCAGGCGCTCGAAATCAGCCCTTCTCTTCTCAGCGCCCTCTGCGTCTGTGCGGCGCGCCTGTTCTTCTCTGTGTTCTCTGTGCCTTCTCCGTGCCCTCTGTGTTAAATCTCTGCAAACGGTTCACGAAAGAAGTTGCAGGCAGGGCGTCACCAGCTCTTCGGATGGAAAATCATTTGCCGGTGGCGGATTCCAGAGCCTTCGGCGCAGCTTCCGGAAGCGTGCCCTGGGACATTTGTTCCAGCGAATTGCGCGCCCGGCCCAGCCGGCTGTCCGCGTCCTCGTAGCTCTGCTGCGCGTGGCGCAGATGCGTGCCCAGCCTTTCATACACATCCGCGAACGACTCCACCTGCTTCTTCAGCCCGGAAAGGCTGGCCAGCAAGTGCCGCGCATTTTCCTCGATGCGCTGCCCCTGCAAACTCACGGCGATGGCGCTCAAGCAGGCGTAAAACGTGTTCGGCGAAACAGGGAAGACGCGCTTGCCCCGGCAGTATTCGTCGAGCTTCCCGGACTTCGCGTCCTCGGTCATCAGCAGCTCGTAATACACCCCTTCCGAAGGCACGAACATCAGCGCGTAATCGAACGTGTGCTCGTCCGGCAGAATGTATTTCCCGGCAATCGAGTCGGCGTGCTTGCGCACCGCCACGGAAAACTCGCGCCGCGCCTCGCCGCCCTCTTCAGCCAGCCGCCGGTAGGCGTCCAGCGGAAACTTCGAATCAATCGGCAGCAGCCGCTCGCCGCTGCGCACCACCGCATCCACAATCGCCCCGGTTGACGCGAACCGGTATTGCATTACAAACGCGCTCTGCGGCAGCGCATCCTCGAGCAACCGCTCCAGCGTGACCTCGCCCAGCGTCCCCCGCGTCTTCGCTCCGCCCAATACCGATTGCAGCGTCTCCGCCGCCTTGGAAAGGTCCCGGCTGGTCTGCTGCACCTCGCCGATCTTCTCGCTCATCTGCACCAGCGCCTCGGTGGACGACTGCAAGCGCTTGGCCACTTCCTTCTGCGCGTCGCTGGCCAGCTGCCCCGTCGACGCCACTCCGCTTTGCAGCTCCTGGCGCACCTGCCCGAGCTGCTGCGTCATCGCCTGCGTCAGCTGATTGATCTGCTGGCTCATCTGCGACGTCACCGCCTGCCCCTGCGCCGCCAGCGACGTCTGCATCTCCTGGCGCACCGCCGACAGCTGCGCCTCCGATCGCCGCCCCGCCGACCACACCAGCCATCCCACCACTATCATCGCGGCCACCGCCGCGGCCACCCAAACCATTGGACTCATCGACCTTCGCCTTTGTGCTTCCCTGGCTCTCGCTCTGCCTTTTGTAGCACCCGCTTCAGCCTCACTGCACCGGACAGCCTTGTTCTCGCCTTTGTAGCGGCCGGTCCAGATTTACCGCACCGGGCAGCCTTGTTCTCGCCTTTGTAGCGGCCGGTCCCGCGAAGCGGGACCGGGCAGCCTTCCAGTGGCACAGCCATTCCTGGCTATGCATCGCGTCGCCACGGCAATGCACACACTCTAGCGCGATCCCCCCGCGCGTGCCAATCGTTGCCGCTCGAGCCGCCGCCCATCGAGATGCTGTCACTTCGGAGGGGTATGTAGCAACTGGTCCAGCTTCAGCGGACCGCGTCTTGCCGTGGCACAACCACTCCTGGCTGTGCACCTCTCACATCCTGCGGATCTATGCGGTCACTTCTGCCTGGAGCGCAAAAAGGGGGTCGAACGCACCCTATGGAACGAGCTTCTTCACTTCGTCCCGGCGGCCGCGCGGCGCTTCGGCTCTTCCGGCCAGATGCAGATGCCGCGCTGAAGTCCCCGCCGCAAGCGTCATTTTTTCAGCCCCGCCTGCCAGTTCAACACGACGGTGAACGGCGGCTGCGCGCTCGCCGCCGAAGGGGCCGGCATGAGAAAACGCGTGCCATCCGCGGAGACGTCCCAGAACAGCACGCCGCGCGGCACCTTGAACAACGCCTTGGGAATTCCCGCCTGAAACACCCCGCTCGTGTTGACTTCCACCGCCATCGCCGTTCCGTCCAGGGACAAGTAGAACAGCTCCTTGCCGTCCCGGCGCCAGAGAGGAGTGGTTCCGCCGTCCTTCGACACCATCCACTTGCCGGTCGCGGGCGTTCCTCCGCTGGAGGCTGAGCCCAAGGCGGAAGCAGCATCGAACGGCCGCACGTAGATTTGGTCCTTGCCGGATTCATCGGACGAATAGACGATCCACCGGCCGTCCGGCGAAAATCGGCCGGCTGCCTGGTTGAACTCCGAGTGTTCTACCGCAACCGGTTTGCGGTCCGCCGTGTCGCCGCCCAGCGGAAGAATCCATATATGGTTGGGCGGAACGGGGTTGTAATACAACAGGAAGCGCCCGTCCGGCGACCAACTGCTGGGGGCCTTGAATTCGCTCGATTTGAACATGACTTCGTCTTCGCCCGCGAGGTTCGACGTCTTCTGGTACAGATCAAACATCCCGCCAGTTCTATTGGAAACGAACACGATGCGGCTGCCGTCCGGGGACCATACGGGGTTCGAGTTCCAGCCCAGGTCAAAGGTGAACCGCGTCGTCACGCCCCGCGCGAACTCATAGAGCCAGACATTCCTGTTGCCCGCGTTTTGCAGATCCACGCGCTCGAAGGCCACACGCTTTCCATCCGGCGCGAGCGACAGACTGCGGTAAACACCCACGTCCCCAAAGGCTCCGATGAGCTTCCCCGCCCGGTCGAACCAGCTCAGTTGGCCGTGGATATTGCCCCGGGCTCCGCCCGTCGCCACGGGTTGAAAACCTTGTATATAAACGAGAACGTCCGTGGCGGACGCCGAGAAACTCAGATTGGAAACCTGCTCGGCAATCGGAATAGCTTCGCCGGCCAGTTCGAGTCGCGTGGGGTCGAACGGCTGGGCCATCAAGGTGCCAAGTCCCCCAACGTCCATGCCGCCGCGTACAAAGAGCAGGCGCCCCACATTCGAGCCCGAAGACGGCGCGTAGGCAACGGAGGAGGAGTCGGGCAACAACTTCTTCCCTGGCTGCTCCTGCGGCTTGGCATCCACGGAGCTAAGATAAATACCCGTACCGCCTCCGTTCGTTAACACACGCCAGTAAACGAAGTGACGCCCGTCCGGCAAAAAGGAGGGAGTGACGGCAGTTCCGTCGGTGGTGATGGGCGAAGGGGAACCGCCGGACGCGGCGACTCGCCGCATGCCGAGAAGCGATCCGAAAACGATCTGATCGTCGCGGCTCCACGCTCCTCCAAAGGCGGAGGGGGCATCGCACAGCGTCACCGGAGGACCGCCCGCGGCCTCGATTTTCTTCAGCCTGCCCTGACTGGGGAACGCAATATAACGGCTATCGGGCGACCAAAAAGGGAAGCCTGAGATGCCTTCCGTACCGTCGAGAGGCCGCGCATCGAGTGTCTCCACCGACCGAACCCACAGGCGGGTCTGGCCCTCCGCGCCTGTGCCGACGAACGCCAGTTTGCGGCCGTCGGGTGATAACGCGAAGACGCCACTCAAGGTCAGTTTCTCGGGCACGGGAATTTCAAAACGCATGATCTGGGTTGCGGGCGCTTTCTCGCGCGTGTAGAGGAACGCCAACAACACCGCAGCCAGGACCAATACACCCGCGGCCCCCCCAGCCACCCACAGCAGCCACCGTTTGGCCGGACGTGCGGTTGCGGCGGCCGAAGTTGGGTCCGGCACGCCCGCCAGAACTTCGTCGAGCGAAATGCGCGCATCGCCGATGGCTTGCAACCGCTGCTTCGGGTCCTTCTGCAGGCAACGCTGCAGCAGCACGCGCACCCGTACCGGCGTTTCCGCTGGAAGCCTCGACCAGTCCGGCTCCGTGCGGATCACCGCCGATAGCGTGTCCGTCACCGACTCGCCGCGAAACGCCATCTTGCCCGTCAGCATCTCGTACAGCACGCAGCCGAATGCCCAGATGTCCGCGCGGCGGTCCACCGCCTTGCCCTTCGCCTGCTCCGGCGACATGTACGCCGCCGTCCCCAGCAGCACCCCCGCCTGCGTCGCCATCCTGCTGATCGTCGGCGAGTTGGCGAAATCCACGGAGGACGCGTCGCCTTCCAGAGCTTTGGCCAAGCCAAAATCGAGAACCTTCACCGCGTCGTCGCTCGTCACCTTCACGTTCGATGGCTTGAGATCCCGATGCACGATCCCGTGCTCGTGCGCGTACTCCACGGCTTCACAGATCTGCTTGGCAATGGGCAATGCTTCGCTAATGGGAATCGCACCCGCACGGATGCGTTCGGCCAGCGTCGGGCCTTCCACCAGCTCCATCACCAGCGCGTGCGTGGCGCCGGAATCCTCCAACCCGTAGATCGAGGCGATGTTGGGATGATTGAGCGAGGCGAGGACCTTCGCCTCGCGTTGGAACCGCGCCATCCGCTCGGCGTCGCGCGCGAATGCATCGGGCAGAACCTTCAGCGCGACCTCACGTCCGAGCTTCGAATCGTGCGCGCGATACACCTCGCCCATCCCGCCCGCGCCGATCGGCGCGGCGATTTTGTAAGGCCCCAGCTTCGTCCCTGCATTCAACATGAGATCCCTCGCTCCGCAAAACCATCCGCAACGCAAACAACGCGCTCCGCTCGGACTTTGGCCCAGCGGCCACAACTTGTCTCGTAAATGGTTTTTAGGGGGTCGGACCTTTAGCTCCGACATCCAATCATCCCTAAACGTGGGGCCTTGCCCCTAAGGTCAGCCTGAAAAACCTCCCGGACTGATGAGATACGTTCGCGGGTGGCGTCCGGCAAATCACCGCTCATAGTTCGCGGCTCGTAGTCCGCCGTAGGGGCGCTGCTTGCTGCGCCCTGCCCGGCTCCGCCCACACCAATTGACCCTGCGATTTCCTAAGGTCCCACGCGATGGACCGAAGGCAGCTCCATATGGCGCAGGATTATACCCCTAAAAACATTAACCCATCCCATTACTTGAGCCAGATAGCGCCGCAATATCCGCGCTGCATGATCCCCGATTTCATCTCCCCTTTCGCGCGAAATTACCTTGTGTAGTGGCCGGTCCCGCGAAGCCGGGACGGTTATCCTGGCTGCGGCGAAGCCACTCCTGGCTGTGCATTGTTTACACCAACAACCGGTGGCACCTGCACTTCGGTCGTGCTACGGTAAATTGATGCTGGGAAGCGAACGCATGGTCTTGCAAACGCCAACAACGGCGCACGAAGCCCCGGCTGCCGGCGGCCGCTCCGCCAGCCGCTGCGCGGACGACGCTGCCCCGTCGCCTCGACATTTCACGCGGCCCCGATCCGGCCATTTCGCCCATCGCGCTCATCGCGCACAGGCCCCTACGCAGCCGTGCGTCAGGGTGCGGCTTCAGCCGCACCGGGAGCCATCCAGCCCGCAGGGGTTTCAACCCCTGGGGGACCCAGGCGCCACGCCCGGAGCCCTTGCGCGCCTCCGTCCGCCCATTTCTAATCGCAACACTCAATTTACAGAAATCCCTCTAACTGACTGGAAACAAAGGACCGCCCCCCTCTCTAATCGCAACACTTTCGGGGGTACGATCGTGGGTGAAAAGGCAGCGATTTTCCGCCGTAACACAGTCAAGCAGCCGGTGAAAGGTGAACGCAGATGACGTGGGCAAAGAGGCGGGCGATCGTGATCGGCGTGCTGGCACTGGTTGTTGTGCTGGTTCTGTGGGCGGCCTGGAGACCGGAGCGGCTCGACAATCACTCCGTGCTGGTCATTGACGCCACCGGCTCCATCGACGAACAGCATCCCACCGACTTGCTCGGCAGCTTGACCGGCCGAAAGCCCGCCGTGCTCCACGACTACGTCGACGCCATCGACGCCGCCCGCACCGATTCCCGCATCACCGGCCTGGTCCTCCGCCTCGGTTCTCTCGACACCGGCTGGGCCAAGCTCGAGGAACTCCGCGCGCACCTCCTGGCCTTCCAGACCAGCGGCAAGCCCAGCATCTGCTACCTCGGCTACGAAGGCGTCGGCAACCCGGAATACTATCTGGCCAGCGCCTGCCAGCAAATCTGGCTCGTGCCCAGCGCTCCGCTCAACGTCAAAGGCATGATGGCCGAGGCCGTCTTCTTCCGCGGCTCGCTCGACAAACTCAACATCGTCCCGGAGTTCTACCACATCGCCGAATACAAGACGGCGACCAACATGTTCACAGAGAAGAAATTCACCGCGGAGCACCGCGAGGAAGTCGCATCCGTGCTGCACGGCATTTACAGCCGCTATTTGAACGACGCGGCGCAAGCGCGCCACATGACTCCCGCCGCCTTCGAGGAAATCCTCACCCACGGGCCGCTCCTCACCAGCGAGGCGGTGGAAAAGCGTCTGGTCGACCGGCTGGCCTACTGGGACCAGGTGCAGGACTACTTCAAGAGCGGCGATCGCGATTGGAAACCCGTTTCGCTGGGCCGCTACGCCTCCTTCGTGAAGAATCCCGAAGGCGACCAGTTGGCCGTCATCTACGCCAGCGGCCTGATTATGTCCGGAGACTCGCGCAACTCGCCGACCCAGGGAATTATCATGGGGGGCGATTCGGTGGCTGCGGATCTTCGCGCCGCGCGGGACGACGCGGACATCAAAGCCATCGTCCTGCGGATTGATTCCGGCGGAGGATCGGTGGTCGCCAGCGAAGTGATCCGCCGCGAAGTCGAGCGGGCCCGCGCGCGCAAGCCCGTGGTCGTCTCCATGTCGGACGTCGCGGCCTCCGGCGGCTACTGGATCGCCACCCCCGCCACGAAAATCGTGGCCGACGCCAATACCATCACCGGCTCGATCGGAGTCCTGGTCGGCAAACTCAATCTCGCCGGCCTTTACCGTCTCCTGGGCGTGAGCACGGACTACGTCGCCACCAGCGACAATGCCACGCTATTTTCCGACCAGCAGAATTTCACGCCCGACCAGCGCGCCTACATCGAAAAATCGCTCCGCGACACCTACTCCCAATTCACCCGCGGCGTCGCGCAGGGACGCGGAATGAAGGTCGAGGCCGTGGACAAAATCGGCAAGGGCCGCGAATGGACCGGCGCGCAAGCCCGCCAATCCGGACTGGTCGACGAACTCGGCGGACTGGACCGCGCCCTCGCCATCGCCAAGGAACTCGCGCACATCCCCGCCGCCTCCCCCGTGCATCTGGTGCGCTTCCCCGAAGAAAAAGGGCTTCTCGAAATGCTCTTTGAGCGCGACTCCAGCGAACTGAGCGAGTTCGGCTCACTCGACGCCACGCTCCGGCACATCGCCGGCGTGATGGAGCCGGTGCAGGCCCGCGTGCCCTACCAGCTCCGCATTCGCTAGCCGCCGAAAACACGCGCCCGCCCGTTTGCCTCGGAAAAGTCGGCGCAATTTCGCTATACTGTATTGCACCGGCGCGGTACCCAAGTGGTAAGGGAGAGGTCTGCAAAACCTTTATACGTGGGTTCGATTCCCACCCGCGCCTCCACAATTTCCCCTGTGTTTCGTTTTCGCCGGCGGCGACGCTTTAGCCTGCAACTCCGGCGTGCCCTTTTTTTGCAGCGGGACAATCGGATCTCGTTCCCAATCCCTACTTTCCCCTTGTGCGCGTGGAGAGAAATGCATATAAATCCCCCGTACCGGACAGGAGCAACTTCGTGAGAAGACAAATGATCTGGCTGCGGTTTCTATTGGTTTTCATGGTCGCGACGATGGCAGCCGCCCGCGCGCATTCCCAGGAAACGCATCTGTATTGGGGGGATACGCATCTGCACACCTCGAATTCCATTGATGCGTTCAGCACGGGAAACATCAGCGCCGATCCGGACACGGCCTATCGCTTCGCCAAGGGCTTGCCGGTTCTCCACCCCTCCCTCCGGACCCGCGTGCGCATACTGCGCCCCCTCGATTTTCTCGTGGTCTCGGATCACGCCGAGCTGATGAGTTTGCAGACGGAGCTCTTGAAGGGCAATACGCTGATGCTGGCGACCGAGTGGGGCAAGCGGCTGCGAGCCGAGCTCCAAACCAACGTGCGCCGGTCCGTGATGAACTTCAAGCCGGAAGAGCGCCAGGAAGTGATCAAGCAACTCTTCAGCATCGAGATTCGCCAGGGAACGTGGGCGGCGCAGGTGGATGCGGCGGAACGCTACAACGAACCCGGCAAGTTCACGGCCTTCGCCGGCTGGGAATGGTCCTCCGCTCCGAATTGGAAGAACCTGCACCGCGTGATTTTTACCCCTTCCGATGCCGCCACCGCAAAGAAGTTCATACCCTTCAGTTCGTACGAAAGCGACAAGCCGGAAGACCTTTGGAAATGGCTGGAGAAAACAGAGAAGGAGACGGGTGCCGAGCTCATCGCCATCCCGCACAACTCGAACCTTTCGGGCGGTCTCATGTTCGATATGGTGGACAGTGCCGGCCGCCCGATCACCGCGGAATACGCCCGCATGCGCATGCGGTGGGAACCCGTGATGGAAGTAACCCAAGTCAAAGGGACTTCCGAAGTCCTTCCGGAGTTATCCCCCACCGACGAATTCGCCGATTTCGAGATCCGCAGGAAGTTGCTCACTGGCACTCCGACTCCGCCCAATAAGGGCGATTATGCGCGCTACGCCCTTCTGCGCGGGCTGGAGATCGAACAGAGCGCAGGCGCGAATCCGTACAAGTTCGGCATGATCGGAGCCTCCGATTCTCACACGGGCCTTTCATCGGTCGAAGAGAATGATTTTCTCGGCAAGCTGGCTATGGACGCGTTGCCTCAAGAGCGCTTGCGGCCCTCTTCACCGGTCATCTTCCCGGCCTGGGAAATGTCGGCCAGCGGCATTGCGGGCGTGTGGGCCACGGCCAACACACGGGAGGCGATTGCCGCGGCTTTCAAACGCAAGGAGGTGTACGCCACCACCGGGCCGCGCATCTCCTTGCGCGTATTCGGCGGCTATTCCTTTAGGACGGCTGACGCCAATGCAAAGGACGTATCCAAGGCGGGCTATAGCAAAGGGGTTCCCATGGGCGGAGACCTTTGGAACGCGCCGAAAGGAACCGCTCCTTCCCTTCTGATCTATGCCGTGAAAGATCCCATGAGCGGCAACCTCGATCGCATCCAGGTGATCAAAGGCTGGCTGGACGCCTCGGGCCAGACTCACGAGCACATTTACAACGCTGCCTGGGCCGGCGAGCGCAAATTGAGCGGCGACGGAAAGCTGGCGGCGGTGGGCAACACCGTCGATGTCCGCACCGCCACGTATTCGAATACCATTGGGGCGGCGCAGCTGGCCACCGTGTGGACGGACCCGGATTTCCATCCGGGACAGAGGGCGTTTTATTACGTCCGCGTTCTGGAAATCCCGACGCCGCGCCACTCCGCCTACGATGCCGTGGCGCTCGGCATCGACGTCAAAGAGACGCACCAACCGGCCACCATACAGGAAAGGGCCTATTCTTCGCCGATTTGGTACACCCCGCGAGCGCCGAAATGAGATTGCGGCGCTTTCTGCGAGAACCGCTGCTTCACTTCCTGGTGGCCGGCGGCATTCTATTCGGAATATTCGGCCTGACGCACCGCGCCGGGCCTGCTCTGGCCTCCGACAAGACGATCGTCGTAGACAAGGAAACGCTGCTGACTTTTTTGCAGTATCGTTCCAAAGCCTTCCAGCCGGAATTTTTCTCCTCGCAACTGGAGGCCATGACTGCCGCGGAGCGGAAGGATCTCGTGGACCAGTATGTCCAGGAGGAGATCCTCTACCGCGAGGCCAAGGCCATGGGGCTGGAGCAAGGGGATTACGTCATCCGGCAGCGTCTCGTACAGAAGATGCGCTTTTTAGTCGAGGACATGGCCGAAGGCCGCGCGGCGCCGGACGCTGGCGTGCTCGCCGAATACTTTCAGAAAAACAGGGAGCGTTATGCCGTCGATCCTTCGGTGACCTTCGCGCACGTCTTTTTTGATTCTTCCGTGCGTGGCGACACGGAGGCGCGAGAATCGGCCCTGCGTCTGAAAGAGAAACTCAACGCCAACGCCGCCTCCTTCAGCGATGCGCCAAAGTATGGAGACCGCTTCCCCTTCCTGCAGAACTATGTCGAACGGAAATTCGATTATGTGGCGAGCCACTTCGGCAACGAGTTCGTCTCGGAGCTGAAACAAAGCGCTCCTTCGGAGAAGCACTGGATCGGACCGCTCCGATCCACCTATGGCTATCACGTTGTCCTGATGACGCGGCTCACCGCGGCACGCATCCCGGCACTCAACGAGATCCGGTCGCAGGTGGCCGATGACTGGCTGCGCGATCAGAGCGAAGAGGCACGTTCGAGATCCCTGAACCAGCTCGCCGGCGAGTACAAAATAATGCAGAAGGACCTGGGAGGTTCGCTTTCCAAGTGAGGACTCCGACAAAGGCCCGGCCTTGGCGGCTCATATTTTTTCTGGCGGCATGCCTCGGGTCTTGCCTGATGCCGGGCCTTGCGCGTGCCCATGATGCGCGGCCCTTGTCGATCCTGATCGCCGAGCGTCAGGAGCACGTTTACTTCGTCGAGGTGCGGACTCCTCCCTCGGTGGAGTCCGCCAACCAGCCCAGCATTTCCTGGCCGGTGGGATGTTCCGTTCATCCGGGGAGCACGCAGGATGCCGCCGGCGCCGGCTTGGAGACGATGCTGGTTTCGTGCCTGGCCGGCCTGGAAGGACAGCGCATCGGAGTGCAATACAAGCACTTCAACCCATCGCTTTCCACCCTTTTCCGGCTCCGCTCGGCGAACGGCGCGACCCACACGGCGGTGGTGCCGCCCGACCAGACGGAATGGCTGGTTCCCGCGGCGACAAATTGGCGGAGTGTGGCGCGCGATTATTTCATTCTGGGCCTAAAGCATATCGGGTCGGGCATTGACCATCTGTTGTTTGTCACGGGGCTCCTCCTGCTGGCCCGCACCGTCCGCCGCGTTTGCGTGGCGGTCACGGGTTTTACGCTGGCGCATTCCGTGACGCTTTCGCTCTCGGCGCTCGGGTTTGTGCGCCTGCCTGTGGCGCCCATCGAAGCGGGGATTGCGCTTTCGATCCTCTTTCTTGCGCGCGAGATCGCTCGCCCCGACCCCGAGAGTTTCGCCCGCCGGTTCCCTCTCGTAGTCTCTTCCTCGTTCGGCTTGCTGCACGGCTTTGGTTTCGCCGCCGCGTTAAGCGAGGTGGGGATTCCCCACAATGAGATCGCCGCCGCGCTTCTGTTTTTCAACGCCGGAGTCGAGGCAGGCCAGCTGACCTTCATTGCCTGTCTCTGCGCATTGCTTGCGGCCGGATACGGCGCCGCCCGCCTGGCGGGAATCCAGCCGGTTCGGTGGGCGCTCCATCGCGTGGAGGTCCTCGGCGCGTATGCCCTGGGAGTTCCGGCGTCGTTCTGGTTGTTTCAGAGGCTCCAGAATTTTTGGTAGCGGTGGCGGGAATAAGAAAGCAGCCGGAGATTGCGCAGACTTTGCAGTTCGAAGGCTCTAGGTTTTGTAGAGGCCGGTCCCGGGGTGTGGGACCGGGCAGGTCTCACCGCAGAGCGCGCAGAGGCGCAGAGAAGGAGCGGAGAGAAAGCCGGAGAAGTGCCGGGCCGGCAGAAAACGCCGGCCCGCCGCTACAAAAGCGAACCTGCCAGTCGTTAATCGAAACGCTCTAGCCGGTTGTTCGGGCCGGCCTACTCCCAGCCCGTCTTGGAGTTGTACGGCATGGTAAAGCCCATGGCTTCGATCTCGTGGATTTTGCCGCCTCGCACCTTGTAAATGTGCGCGGCGGGAAGGTCGAAGGGCTTGAAGTTCATGTCCCAATGGTCCACGCCGGGAACACCCACGATTTTGAGCGTTTTTTCTTCCATCGGGTGGCGGAATTGCGAGAGGCCGAAGACGAGACCGGTCTCTTCGTCCACGATCCAGACGCGGCGTGGTTCGATTCGCTTGATGTAACTCATTATTCCTGTGTCGAGTTGCGCGGAGCAACCCATTGCGCCGAATGTTCCAAAGCCAGGAGTGGCCGGCGCCGGAGTATTGCTCGTTGTCTGCATCCCATTTTCGCGGCGGACGCAGTCGTCGGCGAACGGCGAGGCTTTTCCATTGGCGGTTGTCAACGCGTCGTAATAGGAAGCGCCGATCTTCAGCGCCTGTTCTCGCGGGACTCGCTCGCCCACCGGAACCCAGGCCAGCAGGCCGGGGCGCGGGGCCTGCAGATTCGCCAGACTTCGCTCACTGAGGTTGCGCGCGAGAAGGTGCTCCGCTTCGGTGATCTTGCCGTTGACCAACTTCAGGCGCAGGCCCAACAGCACGGGCTTGTCGCCTTCCCGCATCACACCCATAAAACCGACCTGCTGCGCGGTCGGATCGGGAACGTAGATCGCGAAATTCGTGGGGATGCCGGAGGCGGTCTTCCACAATCCCTCGCCCGGCTTCATGGGGACGGTGTTTTCGACGAACTTGACGTTGGCGGCAAACGCGACGCGCGAGGGATCATGCGCGACCAGCGCCGCAAGATAGCTGTCCACTTTTTCGTTGAGACACGCTCGATCGCACCGCGCTGCCCCCGCCTTTGACTGCTGCGCGACGGCTGGCAGCCCCGTCGCAATCGCCAGAATCAAAATGAGTCCACGCAGAATCTTCATCGTATCTCCCCCTTATTACCGCGCATGCGCACGGAACTCCGTTAGCCTTGTACTCCGAACCAGCCCGGAAGGCCAGCCTAAATTTGCGGAATGTGGCCGCGTTTTCCCGGCCCGGATCGTGCGGTCGCGGAATGGAGTCTTAGCGGCGCCGGCGCTTCTTGCTGGCCGCTGGCTTCCGCTTTCGCTTGGCGCTCTTCTTGCCCTTGGGCCACAGCTCTTTGCTGGCGATGCGCGCGCCCTCGGCCAGGGCCTCGAATTTCGCCCACATGACGGACGCGGGCACGCGCACAATGCGGTCGGCTTGCGCGAAGCCGCAGTCGGTGCTGGCTATCACGTTCTCACGCCCCACGAGGCGCGCGAAGCGCACGATGCGGTCCGCCACAAGCCGCGGATGCTCCACGGTGATGGTGTGGTGCGTCACCACACCCGGGATCAGGATCTTTCCTTTCGGAAGTTTTCGCGTCTCCCACACACGCCATTCGTGCTCGTGGCGCGGATTGGCCGCCTCGATCGAATACGCTCCCGCGCGCACGCTGAGGATGAAGCCCAGAATCTCCTCAAGCGGGGCATCGGAAAGATGCGGCACGTGCCAGCTGCCGAAGCAGACGTGGTAGCGCACGCGATCCTCGGGAATCCCCTCGAGCGCGTGATTCAGCGCCTCGATGCGCAGCCCGGCCCACTGGCGATAATGTTTCGGGCTCTGCTGCACGAAGTGGTCGTACATATTGGCCAGGACGGCGTCGTCCACCTGCACCACCAGCCCGGCCTTGTGGATGGCGCGGTACTCTTCGCGCAGGGCGTCGGCGATGGCGTAGACGTACTCTTTTTCGGTGGGATAGTATTCGTTGACGCCGTCGTAGGCCGTGCTGGCCGGCGCGACCACGGGAAGGAAAGCCTCCTCGACTTTCACCGAGCGCAGGGCCGCTTGCAGGTTGCGAATGTCGCGCTCCAGCGGGCCGAGGTCCAGGTACTTGATCGGACCGACGCAGGCGACCGTGGGCACGCCGGCAGCCATCCAGGGAAACTCCGCCGCCATCACGTCGGGGAAGCGGTCGCGGTCGCGGCCCAGCCAAACCACCGGGCGCAGTTGATCGGGCCGCGTCACGAACCCGCTGATCCGTTCCAGAACGTAATTGGCCCAGCTGGATTTTCCGTATTCGCCGTCATTGACGATGTCGATGCCGGCCTTGGCCTGCATCTGCACCGCCTCGGCCACGCACTCGCGCAGGCCGTCTTCGTAGCGCTGCTGACTCCCGGGCGAATTCCGGGCGGCTTCGGCCAACTCGCGGAGTTTCGCCGGGCGCACCAGGCTGCCGACGTGGGTGGTGAGAATGCGATGCTCGCTTCGTTTCATGGGTGGATGCTCTCCTCTTCGCGGTGACGGGTCAGAATTGTATTACGAACGGCGCGGTGCGCTCCAGAATTCGTTTGCGGAAAAAACGGGCCGGACAGTGAGACGTTTCGTGCGAGGGATTTTGCGGGACTGCGGTGCTTTCGGAGATTACAGCAAACTGCCCCGCCCGATCGCTGGGATCGAGCGGGGCAGCCGCTGTCATAGGTGCCCTTCGTGGCGGCGCTGGGCCGTTAGAAGGAGAACCGCGCGGCGAACTGGAACTGCCGCGGGTTAAACATGGTCCGCGGCTTGCCGAAGTTGGCGTTCGGATTGTACGGGATGAAGTTAACCCCGCCAATCGGATTGAATGCCAAGGTTCCCGTACCAATGTTGATGTTCCCCGCCGGGCAAGCCGTGGATGCCGCGCCCGCCTGGATCGCGAGGCTGGTGGCATCGTTGTAGCGCTTCGGGATCCCGCCGCAAAAGACCGGAGATCCGTAGACCGAGGTCACCTCATCGATGTTGGCCCGATCCAGCACGTTGAACGCGTCCATGATCACGTCGAGCTTCACGCGCTCGCTGATATGAATCGCACGGGAAACGCGGAGATCCCACGAGTACAGCGGGGCTCCGATGTAGGTGTTCCGGGGAATCATGGTTTGGCAGTTGCTGGCCGAGGTGCAAACGCTCCCCGGCACTCCGCCTGCGACGCGGTCGGTAGCGCCGCCGGCCAGATCGTTCAGCGTGTTGTTGCCGGCGAAGATCGTGAACGGCCGCCCAGCCTGCATGGTGATGATGCTGCTGAACTCGAAGTTGCGCAGGAAGCTGTCCTTCGGCGCGCTGAGTGTGAAGTTGGCGACGAAGTGGTGACGCACATCCTGGTTCGAGTTGGACCGCTCGGCCGCGTAATCGAACTGGTTGACGGGGAGGTTGATGAAGGTGGTGAAGTTGCCGTTGTCAATCGTGTGCGAATAGGTGTAGTTCGCGGTCAGATTGAGGTAGTGGCCCCAGCGCTCCAGCGCCGTCACGGTCAAGCCGTGGTAGGCGGCGTTGGCCACGTTGTTGTTGTAGTCGAGAAGACCCGAGCTCAGCATCTGCAAGCCCGAGCCGAACGCGCCATTAAACCAGGGGCCGACACCAGCCAAAGCCCCGGTTCCGAGGACGGGTACGCCCGTGGCGCACTTCGACAGGGTACCATTGGCATTGACCATTCCAGGAACCCATTCCGGCAGAGGGTCTGTAGGACTTGCCGCTTGCGCAGCGTCCGTCGTGCCCACCGGGCAGGGAACGTTGATGTTATTTCCGCGGACCAGCCGGTGCGCGCCCACGAAGAGGTAGCCGAGGTTGAGCGCGAAGCCCTTGCCGAACTGGCGATCGATCTCCGCACTCGCCTGCACGGCGTAGGGCAGCTTGCTGTTGTGTTCCATACCGCCCGCGCCACGGCCGCACGCGCCCGTCGTAAAGCAGGTGCCCGCCATCGGGATCACCCCTCCCACGGTCAACGCGCTGTAGCCGCCTGTCTGGATGATGCTGGCCACCATGTCGGCTGCACCCTGCGAGGCGGGGAAACCGAAAATCTGGTATCCCTGCGTCGCCTGGAGATTACCCGACGCAACCATCGGCATTGTTTGCGGCTGGATGCCGGCGCCGCTGCAGATGGCCGTGATGGTAGCGGACGGATTGTTGCCGCAGAGGTATCCGGCCACCACCTTTTGCGTGTTGGGGATGAAGAAGAAGCTCATGTTTTGCCGGTCGGAGAACATCCCGGCTCCGGCGCGCACGACGGTCTTGCTGTCCGGCGAGTAGGCCAGGCCGATGCGCGGCTGCCAAGCCGTGTAATCGGGCTTGACGAACGCCGCGAGGCCCGATTCGTAATCCCACCGCAAACCGAAATTGAACGTCAGCTTGGGAGTGACGCGCCACTGGTCCTGCGCGAACCCACCCCAGTAGCCATGGTTGATCTGGCGGGAGTAACTGGAGAAGAGCGACGGCTGGTACGCGTTCGCCCACGTGCTGGTGTTGAGTGGCGCGCCAGTCGGGGCGCACCAGGGAGGATTAGCGCAAGCCGTGGGGCTGGTCGGCAGCGGCACGCCGGCGTACATGAACACAATGCCGTTGTCGCCCGGTACCGGGCACTGAGCTGCCAGGCTGTTGAGGCCGGCCGATCCCCCGACATCCGCGCCGTAGCTGCCGTCGTAATACTCGGCGAAATTCGCGAGGCAACCGAGGCCCGGCATGAGCGACCGCACGGGTGTGAACCCGGGGAAGTTGTCGACATCCCAAATGTAGTTGCCATCGAACCCGAACTTGGCCAGGTGATTGCCCTTGACCCAGGAGATGGAGTCCGAGACCTGCATGCGGCTTTCGTACTTCTGGTCGTCAATTCCGAAGTTGTGGCCCAACTCGAGGTCGTTCAGAACGCTGAAGTCGGGCTGGCCGGTCATGCCGAGGAAGTTGTAGTGGCGCTGCGCCCATTGGCCGAGGACCGTATTCACCAGGTTCGGCGTCAGGATGGAGGTCAGCGTTCCGGAGAGCGACTGGTCGCGCACGAACAGATCGCGTCCACCGCTCGGCGTGCCGATGCCGCCGCCGTCGAGCGTATTCCCAATCAGTTCACCCAGCGCGCGCCCGTCTTCGATCAGGTAGCGGAGCGCCAGGCGGTTGTTCGTGTTGATCTGATGATCGAGCCGCGCAAAACCAAAATCGCTGTTGGCGGTCTTGAGAACCCCATTGAGGTATGAGATCGGTGAGCCCGAGCAGCTCGCCAGAGGCAACGTGCAGCCTTCCGGCGCCAGCCCCATCAGGGCCTTGGCTTCGTCAATCAGGGCAATGTTGCTGACGAGGTCGGGCGGGTAGGTGGGAGATTCCGCGCGGCGCTTGCCTTCGTAGTTCATGAAGAAGAAGGTCTTGTCCTTCTTGATCGGTCCGCCGAGGGTGCCGCCGAACTGATTCTGCCGCAGTTGGTTGGGCAGCGGGGCCGGCTGCAACAGCGAACGCGAATCGAGCGCGCTGTTCTGGAAATATTCGTAGAGCGAACCGTGCATATCGTTCGTGCCGGACTTGGTGACGATGTTGACGATGCCGCCGACCGAGCGGCCGTATTCGGCGCCGAAGCTGTTGTTGACCACGCGGAACTCCTGCACGGAGTCCTGCGGGGGAGTGGCGCGCTGCACGCCGCTCAGGGCGTTGACGAAGTCCGCGCCGTCCACGGTGATCTCGTTGCTGAACGAGCGCATGCCGCCGAAGGAAATCTGCGTGACTTCAAATTCGGTGATCGTCGTGCCCAGCGAGGTGCGGCTGGTGGCGACGCCGGGGGTCAGCAGCGCGAAATCCGTGAAGAGGCGCCCGCTGATCGGCAGTGACTGGATCTGCTGCTCGCCGACGACCTGGCTGATCTCCGTCTTGGTGGGCTCAATCACAGGCACTTCCGAGGTGACGACAACTTTTTCGCCCGCCGCCGCCAGTTGCAGGGCCACGTCCACCGTCGCGCTCTGACCGACCGTCAATACGATTTGCGTTTGCCGGTAGTTCGCGAAACCGGAGTACGACGCCGTGAGCTCGTAAGTTCCCGGCGTCAAGTTCGGAACGGTGTAGAAGCCGCGATCGTTGGAAGTGGCCGTGGACGTGACGTTCGTGCCGGTGTTGCGCACGCTTATATGCGCGCCCCCAACGACGCCGCCGCTCGGGTCCGTCACTGTGCCGTTAAGCTGGGCCACCGCGACGGCCTGCGCGAACGTCGAACCCGCGCCAACCAACAAAAGCGCAAACGCTACTGCAACCACCAGAGCCAAACGTGCTTTCATCAATCACCTCGGAGATCTTTGGACTTAATGCAGAATGGTCGCGTGAGCGCGGCATTCCCGCCCGCGATCAACGCAGGCTGGATAGATACAACCCGACTCACCCCCAAATTCCGCTGTGAGTTAATACTATGAGCGGCTTGCATGTGTCAAGGCCCAACTATATACATCCCACCGAAAGGATTATGGTCGCCGTCTCGGCCGGTACCGTGTAAGAATTGGCGGCTGCATTTGCATACAGGAGGGGCCGTTAAGCACCCGGAGTGCCGCCGGAAAAAGGCGGCGCGCCCCCCTGGAAAAGGTCAATTGCAAACAATGTCGAAAGAAATGGCGTCCCTGACTCGTCTGCCGAAACACGATCCCACGCTGCTGTACCGCTATCGCGACGGCCTCTACGCCCCGGAACTGCTGGGCGCGGCGGTGACGGGGCTGGATTTCTTCACGTGGCTGGGGAAATCACCCTCCGACGCGCCAACTATATGCAAGTCGCTCGGACTGGCGGAACGCCCCGTCGATGTGATGCTGACCCTGTTTGCGGCCATGGGCTTTGTGGAGAAGAAGAAGCAAACTTTTCGCCTGACCGAGATCGCCAGGGAATTCCTGACGCGGGACTCGCCCTGGTTCATCGGGCCGTATTTTGCGCCGTTTGCCGAGCGGCCGGCGTGCCGCGATCTGCTCGAAGTCCTGCGCACCGGCCAGCCCGCCAACTGGGTGCGCCGCCAAGACCAGAAGCCCTGGGCGGAGGCCATGGAGGACGACGCGCTGTCGAAGCAGTTCACCGGGATGATGGACGCGCGGGGCCTTTACCTCGGGCCCAGTCTGGCGCGCAAGATCGGCTGGCAACGATTCCGGCACGTTCTGGACATCGCGGGCGCTTCCGGCATTTACGCTTGTTGCCTGGCGGCCGCGCATCCCCACTTGCGGGCGACGGTGTTCGAGCGGCCCCCGGTCGATCGCGTGGCCCGCCAGTGCATTGCGCGTCGCGGCTGCTCGGAGCGCGTGGAGGCGGTGGCCGGCGACATGTTTGCAGCGCCCTTTCCGGATGGCTGCGACGTGCATCTGTTTTCCAACGTCCTGCACGACTGGGACGTGCCCGCCGTCCAATCCCTGTTGCGCAAATCCCACGCCGCGCTGCCCCGGAACGGGATGATCGTGATTCACGATGCCTTCCTCAACCGGCAAAAGACGGGACCCCTTCCGGTGGCGGCCCATTCGGTGTTTCTGATGGCGGTCACGGAGGGGCGCTATTACTCGCTTTCGGAAATCGAGGGTTTTCTGGAAGAGGCGGGTTTCTCGGGAATGAAGTATCGGAAGAACGCCATGGACTACGGAATCGTCACCGCGCGCAAATCCCGGCGGTAGCGTGAGCGGCGCGCTCGTGGATCACGCCCAGCGATCGATCGAGATGCTGGACCGATAACTCAGATTGCCCACCTGAAAAAAGGCGTTGGTCTGCCCGCCCGTGACCACCAGGTTGATGTGCTCGGCTCTTGCCCAGCGGGGAATCAGGGCATCATCGGGCATCTTGTACCAGGTGGCCCAAGGCTCCTGGCCCTTGATGGCTCGCGGATAGTCGAATTGATAGACGAAGGCCTGCTGCTTGTAGTCCTTCACCGGCAGCGTCGTGTTCTTCCACAGCCAGTTGGCGATTTTTTCCTTGGTGTCGTAGCCCTGCTCGACCAGGCGCTTGGCTACCAGCGGATCGCAAATCACCAGCGCGCCAAACAGCCCGAGCAGCGTTCCAAACATGTCGCTGATCTGCTCGTCAAACATGGGATTCTCGAGCACTCCGGCGTGCTTGGCTCCGTGGCCCTGGCGCAGATCCTCTCCGGCAAACAGGCTGACCACGCTTTCCTCGGTCTTGAATCCCTTTTGCACGTGAAACGGAGTCCAGGGACTGTCCTTCTCGTTCTCGGCGATCACGATGTTGTTGTAATTGAGATTGTTGCCCTGCGAGCCCAGGTAGGTGTCTCCGGGAATTCCGGCGTTTCCGAGATTTCTCGACAGGATCGTCCAGGCCCGGCCGATGGTGGCGTTGGGCTGCGCAAACGGGCCCATCGCGCCGATGGTGTAGTTCATCGTGAGCTTGTCGCGGACCGGCCCGTTGATCACCATCGAGTAGGCGAAGGAGGTCGTGGAACTTCCCAGGGCGGACACCCCGGAAGCGGCGATCGCCAGGATCACCGGAAAATATTCCGGCCGCGCCCCCGCCATCACGGCGTTGATGGCCACCTGCCGGACGGTGTACGACCACGGTTCATACAGGCCGCCCGCCATTTTTCCGACCACTTCGTCGGGATGATGGCTGGTGCCCTTGAGCATGGCTGCGACTTTTTCTTCCGTGGGCAGGATGATCGGCAGGTAGTCCGTCATTCCGTTGTCGCAGTAATACTGCTGGAGATTGTCGGCAGTATCCGGCCCGAACGTCGGAGGCCCGACCGACGGGCTTACCATGCCCGACTTCAGTTCTTCGGGCACCAAGGGCTGGGTCAGATAATCGACCATTTCCTTCATCATCGGCTTTCCGCTGACCGGATCGTCGCCATTGAGGTAGGCCCAAATCTGTTCCGCGGTCTTGCCCCAGATGGGATGGGGCGTGAAGGTGATGCGCTCGCGCGGCATGCCTTTATTGGCCGCGGTGGAGAGGGCCAGGTCCTTGAACGCCCGGGTCACCACCGGGGTGGTGGGAATGCCCATCTTTTCCAGCGTGAAACAATGGCCGACGACCGCCGGCGTGCAGCCTCCTCAATGCCCGATGGCCATGATGCAGGCGTGCCCTTTGGCCTTGATCTCCTTCCACAGCGCCGGATCATCCTCGGCGTACGCCCCGGCCTTCTTGCGATAGACGGTCGTGACGCCCGGCATGTTCTGGCTGAACCAGCGCTGGATCAAGTGCAGGAGGGAATCGGCTCCGGGAAAACCGTCGTCCACCAGGAAAACGGTCTTTCCGTCGAGGCTCGCAAGCCGCGGCGCCATGGGAACGAGTTTGACGGGAGGAGGAGTGCCCTTCGGATTGAGCGTGACAATCTTGCCGGAGCCGGCGGCCGGACCTTTGGGCCCTTCCGCCAAGGCACCGGGAGCCGCGAGGGCCGCCGGAGAGATTCCGAGCAGTGACAACAGTTGTCGTCGATTCATAGCCGCTGGAATCCCTCCCGCTCGCGCTCGGCAATACGGGCGCGTGGCCTTGCCGTGTGAACCTACTTCTGAGCCGTCCGCCAGCCCGGCGCGTACTCCTTGCGCGCCACTTCGGCGTAAGGCACAGGGCTGACAATCGCGCGGATTTGCGTCTGCACGTGGCGCTCGACGGTGGGTTTCGACGACCCGCCGCCTTCCTCGCCCCACACGAAGGTGACCTCGGTGCCCGGCTCGGTGACCTCTTTGTTGAGAATCGCCAGCGTGAGCATCTTGCCTTCGTTCGAACTGTAGCCGCACCACGTCGAGATCCCCACCGTCTTGCCATCCTTCATGACCTTGTCATAGGGCAACGTGGAGTAGACCGCGGAGGGGAAGTCGAAGTACTTGGCGCGGTCCTTCTTCTGGAACATGGTTCCCAGGGCCCGGGTGACGTCTTCGTCGTTCAGTGCCAGAGTCACCTTCTTGCGCTTGGGGTTGGCCGCAATCTTCTCGAGCGCGGCCCGGCCGATGAAATCGTGATCGAACTTGACGATCGGCCCGTAGCCGATGTCGTAGGGCGTGAGGTAGTAGTCCTCGATATTGTCGGAGTAGAAGCTGCCGCCCAGCGAGGCAATGGCTTCGTAGCCGTTCGCCGGCAGCCATTGCCGGAACGGCTTCATTTTCTCGCCGCTGTAAATGGCCGGCATGGGCGAGGGAATCCATCCCGATTCCAGCGTGTTGGATGAGTACGCCCGCGCGCCCACCAGCCGCAGGCCGAATTCCTGCCCGGCCTCGAAGATGGCCGCCTTGACCGCCTCGCCCTCTTCCCAGGGACCAAAAATCTCCAAGCCGGGCTGTCCGGCCATGCCGTGACGCAGCGCGCGCACTTGGCGTCCGGCGATGGTAATCGTGGTCATGTTGAAGAATTTGAGGTCCGGGGCCGGCTTGCCCGTCACCTTGGCGATGACCTTCATGGCGTTGGGACCCTGCACCTGATAGCGGTACACCTTGCGGACAATGGGGCCCGAACGCGCCGCCGCTCGCTCGTCGCGTTCCACCTTGGCGTTGTAGCCGCCCTTCTCGCAGTGGTACTGCACCCAGCTATGAATCGAGGGGCGCCCGACGAGATTGAACAGATTCTTGTCCAGATAGAACAGCACGACGTCGCCGATCACATAGCCGTCGTAATTGCAGGCCACAAACTGCTTGGCTTTGTCCGGCACGAACCCCTGAAAGCTGTTCACGCCGAGATCGGAGAGCAATTTCAACGCATCGGGCCCTTCCACATACATGTCGGTCATGTGGTAGGACTGGTTGAAAAGCACGCAGGTCTGCTGCCAGGCGCGCTGCTCATCCCTCCAGTTCGAATATTCCGGCAGGACGACGGGATAGACGTACGGCCCGGTCTGCGAATTGCGCAACATCTTTACCGGATTTCCAATGGATTGTATCAGGTCCTCTAGATTCTTATGGCTCACTGTCTCTCCTCAATGGCAGGACGATTCCGTCCGCTCACGCAAGATCCAAATTCTTCCTAGCGATTTCAGCACGCGCGGAGCGCCATCGTGGCTGGCACGAAGGCTTGCACGCGTCATTCTCGTGGTGCTTTGGGAGCGCCCCACACACGGCCGTGGGATCCACCGCCTCCCGACCCGCCGGGTGTCTGGTGGCAGCGCCCCTGCTTCCTCGGGGCGCAGGGTTGCTGGGCGCTCCACCACCGTGACGTAGCTTTTGTCCGAAGCATCAGCCTTTCGGAGCCTAAAGAAGATAAGGGAGGGCGGCGCATCTGTCAACGGGATTGTATTCTTTCCGGGCCCACTTTCCGCCCGCCAACGCAGGAGGTCTGCATTGGCATCTTCCCCGCGATCGCGCCGGCGCAAAGATAACATGCCTATTCCCAAACGGTTACGAAGTGCGCCGCAGGGCCGGCCCTGTCTGGCTCGAAATTCCCACCGTAAATTACGTATGCAATGTTGCATGCACATTATTCTTGACAAGAACCGGTGGCGGTAGTAAGAAGCACCGCACAGGGTGTGTGGGAACTAGGGTATGACGCACTCACTGCGTGAAATCCACAGGTGTGAAAGGATAAGGTGGGCAATGGCAAGAGGGCGTAGCATAGCGAAATTTGCATGGCTGTACATAGTGATGGCGTTACGCGCAAGCGCAGACGGCCAGCATTTCCGGCACGGCGACGGACGCTTCGGGCGCCGCGCTGGTTAACGCCAGCGTCACGGCGACCAATACCGGGACGAGCGCGGCGACATCGACCGTAACCGATTCACAGGGACGCTACCGGATTTCCCAGTTGCCCGTCGGCACGTATAACGTGCAAGCCACGCTGGCGGGCTTCCAGACGGTGGTCAATAAGGGCGTCGTGCTGAGCGTCGGCGGCTCGACCGTAATCGACTTCTCCCTTCCTGTCGGGAAGGTGACGGAGACCGTCAACGTC
>JAIQGD010000017.1 GCA_020072765.1 Terriglobia bacterium
TCGATGACAGCTACTGGGAAGCGTGCGGTGCTGGCAGGAATGCTTGTGGCGGCGGTGGCGCTGACTTCGTTTCGGGGGACGCTGAAGCGGCTGCATGCGGCGGAGCGTGCCGCGCGGGTGGCAGCCTCGGACTCCAATTCGTCGGGGCGTCCTTCCGGGCGTCCGACCGATCCTCCGGCTCAGCCGGCGGCTAATCCTCCAGCGGATTCTCCGTCTGACCCGTGGACCAGCGCGCAGACGGTGCAGCCCGAAGAGTTCGTCAAGGAGTTGGGCGAGACGAAGGCTCCCGCCGCGGAGCGGCCGGTGGTGGCGTGCGTGGGATTTCATGTGCTATACGAGGGCGGGCACATTCCCGGGGCGTCGTTTCACGGGCCGGGATCGAAGGAGGAAGGCCTCGCCGATCTGAAAAAATGGGCGCAGGGGCTGCCGCGCTCGGCCAATGTGGTGCTCTATTGCGGCTGCTGCCCGATTGCGCGCTGCCCGAATCTGCGGCCCGCGTTCACGGCGCTGCACGACATGGGTTTCACGCGCTTGCGAGTTTTGCTGCTGCCGCAGAATTTCGCCACCGACTGGGCGGGCAAGGGTTACCCCGTCGAAAAGGGAAAGTGATCTAGGCCGCCGCTGGGGGCGACGGATACGCATTTTGCAAGGTCCGAGAAAGACAGCAGATCCCTCACCCCCATCCGCACAAAACGCTGCTGGGTTCGGGATGACAGCGCAAAAGTGAAGCATGCCCGGTCCGATGAGCTCCGCGCGGGCGCTACAAGGCCTGGGTGAGCCGGGATGGCCGCTTTCGCCATTCCCTTCACCTAATTGAAGACATAATCCTCCTTTTCTACGGATGATCCCGCCGGGCGCGGTGATATGATTTCGCTCGCCACACGGAGAGGAATCATGTCCAAGACACCGGAGGAGCTGCTTGCCGAGCGCAGCAAGCGCCTAGAGGACGCCTATGCGCTGCGGAAGCCGGACCGCACGCCCATCAGCCTGAACCTGGGATACATGCTGGCGAAGATGGGCGGGATCACCTGCCAGGAACTGGATGCTGACCCGGAGAAGGCGCAGCAGCTGCTGGAGCAGGCGGCGCTGTACTTCCAGCCGGACCAGGCCGTGGGGCTGGGGGCTTTTGTTTCCGCGCCCAGCGTGATGCTGGGCGACCGGCTGTCGAAGTGGCCGGGCTATGGGCTGCCGCCCGACAAGCCCATGCAATTCATCGAGGGCGAATACATGAAGGCCGAGGAGTACGACGAGTTCCTCGACGATCCGAGCAACTACACGTTGCGGAAGCTGCTGCCGCGCATGTATGAAAAACTCGATGGCCTGGCGCTGCTGCCGCGCATCCCCATGCTGGCGACCGGCTATCCGGCGTTCGCGAGCCTGGCGGCGCTGAACGATCCGCGCGTGGTGGCCTCGATCGAGGCGCTGGCGAAAGTGGCGCGATTCCACCTCGAGAGAATCCCGGTGGCGAAGAAACATGCGCAGCGCATGGCCGCGCTGGGGTTCCCGACCGGGATTGGCCGCTGGGGTGCGTTTGCGCTGGCGCCGTTTGACTTCATGAGCGACACGCTGCGGGGCATGCGGGGCGTGTTTCTGGACATGCGCCGGTGTCCGGACAAGCTGCTGGCGGCGGAAGAGAAGGCGCGGAAGATTTGCGCGGAAGAGGCGATCGCGGCGTGCCGCGCGTCGGGGAGTAAATTCGTCTTCATCCCGTTGCATCGCGGTTCCGATGGGTTCATGTCGCTGGAGCAGTTTGAAAGGTTCTACTGGCCGCAATTGAAGGCCCTGGTGGCGGATCTGGTGGCGGGGGATGTCGTGCCGGCATTGTTCTACGAGGGTGTGTGGGACAAGCGCCTCCAGTATCTGCGCGAATTGCCGGTGGGGAAGACGACCGGGCGCTTTCAGAGCACCGATATTTCCAAGCTGAAGGAAACCGTCGGGGACGTGCTGTCGATCTCCGGTTGTTTTCCGGCGTCGCTGTTGCAGGTGGGCACGCCGCAAGAGGTTCGCGAGCTGACCAAGAAGATGTGCGGGATTCTGGGCAAGGGCGGGGGGTTCGTCATGGGCGCGAATTCGTCGATGGACGAATGCAATCCGGACCTCGTGAAAGTGTGGTGCGACGCCACGCGGGAATACGGCGCCTGCTAGCGATCCGGGGCGGTGCAGCGCGGGCGGAGTGGCAATAACGGCAACGCGGCGGGGCGCAAAGTTTGCGGAAGTGTGCGGGATGTTATAATCGCGCTTAAGGCATGTGGCGGGGAAGAAGGAGCACGGGGATGGGGATCGAATTCCAGGAACTATGGAGCTGGGCCAGACGGCGGAAGGTGTTCGCATCGCTGGTCGTCGCGGTCACGCTGGGGCTGGGCATTATCATCGGGAGTCTGGTTTCGGGCCGGGCGCTGGCCACGCGCGGGCAGACGCGCAATGGCGTCGCGCTGCTGGCGGTGCCGGACCCGGTGAACTTGTCGGGCGCTTTTTCCAATATCGCGAAGAGTCTGGGTCCCGCCGTCGTCAACATCTCGACCACCCAAATCATCGAAAAGCGCAAGAGTGCCAAGCCTCCCCGCAATCGAAACAACAACGATGATCCGTTTCAGGATTTCTTCGACCGCTTTTTCGATTCGCCGCGCGACGCTCCCGACGCGGAGCGCAGCCTGGGTTCCGGAGTCCTGGTGGACAAGAAGGGGCTGATCCTGACCAACGATCACGTCATCGATCAGGCCACGAAGATTCAGGTGACGCTGGACGGCGATTCCAACCATTACAACGCACACGTGATCGGCACGGACAAGGATACCGATCTGGCGGTGATCAAGATCGACGCCGATCATGAGTTGCCGGTCGCGCGCTTTGGCAATTCCGACGGCGTGCAGGTGGGCGACTGGGTGTTGGCGTTTGGCAGCCCGTTTGGATTGAACTCCACGGTGACAGCGGGAATCATCAGCGCCAAGGACCGCTCGAACGTCGGCCACCAGTTTCAGCGCTTCATTCAGACCGACGCGGCGATCAATCCGGGCAATTCGGGCGGGCCGCTGGTCAACCTGGCGGGCGAGGTGATCGGGATCAATACGGCGATCTTCACGGGGAGCCGGGGGTTTGAAGGCGTGGGCTTTGCGCTGCCTTCGAGCACGGCGATCAGCGTGTACAACCAGCTGGTCACCGCCGGAAAAGTGACGCGCGGGTCGATCGGCGTGACGTTCCAGGAAGAGAACAGCAACAATCCGGTGCTGATGCGGGCGCTGGGAGCGCCGTACGGGATCGTGGTGGAGGCGGTGGAACCGGGCAGCCCGGCGGACAAAGCGGGGTTGCAGGCCGGGGACGTCATCAGCAACGTGAACGGGCAGGCGGTGCATACCGGCGCGGATCTGGTCAACCCGATCGCGCAGACGCCCATCGGGCAGCCCATTGAGCTGCATTACGTCCGCAACATGCAGGCGAAGGACGTAACGCTGACGGTGGCGGACCGGTCGAAACTTTTCCCGGCCTCCGCCGAGGACAGCAGCGCGCAGCCGGGTCGCAGCGAGGAACCGGTGCAGTTTGGCTTGCATGTCGAGGAGTTGACGCCGGATCTGGCGCGCAAGCTGGGCATGGGCAAGCTGGCGGGAGTGGTGGTCACCGAAGTCGAGCCGGCGAGCTTTGCCGAGGATGTCACCTTCCTCCGGGGCGACGTGGTCACCGAGATCAACCGCGTGGCCATCAATTCGATGGGGGACTACCGCACGCAGATGGGGAAGCTGAAGCCCGGACAGGACGTATTGTTCCGGGTCGCGCGGCGCGATAACGACCGCGTGCTGATGCTGTATCTGGCGGGCGCGGTTCCTCCGCTGCCGGCGCGGTAGATTCCGAGGCAGGCCGGAATGGGATCGCGAGACCAGGGGAGTTCCTTGGGTAACGAAAACATGAAGATGGGCGTCGGCAGGAGAATGAAAACAACCATGAGATGGCTGGCCATCTTCGCGGCGCTGACGTGTGTGCCGGTGTGGGTGGCGGCTGCTCCGGCAGGGTCTCCGCGGCCCGCAAAGTCATCTTCGGCAGCGAAGGCCTCCACCCAGGGGAAGAAGAAGCGCCGCGCAAAGCGCGTGCCGGTGCAAAAGGCGCCCACGGCCGACCGCATCGTCGAAATCCAGTCCGCACTGGCACGGGCGGGGTACTATCAGGGCGCCCCGAACGGAAAGTGGGACGCCAACACGATTGGGGCAATGCAGAAGTTCCAGTCGTCGAATGGACTCGATGGGACCGGAAAACTCGACGCCCTGAGCCTGCAGAAGCTGGGACTCGGGTCGAGCATCGCCGGTGTTTCGGCGCCGAAGCCCGTGATGCCTGGCGGCAGCGCGACGCCACCGCCGCAGCAGGCGCCGGCATCGCCGGCTGCTGCACCCAGTGGCGCGGCCATGACGGGCTCGATCCTGAACGGCGTTTCGGCCTCGAACGCGAAGCCTTCCCAGTAGCGGGCGGCCGGCGTCGGCGGCACGCCACGCGGTTGCATTGCTGATACGCAACGCTCCAGCCCGATCCACCCATCGCGAACGACACGACCGGAGGACGCGCCATGGCCACCTCGCAGGCACCGAAATCCTTCAGGAATTTCATCGACGGCGAATGGGTGGAGCCCCGCGGCGGCCAGACCATCGAAAATCGCAATCCCGCCAACACCAGTGATCTCATCGCACTGTTTCCGGCTTCGGCCGCCCAGGATGTGGCCGTGGCGGTGGACGCCGCGAAAGCCGCGTACGGCAAGTGGCGGCTCACTCCGGCGCCGCGCCGCGCGGAAATCCTGTTTCGCGCCGCGGAGATTCTCACAGCGCGCAAGGAAGAGTACGCGCGGGAAATGACGCGCGAGATGGGCAAGGTCCTGGCGGAGACGCGCGGCGACGTCCAGGAAGCGATCGACATGACCTACCTGATGGCCGGCGAAGGCCGCCGACAGTTTGGCCAGACGACCCCCTCCGAGCTGCCGAACAAATTTGCGATGTCCGTGCGCGCGCCGGTGGGCGTGGCGGGGCTGATCACGCCGTGGAATTTTCCCATGGCCATTCCGTCCTGGAAAGTGATGCCCGCGCTGGTGTGCGGCGACACCATGGTGCTCAAGCCCGCCGAAGACACGCCGCTTTCCACCTACCATCTCACGCAGGTGCTCGCCGAAGCGGGCCTGCCGCCCGGTGTATTGAACGTGGTGTTCGGCGACGGTCCGGGAGCGGGCGCGCCGATTCTGAGTCATCCGGACATCAATCTCGTCAGCTTCACCGGCTCAACGGAAGTGGGCCGCATCGTCAGCCAAGCGTGCGCCCCGGCGTTCAAGAAATGCCATCTGGAGATGGGCGGGAAGAACATCATCCTGGTGATGGACGATGCGAACCTCGATCTTGCGGTGGACGGCGCGGTCTGGGGCGGCTTTGGAACCACGGGGCAGCGCTGCACGGCGGCGAGCCGCGTGGCCGTGCACAAGAAAGTCTATCGCGAGTTCGTCGAGAAATTTGTGGCGCGCGCGAAGGCGCTCAAGGTCGGCGACGGCCTGGACCCGGCGGTGCAGATGGGGCCGTGCATCAACGAGCAGCAGCTCCAAACCGTGATGCGCTACGCGGAACTCGGGCGCCAGGAAGGCGCGAAGGTCGTCACGGGCGGGCATCGCCTCGAAGGCGGCGCGCATGCGCGGGGATGGTTCCACGAACCGACGGTGTTTGTGGATTGCGACCCGCAGATGCGCGTTTGCCAGGAGGAGATTTTTGGCCCCATCGTTTGCGTGATTCCGTTTGAGTCGTTCGACGAGGCACTGGCGATTGCCAACGGCGTGAGTTACGGCCTGTCCGCGGCGATCTATACGCGCAACGTCAATCACGCCTTCCGCGCGCAGCGCGATCTGGAGACGGGCATTGTCTACGTGAACGCGCCCACCATAGGCGCGGAGGTGCACCTGCCGTTTGGCGGCACCAAGAACACGGGCAACGGCCATCGCGAGTCGGGCCTGGCGGCGCTGGAGTTCTACTCCGAATGGAAGACCATCTACGTCGATTACTCCGACCGGCTGCAGCGCGCCCAGATCGATACGGCCTAGCCCGGCATGGCCGCGTCCGCTTCGGTTGACACGCGTGGCGCGCCCACGCAGAATGTCGTCTGCCAGGCCTTGCGAGCGGTAATTCCCGGCAAGAGAAGGTTCCCCCATATCGCGCCTCACTTCGGCAGGGAAGGCTTGTGCTTTCGAGACAGTTCGAGAAAGGAAGGTCACGATGATCCGGCGCTCTGAGGTGGCTCTGCTTGCGATTCTGATTCTGCTCTTCCCGGCGATTCTGGCGGCGCAATCGGCTGATACGAAGAGCGCGGCGGCGCCCGCGGTGAATGATGCCGGCGGATGCTCGGGCTTCGGCGTGGGCGCGTCCGGCGACGGCGGAAGCGCCTCCTCCGCGGGCCGCGGGAGCGCGGCCGCCCACGGATTCGACCTGGCGAATCTGGACCGCTCCGTTTCGCCGTGCGAGGACTTCTACCGATTCGCGATTGGCGGCTGGCTGAAAAGCCACCCGATCCCAGCCGACCATAGCGCGTTTGGGTCCTTCGATAGGCTGCAGGACCAGAACCAGAGCGTCTTGCGCCAGATCCTCGAGGACGCGGCGAAAGAGAAGACCGTTGTTCCCGGTTCACCCCACCAAAAGATCGCCGACTTTTACGCGAGTTGCATGGACGAAAGCCAGATTGAATCCGCCGGCGTCAAGCCCCTCGAGCCGGAATTCCAGCGCATCGCGGAGATCCACGACGCGGCGGGCCTGCAGGCGGAAGTTGCGCGGCTGCAGCGCATGGGCGTCAACGCCGTCTTCGTCTTCTCCTCGGAGCAGGACTTGAAGGACAGCACGCAGGTGATCGGCGGAGCCGGGCAGGGCGGCCTGGGCCTGCCGGACCGCCAGTATTACCTCGATGAGGATGATCGCTCGAAGCAGATGCGCGCCGCCTACGTCCAGCACGTCACCAACATGTTCAAGCTGCTGGGCGACGACGCCGCAGCCGCCGCGGCCGAGGCCAACGGCGTGCTGAATTTCGAAACCGCGCTGGCGAAGGCTTCCACCAAACGGGAAGACCTGCGCGACCCGGAGAGGAATTACCATCCGCTGCAGCTCGCGCAGCTCGCCGAACTGACGCCGCACCTTTCCTGGAAGGATTATTTGAAGGAACTGGGGGCGCCCGGCCTGGCCTCCGTTGACATCGGCCAACTCGACTTCTTCAAGCAGGTGGACGCGGCCATGGCCTCGGCTCCGCTGGCGGACTGGAAGATCTATCTCCGCTGGCATTTGCTGCATAGCGTGGCCACGGCCTTGCCGGCGAAATTCGTGGACGAGAATTTTTCTTTCTACGGCCGCGCGCTGGGTGGCGCCAAGCAGCTGCGTCCACGCTGGCAGCGCTGCGTGCGCAGCACGGACGGGGAGCTGGGCGAAGCCCTGGGGCAGGACTACGTGAAGCACCATTTCACGCCCGAGACAAAGGCCAAGGCGGTGGCGATGGTGAAGAACCTGATCGCCGCGCTGCGAGACGATCTGTCGACGCTGGACTGGATGAGCCCCGCCACGCGCGCCCAGGCCATCAAGAAACTCGACGCCATCCAACTCAAGATCGGCTATCCGGACAAGTGGCGCGACTATTCCGCGTACCGCGTGGACCGCGGCTCCTACGTGGAGAACGTCCTGCGGGGCAACTCGTTTGAAAGCGCCCGCGATCTGGCGAAGATCGGCAAGCCCGTGGACCGCACGCAGTGGGATATGACGCCGCCGACCGTCAACGCGTATTACAGTCCTCCGATGAACGAGATTGTCTTCCCGGCGGGAATCCTGCAGCCGCCGTTCTACGATCCGAAGGCCGACGACGCGATCAACTACGGCGGCATCGGCGCCGTGATTGGCCACGAATTGACGCACGGCTTCGACGACGAGGGCGCGAAATTCGACGGGCAGGGCAATCTGCGCAACTGGTGGACGCCCGAAGACCTGAAGAATTTCGAGACGCGCGGAGAATGCATCGCCAAGCAGTTCGATGCCTTCGAGGTCGAGCCGGGCCTGCATCAGAACGGCAAACTGGTCGAGGGGGAGAGCATCGCCGATCTCGGGGGCATGACGATCGCGCGCGCCGCTCTCGCCAAGGCTCTTGCCGGCAAGCCCGCTCCGGCGCCCATCGGCGGCTTCACGGTCGAGCAGCGCTTTTTCCTCGGCTGGGCGCAGATTTGGGCCGAGAACATGCGCCCCGAATACGCCCGGCTCATCGCCAAGACCAACGAGCATCCCCTGGATCAGTTTCGGGCCAACGGGCCGCTGGCGAACACGCCCGCTTTCGCCCAGGCATGGAGTTGCGGCGCGAAGTCGGCGATGGTGCGTTCGGAAGCGGCGCGCTGCCGCATCTGGTGACGCACCGCGGGGGTGAAGTCCACGTCCCTCAGCGACTAAAGCCGCTTTGATCTAGCGCCGTTTGCGGCACGGTCCCGACGGCTATCCGGGACGCAGACGGCGCGCTAAAGCCGTGCCCTGGCGCAAGACCGGGATGGTCAGACGGCCTCTATAGCTGCTCTCACCGTGCGGACGTTTTGTCGCGGCGGAAGCCGCGACACCCAAGGCGTTCCGCCGTCTTGAGCATCCGGTTAGGCCGCGAGGATCTTCTCGATCTGCTTCATGTGGTTGATGTCGTGGCCCGCGATCATGTGGACGATCGTTTCGATGGTCTCTTCGCCGCGCTCGGCGTGCAGGCCGTGATGCTTCCATTGCTCGGGCGCCAGGGCCTTCAGCAGCGCCAGATTCGCTTCGCGGAAGGCGCGAAACTGCGCGCACGATTGCCGCAGGTCGCGCTTTTCGTAGTGTAGGGCCTTCACCCACTCGTCCTGATCGAAGGCCTGGATGGGGACGCCCGGCTCGCCCAGAATCATGCGCAGCCGGAACCCGACCACTAACTCGGTGTCCGCCAGGTGCGCGACAATCTCGTTAATCGACCACTTGGTCGGCGCCGGCCGTTTTCGCGCCTGCGACGCGCGCAGGCCCTTCAGCAGGCGTTCGAGCTTTTGCGGCGCCGCGGCTTGCATCTTGAGCGGATCGCGTCCCTCCACGTGACTGAGCACCCGCTGCCGGTATTCCTCGTGCGTCTCTTGCATGGATGTCCTCCTGGGCGGAATGGTGGACCGGCTTTGATTGTAAGGGAGCAGCGCTCAGGCCCCAAGAAAAACCGCCCAGCCGGCCGGCCGCGCGCAGGTCCAAATTGGCACAGTGCGGGCATGCTTCGGGCGAGGCAAGGTCAGCAAAGGGCCTGTTTTTGATTCTGGAAACCACATCTACCAAAGGTCCCGGGAGGCGTGTGCCGGAGTCGTACAATGAAGGGCAGTTCGGGGCACGGCGGCCACTTGGGACGTAATCGGCAGCCGGGCCGCGCCACAGGCACTCTCAGAGGCTGAGCATCATGGCACTGAAATCGGTGGACGTTCGTCCGGAGCCCGCCGCCGCTCCCGCGGCCGGCAAACCGCTCCTGAAACCCGAAGACCGGGAATTGGCGCGTAAGCTGGAAGAACAGGCGGCATTGGAGGCCGAAGTCGCCGAGCGCGAGCTGCGCGCCGCCAGCCTCCGCGCCGAGCTTTCCGCATTCGAACGGCGCTACCTGCACTTTGTCGGCTCCCGCTATGCGGAGTTGGACGAGTGCAAGGCGCAGATCGCCGAACAGTTGGTGCGCGAGCAGCCGGGCAACGAGCGCGTTCGGGAAATGGCTCGCGAGGCCCGCGCGCGCGCCAGCGACACCAAGTCCGCCGCCGGAGAGAAGTCTCCTCAGGAACCCCGGGCGTTCCAGCCTTCGCCGGAGCTCAAGCGGCTGTATCGCGAAGTGGCCAAACGCGTCCATCCCGACTTTACTTCCGACCGCGAGGACCGCGTCCAGCGGCAGCAGTTGATGGCGGAAGCGAACCAGGCCTACGAGCGCGGCGATGAAGCGCGCCTGGCCATAATCCTCACCGACTACGAGTGCAGCCCGGAATCGGTGCGCGGCGAAGGGCCGGGCGCCGAGCTGATCCGCGTCATCCGGCGACTCAGCCAGGTGCGGGGCCGCGGAGCCGAGATCGAGGCGGAGATGCAGGATCTCATGAGCTCCGAGCTCTACCAGCTGAAGGCGCGGGTGGAGGAAGCCGAGCGCAACGGCCACGATGTGCTGAAGGAAATGGTGAAACAGATCGAGACGCAAATTGCCGTGGCGAAGCAGCGCCTCGCAAATCCTCAGATGCCGCTCAAGCCCTCATGAAAAAGACGCGCGAAAAATCCTTCGCGAAAGAGATCGTGCGCGCGCCTTCGCAGGGGTTGGCGGTGCGGTCGGCGGCGATAGTTACGCGCGGGTTGCGCGACCTGGCCCGCGATTCGAATTGGCGCGTCAAGCGAGCGTTCGCGGGCGACTCCGCGCGGCTGGCGATTTCCCCGGCCGGGCAGGTGTGCGCCGTATCGCACTTTGCGGTGCAGGGCACCGAGCGGCTGGCGGTCTACGACATCGAGAGCGGCGCGCTAAGTCTGGCGCTGAGCGTGGCGGGCGAGAAGGCTGCGTGTCCTGAGGAGACGCCGGCGGCGCTGGCCTGGTCCCCGGCGGGACGTCACCTGGTGGCGGCGTGGGGCGGGTGGCGGCGTGAACTACACGCCTTTGATCTTCACGAAAGAAGGTTCCAGGGTGTGTGCGGCGGATTCTCCGAGTTTCCGACCTGGCTCGCCTGGTCGGAAACCGGCAAATATTTTGCGGCGGCCTCGGCGGGCGGCCCGCAGGCCGGGCTGCGGCTGTGGACGTCCGCGCCGGACGTGGCGGGGCAGATGCCGGTGGCGGGAAACCCGGCGAGCGAACTGAACGCCGCGGCGTGGGATCGCTCCTCCAAGCCGGCTCCATTGCCGGAGAAGACGGCTGCGGAGGCGCCGGACGACCCAGCCGATGCGCCGGCAGCGCCCCTGCCGCCCGGCGGGGAAACCGACGAGGAGTCGTTCCGGGGCTTTGGCCGCCTGGCGTTCCGTCCCGACGAGCAGCAGCTCGCCGCCGTCGCCGAAATCGAAGGGGATTGGGCGGACGATTCCGTCGTGCTGCTGGAGATGCCCTCGTTGCGCAAGCAGAATGTGTTCAACGCGGCGGGGCATATCACCGACGTCGCGTGGACCTGCGATAGCCGTCAGTTGATCGTCTGCTCCGCCGGGCAGGCTTTTCGCGTCGCGCCGGATCGCGGGGAGCCCGAGCCGCTGCCGTTCGGCGCCGAGCTGTGCGCCTGCCACCCGCATCTGCCTCTGGGTCTTTGCTTCAGCTCGTGGCTCAAGAATTCCGCCAAGGGCCGCCTCTTCCTGGTCGATTTGGGACGCATGGAGGTGTTCGACGAGCGCCCCGCCGAAGGCGTCGCCGGGCTGCGCTGGAGCGCCGACGGCTCCACGGCCTACGCCGTCACCCGCGAAGGCCTCGCCTACATCTACGAACCCCCGCTGCTCTAAGAGATTGCTGCAAACCCCACGAGGCTGTCATTCCGAGGAGCGGAGCGACGAGGAATCCCTCTTTCTCTGGCCTTTGATGAAGAGAGATTCCTCGCTTCGCTCGGAATGACGGCGGAACGATGTGTTTCTCAACAAGCTGCTAAGCCTTCGTCTCCGGAGTGGTTCTGGGAAGGGTGTGTCTCAGCGTCGTTGCTACATGGTGATCTTACGCGAGGGGGAGATTGGCTTCGGCGTTGAGGGAGGCGTCGGCGCGCTCGCCGGCGAGCAAGCGCGCATGGCCGGCGGCGGCGATCATGGCGGCGTTGTCGGTGGAGAGGGCGCGGCTGGGGAGGTAGACCTCCATCCCCAGGGGCGCGGCTTCGGCCTCGAACAGGCGCCGGAGTTCGCTATTGGCGGCCACGCCGCCGGAGACAAACACGGTGCGCGCCCCGTAATGCGCGGCCGCCTCGAGCGTCCGCCCGACGAGATTTTCCACCGCGGCGCGCTGAAAGCTGGCGATCAGGTCGAGCGTCGCGGGAGTCGATAGCGCGCGCAAGGCGTCCGCGCCGCGTTCGCCGCGCTCGATCGCTTGCTGTCGCGCTTCGATTTCCGGCTGAAGCTGCGGGTTGCGCTTCACGTGATACAGCACCGCCGTCTTGAGTCCGCTGAAGCTGAAATCGTAGGGATTGCCCTTGATCTTGGGCTGGCCAAAGCGAATCGCGCGCGGGTTGCCGTGCTCCGCGAGCCGGTCAATCACCGGCCCGCCGGGATAGCCCAGCGCCAGCATGCGCGCGACTTTGTCGTAGGCTTCTCCGGCGGCGTCGTCGCGCGTGCCGCCGATGCGCGCGTAGGAGAAGGCTTCGGCGCCGTTCACCGCCTCGGTGGTCACGCGATAGATCACTGTGTGGCCGCCCGAAACAATCAAGCACATGGCGGGCAGCGCGGGGCGGCGTCCTGCCGCGTGCGCTTCCAACAGCACGGCGTGGACGTGGCCTTCGAGATGGTTTACGCCGATCAGCGGCTTGCCGAGCGCCAGCGCCAGCACTTTGCCGTAGGTCATGCCGACCAGCAGCGCCCCGATCAGCCCCGGCCCGCGCGTCACGGCGATGGCGTCCAGGTCGCGCAGCGACACGCCCGCCTGCTCGCACGCTTCGCGCACCACGGGCACGATCTGCCGCAGGTGTTCGCGCGAGGCCAGTTCCGGCACCACGCCGCCGTATTTGCGGTGAATCTCCACCTGCGACGCGACGACGCTCGAAAGGATGCGCTTGCCCCCGGCCACGATAGCCGCCGCCGTCTCGTCGCACGAGGATTCGATCCCCAGGATCAGGTGTTCTTGAGTAGTCACAGCCCTGTCTCAATCTTGCCAATCGGCCAAAAACGCTATGCTAGCATAGCCGAGGGGAGCTTCCGGCGCAGCAGGCGATCCGGCCTGTGCGTCCGAGCGAGGCAGACAGGCGCCTGCCGCACAACATCATGACCGAAAAGATCAGAAAAGTACGCAAGGCCGTGCTTCCCGTGGCGGGGCTGGGGACGCGTTTCCTGCCCGCAACCAAGGCGATGCCCAAGGAAATGCTGCCGGTGGTCGATAAGCCGCTGATTCAATACGCGGTCGAGGAGTGCGCCGCCTCGGGGATCGAACACATCATTTTCGTGACCGGCCGCCGCAAGAGCGCCATCGAAGACCATTTCGACCGCGCGCCGGAACTCGAAAGTTTTCTCGATGAGCGGGGCAAGCCGGAGCAAGCACGCATGGTCCGGGAGATCAGCAACGGACTGCGCTTCAGTTACACGCGGCAGAGTGAGGCGCTGGGGCTGGGCCACGCCGTGCTGTGCGCCGCCGAACTGGTGGGCGACGAACCGTTTGCGGTGCTGCTGGGTGACGTCATCATGGAAGGCGCGATTCCCGCCACGCGCGAACTGGTGGAAATCTACGAGGCGACCGGCGCGGGAGCCATCCACGTCGAGCGCGTGCCGCGCGAGCGCGTCCACTTGTACGGCATCGTCGATGTTGCTCCCGATCAACCCCGCCACCCGCGCTGGGGCGACCGGTTGCTGGCCGTGCGAAATCTGGTCGAAAAGCCTGCTGCCGATAAGGCTCCGTCGAATCTCGGTGTCACCGGCCGGTACGTCCTGCCGCCGGAAATCTTCGGTTATCTCGCGGAAACCAAGCCGGGCACGGGCGGCGAAATCCAGCTGACCGATGCGCTCTGCCGGCTGGCCAAGGAGAACAAACTCTTCGCCTGCATCTACGAAGGAAAGACGTACGACGCGGGCGACAAGCTTGGTTTTTTGGAGGCGACGGTCGAAATCGCGCTCAAGGACCCGAAACTCGGAGCCGGCTTTCGCGCCTATCTGCGCGGGCTCAAATTGTAGCCGTGCGATGGCGAGGGAAGGGGAACCGCTGGCCGGGCGCTCAACGCCGGGCGATTCCCGAGGTCACTTCTTTTTCTTCGCGGATGACTTCTCGGATTTCTCGGACGATTCGGGCTTCGATTCAGTTGTTTTTGCGGGCCCCGCTGCCGCGCCGTCGCCGGATTTCTCGCTGGACGACGTTCCCGAACTCTTGCCCCCATAATCGGTCACATACCAGCCCGATCCCTTGAATTGGATGGCCGGGGCCGCGAACTGGCGCACCGCCCGGGCTCCGCACTTGGGACACTTCTTGATGTTGGCGGCGGACATGCTTTCGATCTTCTCGAAGCGATGTGCGCACTTCCGGCACTTGTACTCATACAAGGGCAACGTGAATCTCCTCTCGGATGGCCGATGGCCGTGAACGTCAGGCCTCGGCAACGCGGCGCAGCACAGGAATTTTCGCCGCGCGCAGCACGTGCTCCACGACTGTCTCCCGCAGGCGGGAAGCGTCGTAGTCGAACTGCAGGCGATTGGTCTTCTCGTCGAAGCGGAATCTCTGCAGCCCGTACGTATTGGCGAACTGCCCCAGGGCGCGAAATTGCTCCGTTTCGAGCCGGCCTTGCAACTCGTAGGTAACCGTCATGAATGTCATGCAGGCATTATAACATCGGCAGTGCATCGCGCACGTCGCAGCTTACAGATCGACGTGGCGGAGCCGCAGCGCGTTGGTGATCACGGAAACCGAGCTGAACGTCATCGCCGCGCTGGCCAGGACCGGGCTGAGCAGCAGCCCGAAGACCGGGTAAAGCGCCCCGGCCGCAATCGGAACGCCCGCCACGTTGTACACAAACGCAAAGAAGAGATTCTGGCGGATATTGCGCATGGTGGCTCGGCTGAGCGTGCGCGCGCGGGCGATCCCGCGCAAATCTCCGGCCAGCAGCGTGATGCCCGCGCTCTGCATGGCCACATCCGTCCCGGTGCCCATGGCGATGCCGACGTCGGCCTGCGCCAGGGCCGGGGCGTCGTTGACGCCGTCGCCAGCCATGGCGACTACGCGGCCTTCGGCCTGGAGTTGCTTCACCGCCGCGCCCTTCTGGTCCGGCAGCACGCCCGCATGCACCTGGTCGATGCCGAGTCGGCGCGCAACGGCTTCCGCCGTGGCCCGGCTGTCTCCCGTGAGCATCACGATGCGAATTTTTTCGCGGTGCAGCCGGGCAATGGCCTCCGGCGCGGACGCCTTCACCGGATCGGCCACGCCGATCAGACCGGCGGTCTTTCCGTCCGCCGCGACGAACACGACCGTCTCTCCTTGCGTTTCCATCGCCTGGGCGCGCTCGTCCAGATCGCCCAGCGCAATGCCCAGTTCGGCAAACAGCGCGCGGTTGCCCAGCGCGGCCTTCCGGCCATCCGCGAAGGCGGTCACGCCCTTGCCGGTGCGAGCGTGAAAGTCGATTACGTCGCCGGGCGCGATGCTGCGCTCCTGCGCGGCGGCCAGAACCGCGGCGGCCAGCGGATGTTCGCTCGCGCGCTCCAGCGTGGCGGCCACGCGCAGCACCTGCGTTTCGTCATAGCCCGGCGCAGCAACCACCGAGGTGACGCGCGGGCGGCCTTCCGTCAGCGTTCCCGTCTTGTCCACCACGAGCGTGTCCACTTTCTCCAGCATCTCCAGAGCCTGGGCGTTTTTCACCAGCACTCCGGCGAGCGCCCCGCGTCCCGTGCCCACCATAATGGCCATCGGCGTGGCCAGGCCCAGGGCGCAGGGGCAGGCGATGATGAGCACGGCCACGGCGTTGAGCAGCGCATGCGCCATTTTCGGCGCCGGTCCAAGCGTGGCCCACACCGCGAACGTCACCACGGCCGCCAGCACGACGGCCGGCACGAAGTAGGACGACACGCGGTCGGCCAACTTCTGCACCGGCGCGCGGCTGCGCTGCGCCTCGCTCACCATGCGCACGATCTGCGCCAGCAACGTCTCGCTGCCGACGCGCTCGGCGCGCATGACAAAAGTTCCCATGCCATTGACCGTGCCGCCGGTGACGCGGCTGCCCACGGCCTTCTCGACTGGAATCGGTTCGCCGGTGACCAGCGATTCGTCCACTGAACTCGATCCGTCGGTCACCGCGCCATCCACGGGCACTTTCTCCCCCGGGCGCACGCGCAGGAGGTCGCCCACGCCAATGTGCTCGACGGGCACGTCAATTTCCGTTCCGTCGGCGCGGACCAGGCGCGCGGTCCGCGGCGAAAGCTTCAGCAGCGAGCGAATCGCCGCGCCGGTGCGGCTCCGCGCCCGCAATTCGAGCACCTGCCCCAGCAAAACCAGAGCCGTAATCACGGCGGCGGGTTCGAAGTACACGGGGACTTCCCCTGTACCACTGCGAAACGAGGCGGGGAAGGCTCCTGGCCAAAGCACGGCGGCCACGCTGTAGCTGTACGCCGTCCCCACGCCCAGGGCGATCAGCGTGAACATGTTGAGGCTGCGGTTCACAAGCGAGGCCCAGCCGCGCTCGAAAAACGGCCAGCCGCACCAGACGACCGCGGGAGTCGCGAGCAGCAATTCCATCCATCCCAGCGTGCGCATGGACAACCAGCGCTCGACCGGCCGGCCGGGAATCAGATCGGACATCCCGGCGGCGAGCAGGGGAATCGCCAGCGCCACGCCGATCCAAAAGCGCCGCGTCATCGAGACGAGTTCGGGATTTTCTTCTTCTTCGGCTACCACGGTGCGCGGCTCGAGCGCCATGCCGCACTTGGGACAAGAGCCCGGCGCGGGCCGCACGATTTCCGGATGCATCGGGCAGGTGTATTCGATCCGCGTCACGGGCGCGGCAGGGACGGCGGGTTCCAGCGCCATGCCGCACTTGGGACACGCTCCCGGGCGGTCTTGCCGCACCTCCGGGTCCATCGGGCAGGTGTAGGTGGCTGCCTTCGAGGCCGCCGGCATCGCCGGAAGTGCCGCAGCGGCGGCGGGCTTGATCGCGCTGAGTTGCACCATCTGGCTGGGAGGGCCGTGTCCGGCAGGTGCGCGTGCCGCGAGGTATTTTTCAGGCTCCGCGCGGAATTTTTCAGCGCAGCCCCTGCAACAGAAATAGTAGGTTTTGCCGGCGTGCTCGGCCTTCGCCGCTGCGCGCTCGGGCTCGACCATCATCCCGCAGACAGGATCTCGCTCCATGGCCCTGCCATTATCACCCCGAGCCCAACACGCGTACAGCCCGGAGTGCAGCCTGACGGCAGCGGGAGCCGTAACTGGGGAAGCGGACTCTCCATGTGCGACGCGATAGATGATGGAACATTCCGACGCGCGCTTACGTATCTCAGGGCAGAACGTCATACGGCGTAGGCGGGAGTGCAACATGAGCGCACAGGGCGGGAACGGAAACGGCCGTCGGAGTCGCCGGCGGCGGTGGATCGTGTTGGGGAGCGCCGCGGGAGTGCTGGCGCTGGTGATCATCGCCGTGGCGGCATTTCGTCCCAGCCACACGATTGATCCGGAGAAGCTGGCCGCGGTCGAGCGCGGCGATATCGCCCGGTCCGTCGTGGCCACGGGCAAAATCGAGCCGCTGTCCAAGGTCGAGGTCAAATCCAAAGCGAGCGGCATCGTGGAAAAAATCCGCGTGGACGTGGGCGCCAAGGTGAAGGCGGGCCAGGTGCTGGCCGAGTTGGATAAAGAGCAGCTCCAGGCCGCCGTGGCCGAGGCCCGGGCCAGCCTGGAGGCGGCGGACGCCGCGCGCCAGGCCGCCGAGGCCTCCTATGAACGCAACCTCGTGGACGCCGAAGGCCCCGACGTGCCCTTTCTAAAGAACGACATGAATCGCGCGCACGACCTGTACAAGCAAGGTCTGATCGCGCTCAACGTGATGCAGGATGCGGAGAAGAATTATCAGCTCGCGCTGAACAAGCAGACGTCCGCACAGCGCACCGCGCTGGTCAGCAAGGCGCAGGTAGCGCAGGCGAAGGCCCAGGTGGCCCAGGCGCGCGCCGCGCTCGCGAATGCCGACGAAAATCTGCGTTATTCGATCATCACCAGCCCCATCGACGGAGTGGTGCTGTCGCGGAACGTGGAAGTGGGCGATGCCGTCAGCTCGATTCTCGTGCTGGGATCGCAGGCCACGCTGGTAATGACGCTGGGCGACACCAGCGAAGTCTACGTCCGCGGCAAGGTGGACGAAGCCGACATCGGCAAGATGCGTCTCGGCCAGCCCGCGCGCATCGTCGCCGAGTCGTTCAAGGACAAGAGCTTTGCCGGCAAGGTCACGCGGATCTCGCCGCTGGGCGACGAGAAGGACAACGTCACCACCTTCGAGGTGCGCGTCTCGATCGACAACGCCTCCGGCGAACTCCGCGCCAACATGAGCGCCAACGCCGAAATTATTCTCGAGGAAAAGAAAGGCGTCCTGCTGATTCCCGAAGGCGCTTTGCTGTTCGACAAGGACAAAAACACTTCGGTCGAAGTTCCTGACCCCAAAGCCGCCGGCGGGAAAAGAAAACTCGCCGTGAAGCTGGGCGTCTCGAACGGCGTCAAGGCGGAAACGATTTCCGGCCTGCAAGAGGGCCAAAAAGTGATTCTGCAATAGCCATGTCCAGCGGAACGATGGTGCAGCGGTCATGAATTTCCACGACCTTCTCCGCGACACGCTCCAGACGCTCTGGGCGCACAAGCTGCGCACCTTTTTGACGATGTTCGGGATCACCTGGGGAATCATTTCCATCACCGTGATGGTGGCGGCCACCGAGGGCCTGCGCGTCGGCTTGCGGCGCAATAACGAGACGTTCGGCAAGGACATCATCATCTTCTTCGGCGGACGCACCAGCCTGCAGGCCGGAGGCGCGCGCGCGGGACGCGAAGTCGTCTGGAACGAGGACGACTACCTTCCCGCCCTCGATCAGTCTCCTGCGTGCCGCTACGTGCTGCCGGAAATGGGGAACCAGGTACCGGTGCGCAGCCGCTCCAATAGCGGCGACCTGCTGGTCGTGGGCTCGCTGCCGCCATTCGCTTCGGTGCGCAGCATCGATGTGGGCGAGGGGCGTTTCTACAACGCGCAGGACCAGTCCAGCGTGAGCCGCGTCGCGTTTCTGGGCAGCGACGCGAAAAAGCAGCTCTTCGGCAACCGCTCCGCGATCGGCGAGACGCTGTGGATGGGCGACATCCCCTACACGGTCATCGGCGTGATGCGCCCCAAGAACCAGAATTCGTACTACGACGGCCAGGATGTCCGCAAGGTCTTCATTCCCTACAGCGTGATGGTGCGCGATTTTCCGGCGCGCCCGCCCGCGCTTCCGCATACGATCGAGCACATGCTGATCGTGCCGCGGTCGCTCGACCTGCACGAAGCCTGCGAACACGAGGCGCGCGCGGCCCTGGGCCGCATCCACCACTTCGATCCCTCGGACAAGGAAGCCATCGGGCTGTGGGACACCATCAAGAACGCGCAAGCGAACGCCCTGATCATGGACGGCATGGAGTATTTCCTGGGGGCCGTCGGAATCATCACGCTGTCGCTCGGCGGCCTGGGCGTGATGAACGTAATGCTTGTGGCGGTGCGCGAACGCACGCGCGAAATCGGCGTGCGCAAGGCCCTGGGCGCCACGCGGCGCGCCATCGTGACCCAGTTCTTTGTCGAGACGCTGATCATCGCCTTTCTGAGCGGCGGCGTGGGAATGACCCTGGCCTACGGCTTCTGCGCGCTGGTGGATTTGCTACCGATGCCGGACGTCTTCGCCGGGCTGCTGCCGACGTGGCAATCGGGAACGCTGTCCTTCCTCCTGCTGGCCCTGATCGCCGTGCTTTCGGCGCTCTATCCGGCCCGCCGGGCCGCTGCCGTGGACCCGATCGAAGCGCTGCGCTACGAAGCCGGTGGGTAGCGCGTAACGCCGGCTCCGCTGCCGGTTCATCTCAGTTTCAGTCTTGCCGGAATTGCTGAGCGCGGCTTTAGCCGCTGAGGGACGTAAATTCCAGATGCTCGAAGAAATTCTCAGACAGGCGTGGACCTCGCTGCGGCGCCAGCCGGTGCGGAGCTGCCTCACCATGGCGGGGATTGTCTGGGGAATCGTCGCTGTCACGATGCTGATGGCTTACGGCTCGGGCTTTCGCCGCGTCCTGATGTACACGTTCGAGTCGTTCGGCCAGAACGTGATTATCTGCTGGCCCGGCACCACCAGCGAACAAGCCGGCGGCGAGCGCGCCGGCCAGCAAGTGAAATTCGAGCCGGCCGATATTGACGAGATGCGCGCCCGCGCGGGGCTGGTGAAACAGGTCTGCCCCGAAACGGTCCGCTTCCTCGGCATCTCCCACAACGAGCGCACCGCCAGCACTGCCATTCGCGGCGTCTGCGCGGACTACGGCCAGATCCGCCACGAGATTCCCACGAGCGGGCGCTGGCTATCCGCTGAAGACGCCCTCTACCGTCGGCGGGTCGTTTTCCTCGGCGCGATGGTGAGAAAGAAGCTCTTCGCGGGCAGGCCGGCCGTCGGCGAAACCGTGCGCATCAAGGGCATGAGCTTCACCGTGATCGGCACGATGGACCGGAAATTCCAGGACATGAGCTATTTCACCAGCGACGACGAATCGGCCTGGATTCCGTACTCGACCGCGGGGGATTTGTGGGACACGAAGTCGGCCAGCGTGCTCCTGGCCACGCCCATCTCGGCCGAGTTCGACCGCAAGGCGCAGAGCCAGATCCTGGCCGTTCTGGCCGAGCGCCAGCATTTTTCGCCCACGGACAAACGCGCCGTGGTGATGAACAGCACCACGGAGTTCAAGCCGATCTACGACATGATCTGCTACGGACTGGAAGTTCTCGTGCTTCTGGTGGGCCTCCTGACGCTGGGGATCGGCGGCATCGGCGTGATGAACATCACGCTGGTCACCGTGAACGAGCGCGTGCGCGAGATCGGTCTGCGCCGCGCGCTGGGTGCGCGCCGCTGGCATATTCGGATGCAGTTTCTTTCGGAGGCTCTGGCGCTGACGCTGGCGGGCGGCGCGGCCGGCATTGCGCTGTCGTTCGGCATCGGCGCGTTGATCGGCACGCTGCCGTTCCTGGGCCCGGCGTACGAGGACACCTCCGGCGTCGTGGACATTCACCTCCACATTTCGTGGGAGATTCTGGCGGTATCGGTGGCCGTGCTCGTCCTGGTAGGCGTGCTCAGCGGGATCATCCCCGCCATGCGCGCCGCGCGTCTCGACCCGGTCGAGGCCCTGCGCAACGAATAGCAGGAGGGCGGGGTTTTAACCCCGCCGTAACCCCTGCGTCTGCTTCAGGGGTTTCAACCCCTGAAGTCTTGTGCTGATTCCTCGGGACGCTTGCGGAATGAAGAATCCGCACGTAATGCTCACTTGGCGATCACAACGCCGCGGCGCGCGCGGCCCCCTCGATCTTGCGGATCATTTCGTTGACGGTCAGCACCTGCGCGAACAGGAAGCCCAGCGTGGCGCAGGTGGCCTTTTGCAGCTCGGCGGCGGAAGCATCTCCCATCGCCGCGGTCGCGGTTCCGTCGCTGAGGAAGAACACGCGGAAATCGCGCACGGCGGCCTCGCGCGCGCTCGTCTCGCAGCAGACATTCGTGGCCACGCCGCTGATGATGAGCGTGTCGATTCCGCGCTTGCGCAGGATCAGCTCGAGATCGGTGCCGTGGAACGCGCCGAAGCGCGGCTTGTCGAGCAGAATGTCGCGGGGATCGATGTCGAGCCGCCGGTGCAGCGCCGCCGATTCCGACCCCTTGTCGAGAATACCGTCCTGCACCGCCGGGCTGAATTCCGCCAGGATGCCCAAGTTCGAGCGGTCCGGCCGGACCACAATGCTCGCGTGGATCACCAGAATGCCGGCCGTGCGGCACGCCGCGGCCAGGCGGTTCACGCGCTCAAGGATGGCGAGCCCGTCGGGCGCCGCGATGGGCGAACCTTCGACGAAGCAGTTCTGCATGTCCACGTTCAGCAGTGCCGTGCGCTGCGGAACCACCGCGAAATCCACCATGAGCCACCTCCATGCCTGGGATGAATCTGCGAGGGGGATTCTATACCCGATCCGCGCGGTGTTCGAGGGCTAGAGGCGGTTGAGGAGGCAAAGGAGGTGGAGGATGCACAGGATCTCGTGTGGCGTACCGCAAGCAACTGCCGATCGTTCGCGGATCGCACAACGCACCTGATCTGTCATCCCGAACCCGGCCGCGCCGTTTGCGGACGGTGTGAGGGATCTGCTTTTGCTTCCTCAGCGCGGCCAGCGACCATCCGTCTCCTCGTCGCGGGAAGGCCGGTTCCCGTTGAGGGTTGGCGGCTTGCCTCAGCGCGCCTTCAACACGGAGTCCAGGTAGGCCAGCATCTCGGGGCTCGTCCAATCCTGCGGGCCGACGATCTTGCGGTCGAAGCGGCCGCGGCGGTCGATCACGTAGGTTTCCGGAAACATCGTGGTGCCGTAAGTCAGCGTGATCTGCTTGGAGGGATCGCGATAGGTGGGGAAGGAAATGTTGTGAGCCTTCAAAAAATCGTCGTAGGCCGCGGCGTCGTCATCCACGCTGACGCCGAGCACCGTTCCGCCCAGCGGCGCGATATGCTGCTGCAACTGGTTGAGCGACTCCGCCTCGTCTACGCAGGGAGGACACCACGTGGCCCAGAAGTTCACCAGGACGACTTTGCCGCGTAGGTCGGAAAGCCGCGCCGGCTTGCCCTCCAGCGTCAGAGCGAAGTCCTTCGCCGGGCGTCCGCGCAGGCTCGCCTCGCCCTGGCGGTACATCGGGGAGACGAAACCAATGATCAGCGCGGCGATAAATGCGAGAACGAGCGCGGTGATGAGTTTCCGTTTCAATCCGTCATCCAGCCAAACTATAATATAAAGAACCGGCCAGCCGAACGCGAGTAGTATTACAGCACCACTTGGAGGATGCGAAAGGCCCATGGTTTCCGCGATTATTCCCGCCCGCAACGAGGAAGCCTCCATTGCGCGCGCCGTCGAATCCGTCGCGGCGCAGCCCGAGGTGGGCGAAGTCATCGTTGTCAACGACCAGTCGAGCGACCAGACCGGCGCGATTCTCGGCGAACTCGCGGCGCGCATCCCCAAGCTCAAGGTCCTGGAAGTCGCCACGCTGCCCGCCGGCTGGGTCGGAAAGAATTATGCCGCGTCGCTGGGAGCCGCGGTGGCCACGGGCGACTGGCTGCTTTTCACCGATGCGGATACCTATCATCTCTCCGGCGCCATGCGGCGCGCCCTCGCCGACGCCGCCGGTCATGACGCAGTGCTCGTCTCCTATTCGCCCGAGCAGGAGATGGAGACGTTCTGGGAGCGCGCGCTGATTCCGTTCGTCTACGGGCGTCTGGCGGCGCGCTTTTCCTTCGCGCGCGTCAACGATCCCCGGCGGCCCGATGCCGCGGCCAACGGCCAGTTCCTGCTGCTGCTGCGGGATGTCTATCAAGCCGTCGGAGGACACGCGGCCGTGGCCGGAACCATCCTCGAGGATGTGGCGCTGGCCCGCCGGGTCAAGCAGCAAGGCTGGGGAATCTACTTCACGGCACCGATTGGGGTCGTGCGCACGCGGATGTACCGGAGCTTCGGCGCAATGTGGCAAGGCTGGACAAAAAATCTCTACCCGCTGGTCGGCGGAGATGTGAAATCCCTCTCCCTGGAGTACGTGGAGGTCTTTCCGTTTCTGGAAGCGGGCGTGTCGCTGGGCGCGCTGTCCTTCTTCGGCGGGCTGAAGGGCTCGCTGCTGCTGCCAATGTTGGGTTTGCTGGCGGGCTTGTTCCTCTACATGCATCTGCGCTATGCCGTGACCCTGTACCGGAATCTCTATCCCCTTTCGCACATCCAATACTATCTTCCCGGCGCGTGTCTGTACGGCGCGGCGCTGATCGCCTCGTGGTGGAAAAACACACGCGGCGTGGTCGCCTGGAAGGGCAGGACGTACGCCGTAAGGACGCCATGATTCGCGTGACGCGCAAAGTCGAGTTTTCCGCGGCGCACTTCTACCACAATCCGGATTTTTCGCCGGAGGAGAATCGCCGCGTCTTCGGGAAATGCAACAACCCGCATGGCCACGGCCACAACTACGTGGTCGAAGTGACCGTGGCCGGCGAGCCTGACCCGGCCACCGGCATGGTGCTCGACCTGATGGAGCTGAAGGAGATCCTGCAGCGCGAGGTGGTGGACCGCATGGATCACCGCCATCTGAATTACGAAGTGCCGGAGCTGGCGGGCAAAGTGCCCACGTGCGAAAACATCGCCGCCCTGATCTGGGATCTGCTGGAGCCCCGCATCCGGCAGGGCCGGCTCGATCGCGTGCGGCTGTATGAGTCGCCCGACCTGTTTGCCGATTGCACGGCCGATGCGAAGGCGGATGCGGCTCCGCGCGCGCCGGGAGGCCGTGCATGAGCGGCGCGCGCAAGCTTTCGCTGACCCGCCGCTATCACTTTGCGGCGTCCCACCGGCTGCACAGCGCGCGCTTCAGCGAGGAAGAAAACCTCCGCCTCTACGGCAAGTGCGCCAACCCGCACGGCCACGGCCACAACTACGCGGTCGAAGTGACCCTGGCCGGCCCGGTCGATCCGGCCACGGGCATGATTGCCAACCTGGGCGACCTCGACCCGTTTGTGGACCGGGAAGTCGTCCAGGCCTTCGATCACAAGAACCTGAATGAGGAGATCGCCGAATTCCGCGACTGCGTGCCCACCACCGAAAATCTCTGCCGGGTGATCTACCGGCGGCTGCGCGGCTTTCCAGCCGCGCGTCTGGAGCGGGTGCGCGTCGAAGAGACCAGCAAGAACAGCTTTGAATTCGCCGGAGAATCCGGCGAAGCACGTCAGGACACTCCATGAGCAAAACACCGAGGAGCAAGGCCGCCGCCCGCGCAGCTACCCAGATGGTTGTCTCCGAAGCGGCGGGGCAGGGAAAGATCGCCGAGCTGGTGCGCCAGATGCTCGTGCATCTGGGCGAAGACCCCGGCCGCGAAGGGCTGCGGCGCACGCCGGAGCGCTTCGAGAAGGCGCTTCGCTTTTTGACCAGCGGCTACCGGCAGGACCCGGACACCATTCTGAACGGCGCCACGTTCAGCGTTTCCTACGACGAGATGGTGGTGGTGAAGGACATCGAGGTGTACAGCGTGTGCGAGCACCACATGCTGCCGTTCTTCGGCAAATGCCACGTGGCTTACATCCCGAACAAAAGGGTGATCGGGCTGAGCAAGATCGCGCGCCTGGTCAACATGTACGCCCGGCGGCTGCAGATTCAGGAGCGGCTGACCAGCCAGATCGCACACACTCTCGAGGAAAAACTCAGCCCACAGGGCGTGGGCGTCATCATCGAGGCGCGCCACCTCTGCATGGTGATGCGCGGCGTGGAAAAGCAGAACTCCGCCGCGATGACCAGCGCCATGCTCGGCGCCTTCCGCACCAGCAAGCAGACGCGCGACGAATTCCTCTCGCTCATCCGCGGCACCCAGCCGTAACAGCCTGCGAAAAAAACACCATCATGTCATTCCGAACTCCGGTCGTAGTTTGACCGGGGTGAGGAATCTGCTTTTTTCTTGAGGTTGGTGCCAAAAGCAGATCCCTCGCTCCGCTCGGGATGACACGAAAACGACTGTCTTAGCAAGGCACCAAGGGTCATGGCGGCGCCGCACGTGCGGCTTCCGCGGAAGTGCCGTCAGGACAGACATCGGTCAAGGCGCCGGGGGAGGCACGACGTACTCGTCGCCGGTGCGGCCCAGCAGCAGTTCCCGGCGATGCTTCAGCAGATCGAGCTGATTCGACAGCTCGATGAATTCCTGCTTCTGCTCGCCGGTGAGTTGCGCGCCCAATTGCGTCAGTTGATCCAGCCGCGCCTGGACGCGCGGGATCTCCCGGTCGAGGAAGACCGGATGGATGACCGGGGCCTTGGCCTCCCGGCTGCGCACCTGCAAGCGGTTGTTTTCCTCCCACAACGGCAGAATCCCCACGCCGCCCAATTCGACCTGGATCCCCGCGGGACCGTAATCCTTCTTCACGGCGGCAAATTGAATGAGCACGGAATCGCGCGGCTCGCCGGTTTTGTCCGGCATCAGGCCCTGAACATAGGTGGCCGACTGGTTCGATAGAAAATTTCCCAGCGAATAAAATATGACGGTCTTGCGATGGTCCGCTGTCAGATAGGTTTCAATGGGCTGCAGCACGTGCGGATGATGCCCAATCACGGCGCTGGCCCCGGCTTCGAGCATCTTGTGAGCCATGTCGATGTCCTCGGGCCGCGGCTCCGGAGCGTATTCGATGCCCCAGTGAATCGAGACGAGCAGCAGATCGCATTGCGAGCGCGCCGCGCGGATCGCCTCCAGCACCGCGGCTTCGTCGCGCCCCGGCGCTCCGTTGGATTGCCCCGGATAGGGGAAGAAGGCCACGTGAGGCTCGGCGTCTTTCTTCGGATTGCTGTTGCCGTTGAGCCAGCGGGTCATGCCGAGCCACCCGATGCGGATGCCGTTTTTCTCGAGAAGAATCGGTTTCCACGCCGCGTCGGCCGTGGCCCCGGCGCCCACGAATAGCAGCCCCTGCTCGCGCAGATGGACGAGCGTCTCGTCGAATCCGCGAAAGCTTTGGTCGAACACGTGGTTGTTCGCGAAGGACACGATTTTCACGCCGTTCGCTGGCAGGGATTGCAGCAGGGCCACGGGCGCGTCAAACTGAAACGGCTTCGAGCCGCGCGAGTGCGCCGGAGCAACGGGCGTCTCCAGGTTAACGAAACCAAAGTCCGCCCGCCGGAAAACGGGGCTGACCTCCGCGAACAGTGCGTCCCAGCCGTTCGGATCACCCGTGGATGCTGCGGCGGTCGCGGCCTGCTGGACCGCCTGGTGCGGGATGACGTCGCCGGCGGCGGCAAATGTCACCCGGCTGATCTCGCGGGGGTAGGCCGGGGGCGCGGGAGTCTTCCGCGGCCGGGCCACTCGCCAGACGATCAGCGAGACGGCCGCGAGGGCCAGCAAAGCCACAGCCGCAGCTCGAAAAACCGCCCTTTTTCTGGTGGGATCCTGGATCATGCGTCCGATCGCGCGCAAAATGTGCCATTTTGCGCCACAATGTGCCCCCGTAACGAGTATATACGGAACACGATTGGCACCATCTGCCGGATCGCGCCGGCGTTCCCTGGCGAGCACGGAGCGCGCCCTATTCAGCAGCGTGTTGCTTGGTGGTGCTGCGGGCGCGGGATACAATGGCGCACACGTTAGCGCAGCATCATCTGACAGCGAGGTGAACATGCGTGCAGTGATCCGAGTACTCGTCGGTGTGGCCCTGGCCGGTAGCGTCGCGCTCGGCGCGGCGGGCATTGCGCGCGCGGGTGCGGTGGCGGCGCAGGATCCCCACGCGGCATGGCAGGCGCTGGCCGACGCCTATTTCGACGAGGTCTATTTCAAGTTCAGCCCGACGCAGGGAACTAGCGTCGGCTTCCACCAATATGACCGCCTGTTGGAGGACTATTCGCGCGCGGGCGTCGATCGCCAGGTCGCCGCGTTGCACGCGTTCGAAAAGCGCGTCGAGAGCTTTGATCCCGCGGGCCTGAGTGAAACGGAGGCCGCCGACCGGCAAATGGTGTTATCGAACATTCGCGGCACGCTGCTGGAACTCGAGACCATTCGCCCCTGGGAAAAGGATCCGGACACCTATTCAAGCGGCGTCACGGTTTCCGCCTATGCCATCATGAGTCGCGAGTTCGCCCCCGCCGCCGACCGGCTGCGTTCGGTGATTGCCCGCGAGCAGCGGATGCCCGCCGTGTTTGCCGCGGCGCGCGCGAACCTGAAGAATTCTCCGCGCATTTACACCGAGATCGCCATCGAGCAGCTTCCCGGCGATATCGATTTCTTCCGGAACAGTCTGCCGCAGGCGTTTGCCGGCGTGAAAGACGCGGCCATCCAGGCGGAGTTTCAGAAGTCCAATGCCGCCGTGATTGCGGCGCTGGTAAGTTATGGGGAATGGCTGAAGTCCGACTTGTTGCCGCGCTCGCACGGCGATTTTCGGATCGGCGCGGAGACATTCTCAAAAAAGCTGCTCTACGACGAAATGGTGGATATTCCGCTCGACCGCCTGCTGGAAATCGCCCGCGCCGACATGCGCAAGAACCAGGGCGATTATGCGCGGATTGCCCGGGAAATCGAGCCGGGGAAGGAGCCACGGCAAGTGCTGGCTGAAATCGCGGCGGATCATCCCGCCCCCGAGCGCCTGCTGCAGACCTTCCGCGATACGCTGGACGGGCTGGTCTCGTTCATCCGCGAACACCACATCGTGACCATCCCCTCCGATGTCCGGCCCATCGTGCAGGACACGCCGCCGTTCGAGCGCGCCACGACGTTCGCGTCGATGAATTCGCCCGGGCCGTTCGAGCAGGTCGCCAAGGAAGCCTACTTCAATGCGACCGTGCCCGATGCGAAGGATTCGCCGCAAAAGTCCGAAGGCCTGATGGCCCAGTTCAATTATCAGACCATCATCGCTACCGCGGTCCACGAAACCTACCCCGGCCACTATCTCCAGTTCTTGTGGCTTCCCGCCGCGCCGTCCAAGGTCCGCAAGCTTCTGGGCGCGTACACGAGCGTGGAGGGCTGGGCGCACTACTGCGAGCAGATGATGCTGGATGAGGGCTACGGCCAGCCGGGAGCGGGTTCGACGGACGTGCGCCGTGCCAAGCTGCTGCGGCTCGGGCAACTTCAGGAGGCCCTGCTGCGCGACGCGCGATTCATCGTGGGCATCGAAATGCATCGCGGGCGCATGACCTTTGATCAGGCCGTGGCGTTCTTCGCTCGGGAGGGTTACCAGACCCGCGAAATCGGGCTGGTGGAGACCAAGCGGGGAACATCCGACCCGACCTATCTCTACTACACGCTGGGGAAACTGGAGATTCTGAAGCTTCGCGCCGATGCGCAAAAGAAGGAAGGCGCAGGCTTCTCGCTGCAGAAATTCCACGATGATCTGCTGCGCCAAGGATCTCCGCCGCTCAAGATCGCGCGCAAGGCCCTGCTGGGGGACGATTCGCCGGTGCTGTAGAGTCAACCCATGTTCCTCACGACAATCGTGAACCGGCTGATGCATGATGGAGGCAGCGGCCAAGAATCGCAGGAGATGCGTCGCCACAGCGGAGCGGGCACGGCGTGCCGTGCCCCTACGGGTCGAGGAGAAGGCGGCAGGGTATGGCTGAACGTTGGCCGGCAGGGGAGTCTCGGGCGGGGCCGCGTGGCGGCGAAAATACTTTTTTGCACCTACCGGACGTGTGTGCTAGCATTTTAGAGTCGAAGAAGAGGGTTAACAAGCTAAGCAGGGCCACGACGTTTCAGAGGAAGGGGTGAGTTGATGGAAGCGAAGGCCGGTGTAATCGAGCAGTTCCGAACGCACCTGAAGGACACGGGGTCGCCGGAAGTGCAGATTGCGTTGTTGAGCGAGCGCATCAACTATCTGACCTCCCACCTCCAGTCGCACGTCAAGGATCATGCCTCGCGGCGCGGATTGATCATGATGGTCAACAAGCGCCGGCGGCTGCTGGATTATCTGAATCGCCGCGAGCCGGATCGGTATCGCGAGATTGTGCAACGACTCAATTTGCGCAAGTAGCGCGGATTTCCTGGGCGGCCGCTCCGGCCGCGTTTTCCTCCACCGCACAAACGGGAGCTGCCCGCGGGCAGCCAGGTCATCACGGCTGGTCTGCGCGAGTGTGTCCGCGCGCTAATTTCCTGCCTCCTCTGCCGCTCTTCCTTCCTCTTCGATGGAACTTCCGAGAGAACTCTCTCGCATTTGACGGTTGTTCCCGGTGAACCGGGACAGAAGGATGTGACAGGATGTTTGAACAAGTGAGTTTGGAAGTAGGCGGACGCAAGCTGACACTGGAAACCGGGAAGATGGCGCGCCAGGCGCACGGCGCCGTGGTGGCGCGTTACGGCGACACCCTGGTGCTGGCCACGGCCTGCATGGATAGCAAGGCTACCGACAAAGACTTTCTCCCCCTCACGGTGGATTACCGCGAGTACACCTATTCGGCCGGAAAGATTCCCGGCGGGTTCTTCAAGCGCGAAGGGCGTCCCTCGGAGCGCGAGATTCTGACTTCGCGCCTGATCGACCGGCCGCTGCGCCCGCTGTTCCCGGAGGGCTGGTCCACGGAAACGCAGATTGTGGCCATGGTGCTTTCGGCGGACAGCGAAAACGATCCCGACGTGATCGGGCTGACGGCGTCGTCGGCCGCGCTGTACATCTCCAAGATTCCCTTCGCCGATCCGATCGCCTGCGTGCGCGTCGGGCTGCTGGACGGGAAGCTGGTCGTGAATCCAACCGTCGCCGAGCAGAAGACGAGCCTGCTGAACATCATCGTGGCGGGTTCCGAGGAAGCCATCGTGATGGTGGAATCCGGCGCGCAGGAGGTTTCCGAGGACACCGTGGCTGATGCGCTGGAATTCGGCCACGCCGAAGTCCGCAAGATCGTCGCCTCGATTCGCGAGCTGGGCCGCCGCGTCAACCAGCCGAAGCTGGCGGCCACGCCCCCCGCGTTCGATGAAGCTCTGTACCAGCAGATCAGCCAGCAGTTCGGCGAGCGGCTGCGCGACGCGCTCGACACGGCCAAGCACCCCAAGAGCGAAAGCTACGGCCTGGTGGACGTCGTCAAGAAGGAAATCCTCGCCACCATCCCCGAGGAGGACGAAGAGAAGCGCAAGCTGGCCTACCGCGCCTTCGAGCGCCTGCGCGAGCGCATCTTCCGCGACGACATGCTGATCCGCCGCCGGCGTCCCGATGCCCGCGCCTTCGATCAGATTCGCCAGATCACCTGCGAGGTGAGCATGCTGCCGCGCGTCCACGGCTCGGCCCTGTTCACGCGCGGCGAGACGCAGGCCCTGGCCAGCGCCACGCTGGGCACCAAGGAAGACATGCAGCGCCTCGACCTGCTGTTCGAGCAGGACACGTTCAAGCGCTTCATGCTGCACTACAATTTCCCGCCCTTCTCGGTCGGCGAAGTGAAATTCCTGCGCGGCCCGGGGCGCCGCGAGATCGGCCACGGAGCGCTGGCCGAGCGGGCGCTCGCCAATCTCCTCCCCTCGAAAGACGACTTCCCGTACGCCGTGCGCGTGGTTTCCGACATTCTGGAATCCAACGGCTCTTCGTCCATGGCCACGGTGTGCGGCGGCTCGCTGGCGCTGATGGATGCGGGCGTGCCGCTGAAATCGCCGTGCGCGGGCATCGCCATGGGGCTGGTCGTCGAAGGCGATAAGTACGCCATCCTCACCGACATCGCCGGCGCCGAAGACCACTACGGCGACATGGACTTCAAGGTGGCCGGCACGCGCCAGGGCATCACGGCGCTGCAGATGGACATCAAGGTGAGCGGCGTTAGCATCGCCATGATGCGCGAGGCTCTGGCGCAGGCCCGCAAGGCCCGCCTGCAGATTCTCGACAACATGGATCAGACGCTGGCGGCCCACCGTTCCGAGATGTCCGTCTATGCGCCGCGGCTGCACATGCTCACGATTCCCACGGACAAGATCCGCGACCTGATCGGTCCGGGCGGAAAGAAGATCCGGGGCATCATCGAGGCCACCGGCGTGAAGATCGACGTGATGGACGACGGCAAGGTGCACGTCTTCGCCGGCGACGGCAAGTCCGCCGAAGCCGCGCTGAAGATGATCCGCGACGTCACCGCCACGGCCGAGATCGGCAAGACCTATCTCGGCACGGTGGTGCGCATCGCGGAGTTCGGCGCGTTCGTCGAGATTTTCCCCGGAACGGACGGCCTGCTGCACATCAGCGAAATCGCCGAGCAGCGCATCCGCGCGGTTCGCGACGAGCTCAAGGAAGGCGATCAGGTCCTCGTGAAGGTGCTGGCCATCGAGGGCAATAAGGTTCGCCTCAGCCGCAAGGCCGTGCTGCGCGATCAGCGCGGGGCGCAACCCAAGAGCGAAGCCGAAGCCGCCGGATAAACCGGCAGCGTCACCAGCCGAGGCCGGGGCGCAACTAGCGCTCTCGTCCGGGTGGCGCCATTCCAAACTGGGTGACGGGAGGCACGCAAGTGCCTCCCGTTTTCTTTTTTCAGCCTGAAATGCGGAGTGGATGCGGTGCGGCAGCGGTAAAAAGCGGCGGCAAGCCGCCGCACTCCAAAGGGCTGTCGTTCGCGGCGAGGTCAGGTGGATTCGGAGACGCGCTCGATGCGCGCGCCAACGGCGCACAACTTTTCCTCGATGCGCTCGTAGCCGCGGTCGATGTGGTAGACGCGGTCGATCCAGGTGGTGTTGTCCGCCACCAGTGCCGCGAGGACGAGTCCGGCGCTGGCGCGCAGGTCCGAGGCCGTGACCGGGGCGCCGCTGAGCGGTGTCGGGCCGGTGACCACCGCGAGATTGCCGTCGATGGTGATGTGCGCGCCCATGCGCATCATTTCGCTGGCGTGCAGATAGCGGTTCTCGAAAATCGTCTCGCGGATGTGGGAGACGCCCTGGGCCTGCGTGGCCAGGGCCATGAACTGCGCCTGCATGTCGGTGGCAAAGCCGGGATATTCCTCGGTGGTGACGTCGGCGGCCACCAGCTTCTTCGCCGCGCGCACCCGCAGCGCGCTCTTGCCCTCGCAGCGAATGTCCACGCCGCATTCCTTCAGCTTGTCGATGATCGCGCCGATATGCTGCGGCTCGCAGTGGGTGAGGAGCAACTCGCCTCCGGTGATGGCTCCGGCGATGAGAAACGTGCCGGCCTCGATCCGGTCGGGAATCACGGTGTGCGTCGCGCCGTGCAGCCGCTCCACGCCTTGCACGCGAATCGTGGACGTGCCCGCGCCTTCGATCTTGGCGCCCATCTTGATGAGGAGTTCGGCGAGGTCGGTCACCTCGGGTTCGAGCGCCGCGTTTTCCAGCACGGTTTCGCCTTCGGCCAACACCGCTGCCGTGAGAATGTTTTCGGTGCCGGTCACCGTGATCTTAGGGAAGCGAAAGGTGGTCCCGCGCAGGCGCTTGGCCTTTGCCTCGACGTAGCCGTGCTCGACGGAAATCTGCGCGCCGAGTTTTTCCAGGGCCTGGATGTGCAGGTCGATCGGCCGGGCGCCGATGGCGCAGCCGCCGGGCAGGGAGACGCGCGCGTAGCCGAAGCGCGCCACCAGGGGCCCCAGCGTCAGCACCGAAGCGCGCATGGTTTTCACCAGTTCGTAGGGCGCTTCGGCGTGGGATACCGTCTCGGCTTGAAGGACGAACGCGCTGGGCGGTATATCCGGGCTTTCGACGCGGCAGCGCATGTGCGCCAGCAGTTTCGCCATGGTGATGATGTCGCGGACGTGCGGGATATTTTCCAGGCGCACCGGTTCGGAGGTGAGCAGTGCGGCGGCCATGGCCGGCAGAGCTGCATTCTTCGCGCCACTGATTTTTACGGTGCCCTCCAGCCGGCGCCCGCCTTCGATTTTGAATCGGTCCATTTCGCGTTCCCCTCTTACCTGGGCCCCTGCGTCCCGGCTTTCCGAATCCGCGCGCTGTGAAGCGCGTTCCTCACATTGCCGCCGCTTTCGGCGAGCCGGCGTCGCGCCTCCGCGGCGCTGGCGCCCGTCTTGAGCATCACGAGCGCCGCGGGTAGGTCGTGACCCGCCTGCCGCAGGGCGCGCTCGGCTTCGCGCAGACTTACGCCCGCGGCCTCCTCGAGAATGCGCGCGCCGCGCCGCCGCAGCTTCTGGTTGGTCAGCGCCACATGGACCATCCAGTTTTCGTAAACCCTTCCGGCGCGCACCATGGCGGCGGTGGACAGCATATTCAAAACCATTTTCTGGGCCGTTCCGGCCTTCAGCCGCGTCGAGCCGGCGATGGCCTCGGCGCCGGTGTCGGGCGCAATGCCGATGGAGGCGCGGCGGGCCAGCGGCGAGCGCGGATTCGAGGTGATGCCGACGGTCACGGCGCCGGTGCGCCGCGCGGCATCGAGCGCGCCGAGGACGTACGGCGTGGTCCCGCTCGCCGACAGCCCCACCACCACGTCGCTGCGTTTCACGCGCGCGCGCCGGATGTCGCGCGCTCCGCCCGGGGCGGAATCTTCCGCGCCCTCGACGGCGTGTTGCAGCGCGCGCGCGCCTCCCGCGATAATCGCCTGGACCATGTGAGGCGGTGTGCCAAATGTGGGCGGGCATTCCGCGGCGTCAAGCACGGCGAGGCGCCCGCTGGTTCCCGCGCCGACATAGAAAAGCGCTCCGCCGTGGCGAAAGGCGTTGGCCACCGCATCCACCGCGCGCGCAATCTTCGGCAATTCGCGGCGCACGGCGCGCGCCACTTGCGCGTCCTCGTGGTTGAGCGCGCGCACGATGGCCAGCGTGGATTTCTGGTCCAGGCCGCGCGAACGCGGATTCCGCTGCTCTGTCTTGGGTGGTTTCAATGCCCCGTACGCCCGCCTTTGATTATAGCGGCAGGCGTACCCCGGAGGATGCCCGGCAAGCGATTCTGGGGGTGGGGTGTGCCGAGGGAGTTATCGGGCGGCCGCCTGGCCGCCGGCCAGGCCCAGCGCCTGCACCACGGCGTCATGCAGCGCGGGCCGCACCTGGCGGATCTTTTCGTTGGCCCGGGTGAGATTCACGCGATTGGTGAGCAGGATGACGAACAAGTTGTGCTCCGGGTCGATCCACAGGGACGTGCCCGTGAACCCCGTATGGCCGAAACTCGCCGCCGGGAAGTAGCGCCCCGCGGACGATGGCTCGGTGGGGACATCCCAGCCGAGTGCGCGGGCGGAGTCGCCCAGGGCGCGGCGGGTCGTAAACTCGTTGATGGTGGTGCGCGCCAGCAGGCGGTGGTGCGCGTAGATGCCGCCGTTGAGCAGCATTTGGGCGAACACGGCGATATCCCCCGCCGTCGAAAACAGCCCCGCGTGTCCCGCGACCCCGCCCATGGCCCAGGCGTTCTCGTCGTCCACTTCGCCTCGCAGGAGGCGCTTGCGGTATGCGGTGTCGTGTTCGGTGGGGGCGATGCGCTGCCGCAGGGCTCGCGGCGGGTTGAAGAGGGAAGTGGTCATTCCGAGCGGCCTGAAAATATTCTGCTGGGCGAATTCGTCGAGCGGCTGTCCCGTCAGCCGCTCCACAATGCTGCCCAGGAGAATGAAGCCGAGATCGGAATACTCGATTTGCGTGCCCGGTTCGTGCACCAGCGGCTCGGCCATCGCGCGGGACAGAATGGCGCGGGAGCCCTTCGCGGCTTGGTAAAAATCGCGGTGCCACGGGAGCCCGGAATCGTGCGACAGCAGCATGCGCAGCGTCACATGCTTGCGCCAGGCGGGGTCCGGGTCGGCCTTCGCCGCCGCCGCGAACTCCGGCAGATAGCGCTCCACCGGGGCATCCAGCTCGATGCGCCTTTGCTGGGCGAGCAGCATCACGGCGGTGGTGGTGACGATGGGTTTGGTCAGCGAGGCCACGTCGTAGATTGTGTCCGCCTTGACGCGGGGAGACTTCTTGTCGGATGCGAGCCGGCCGAATGCGTGCATCGCAACTTGATTATTCCATCCCACGGCAAGGACGCCGCCCGGAAAAGCGCCGTCGGCGACCGCGCGGTCGAGTAAATCGTACGCGGGCTTCAGGCGGTCCGCCATCGCCGCGGCTGCTGGCACAAGGGTCATAGCAGCGGCCGGCACGCGCAGGCCGTCGCCGCGGCGGGCGGTGCCCGGAACGGTCACCGGTATCTTTCCATTCACCGCCACCTGCCCGAACAGTGCGCGGGCGGCGGCGCGTTGCGATACGTCGTTGGCGGAAAATTCCGCCAGCCACGTCTGGGCGTTGGGGAAGCGTTCGATCAAATAGGGGCTTCCAAACGACACGACGGCGGCGGGTTTCCCCGCGGCGAGCAATTGGTTGACGAACGCGCGCTGATCTTCCGGAAAACCGACGTTGCCCTTGCGGTCCACGGTGCGGACAAAAAGCGCGGCGATGGCCACGTCGTAGGTTTCCGGCGGCGGCAAATGCAGGTTGCGGACGGGGAAAAACAACGTGTCGGCGCGCAGCACCGCCAGCGAATCAACGCGCGGCCGGATCTCCGGCTCGATGGTTTCGCCGGGGTGGCTGTCGGGGTCGGCCGAAAGCGCGACCAGCAGGACGCGCAGCGGACGCGCCGCATCAAGCGGCAGCAGGTGCGAAGCATCGCGCAGCAGCGTGACGCCGCGGTCGGCGATATCTTGCGCCTGGGCCTCGAACTCCGGGCGGCCGAACTTCTCGTTCAGGCGCGCTACATCCACGAGGCGGTTTTTGGGCAGCCCCAGCCGGGCTTTGGCTTCCAGAATCCGCCGCACCGAGGCGTCAATGCGGGCAACGGAAAGGCGTCCGGATTGGACCGCTTCTTCCAGGGCCGCAATGGCGGCGTCGGGAACCGGCGGCATCAGCAGAACGTCCGCGCCGGCTTCGACGGACCGCACCGCAGCCTCTCCCGGCGGATAGAGCGTGGCGATGCCGCCCATTTCGAGCGCGTCGGTGATGATCAGGCCGCGGAATTTCATTTCGCCGCGGAGGAGATCGGTCAGGATTTTCGGCGAGGTGGTGGCCGGAGAATTGGGGGCCGGGTCGAGCGCCGGCACGGCCAAATGTCCTGGCATGATGGAGCTGACGCCCGCGCTAATGGCGGCGCGAAACGGCACGAGCTCAACGGTATCGAGTTCCCGCCGGTCGCCCGGAACCACGGCCAGCGCCAGGTGCGAGTCCACGCTGACGTTGCCGTGGCCTGGGAAATGCTTGGCCGTGGCCAGCGCGCCGTTTTCCTCGACGCCGCGGACGAATTGCGCGA
>JAIQGD010000121.1 GCA_020072765.1 Terriglobia bacterium
GGCGGCAGAGAACTGGCAGAAAAACCCATTTCTGCGGAACGTGCATGTCCGGCAATTATCGTTCAACTCCAGACCGTAGGGGCCTCGTGTTCTGCTGCTGAGCCCCGTTTGCTGCGCGGGGCGGATTGACGAGGGGCTGGGCACAAAATTCGCCGGGTTCCCGGACACCGCTTTTGCGGGCGCCTCGGCCAGGCCATTCGCCGGGCGTACACCCCCTCCGATATGCCGCGGTGCAGCAGAATTGTGGCGACACCCATTGCCGCGGATCAAGGAAGCGCCATGGCCACAAAGACCAGCCCGATTGCGTTCTAGTACTTTCATCGCGTCTCACGCCTTTCTGCGCCTATCGACACCACAACTCCAGGGCACGGTCGATTTCCTCGGGGGCCAGTGGATAGAGGATGTAGCCGAAAGCACCCGCACGCAGGGCATTGCGGCGGCGCTCCCAGTCGTCGCGCCGGGAAACCACGACGGGTACCTCATCAAAGCAGAACACCAGCGAAATGAACTGGCGGCTCACAATCGCTTCCGCCTCTTTCACCGTGGACGCAAGAATAGGGGCGAGACCTCTCGGCCCCAGAGCACGGGCGAAGGCTTGTTGAGCTTCTGGATCGTGAGCAACCACCATGACCTCAATCGCAGCCATCAGGAATGTCCCTTCCGCGACGGGCGTTGGCCCGGAAGAACCGGGTTCCCCCTGTACAAATTGAACCTACCGCGCGGGTCCCGCGGCAAGCAATTCACCAAAGGACTCTGTGGGCTATATCACCAAGGTGATATACGGTGTGCCAAGCCTTCTGGCCGCGTGCGCCTTCACATTTCTTCTTGAAGTGGGTGCATGCAGCCGTATCATGAAGGCCATACCGACATGGCCACCCTCAAGAAAAACCGTGCGATTGGGGGCCCGCGCAAAGGCGCGCGCCAGGCCCTGCGCGAAAGTGAAGAGCGGTATCGCTTGCTCTTCCAGGGCATGCTGGAAGGGGTCGCGTACTGCAAAGTGATCTATGACGACCAGGGGCGCCCGATCGACTGGGTGTTCGTCGAGGTGAACCGAGCCCTGGAGCAGTTATTGGGGATGACGAACCTCGTCGGCAAGAGAGCGATCCAGCTGTTTCCGGGACTGAAAGAGTCCGATGCAGAGTTGCTCGAAATATATGGCCGCGTGGCGCGGACGGGTCAGCCGGGAGAGTTCGAAGGCTATGTCGCTGATGTGGGCATGTGGTTACGCATCTCCGCTTTCAGTCCGGCCAAGGGCTACTTCGTGGCCATCGGCGAAAACATCACCGAGCGCAAACGTGCCGAGCAAGCTCTGCGAATCAGTGAGGAACAGAACCGTGCCCTGGTGTCCGCTGTTCCCGACCTGCTGTTCCGCGTAAACCGCCAAGGAATCTTCCTGGATTATCACGCCCCCCCGGGATCGATGTTGTACGCGCCTCCCGAAGCGTTTCTGGGGAAGACGATGACAGAAGTGCTGCCGCCCGCCGTGGCCGAGCCGGCGATGAAGGCGGTGGAGCTATGTCTGGGCTCCGGCGAAAGCGTCAAGTTCGAATATCCGCTCACGTTGGAAAACAGGGAGCGGGTCTTTGAAGATCGCACCATTCCCCTCTCCGACCAGGAAGTGCTGTTTGTCATCCGCGACATCACCGACCGCAAGCAGGCGGAGGAAGCACTTCGGGCCAGCCAAGCCCGGCTGGATTTCCTGCTGTCGAGCACCCCGGCCGTCATTTATTCGGCAAAACTGGGGGGCGATTACGGGGCGACATTCATCTCCGCCAACATTACGGCGCAATTGGGTTACGAACCGAGCGACTTCACAAGCGATTCCGCCTTCTGGATCAACCACATTCATCCTCAGGACCGAGATCGTGTGCTGGCCGGCCTGGAGCATCTTTCCGTCGGCGGCTTCTACGCTCATGACTACCGCTTTCTGCACAAGGACGGGAACTACCGGTGGATGCGCGACGAGATGCGCGTGGTGCGCGATTCCGCAGGCCATCAGGTGGAGTTGGTCGGCTATTGGATCGACATCACGGAGCGCAAGCGGGCGGAGGAGGCCTTACAGGAGAGCGAGCAGCGGTTCCGGCGGTTGTCCGAAGCGAATATCCTCGGCATCATGACGGCCAATCTGCACGCGATTACCGCCGCGAACGACGAATTCCTGCGCATGGTGGGATATACCCGCGAGGACCTGGAAGGCGGGCGCATCAACTGGCGGGACATGACCCCGCCGGAGTTCGCCAAGCTCGACCGGCGCGCGCTGGCGCAGTTAAGGGCCCGCGGCTGGTGCACGCCGTTCGAAAAGGAATTTGTGCACAAGGACGGCCACCGCGTGCCGATCTTGATTGGCGCTTCGTTGGTCGACCGCGAAGCATTCACCTCGATTTGTTTCGTCCTGGATTTGACCGAGCGCAAACGATTGGAGCAGGAGAACCGGCGCGCCGCGGTTCTGGCGGAACGGAACCGGCTGGCGCGCGATGTCCACGACAACTTGGCTCAGGGATTGACGGGCATCGTGCTCCATTTGGAAGGCGCCGAGGAAGTTCTCGATACGAGTCCCCGGGAGGCGCGGAAACGCATCGCGAAGGCGCGTGACCTGGCCCGGACGAGCCTGGAGGAGGCGCGGCGATCGCTGTTGGAGATGCGCTCGGCGCTGCTGGAGTGCGGAGACCTTGTCTCGGCCGTCAAGCAGGTCATCAACGCCTTCGGCGATGCCACATCCGCCCACGTCGCACTGTCTGTCCGGGGCAGCCCGCAACCGTTGCCGGTACCTGCCGAGGAGGCGCTTTTGCGGATTGCTCAGGAAGGGCTGCAGAACGCCGTCCGGCACGCCAACCCGAGCCAGATCCGCGTGGAACTCGGCTACGATGACGCAACCGTGAGCCTGCGGATTGAGGACAACGGAAAAGGCTTCCGGCCCAACGGACGGCGCAAGACGGGCGGCCTGGGATTGTCGTTCATGAAAGAACGATGCGCGGAAGTCGGGGCGCGATTCGACATCCAGAGCCATCCTGGAAAAGGGACGTGCGTAACCGTGCGGCTGCCGGTGGAGGCCGGTTTTCGACGAAAACTCCGGCAATGAAAACATACCGGCGGCGAAAGCACTGCTTTTCCGGTCGGCATGTACCCGGGAATCTCCTGTGAAACGCGCACCGGCCGCCTCACTGCGGGGAAGAATCGCTCAGATGGACAAACCCGCGCCGGAGAGCGATCCGAATCGCCTCGGTGCGCCCCGTGGCGCCCAGCTTCTTGAACAGATGACCGATGTGCACTTTCACGGTGCCCTCGGCGATGCCGAGCGACGAGCCGATTTCCTTGTTTGACTGGCCGGCCACCATCCCGGACAAGATTTCCATCTCCCTTGCCGTCAGTTTCTTCACCTGCATCGAGGCCGCCAACCGGGCTCCGATTTCCGGCGGGATGCTTAACTGCCCCTGATGGACGGTGCGAATGGATTGCAGCAACTGGTCACGCGGAGAGTCCTTCAGCAAGTAGGCTTTCGCGCCCGCCCGGAATGCGCCGCGAATCTCTTCGTCGCCGCCGTAGGTGCTGAGCACGATGACGCGGGCCTGGGGCTCTTTCTCCAGCATGGCATGCAGAGCCTCGATGCCGTTCATCTCCGGCATGCGAAGGTCCAGCAACACCACGTCGGGACGATGAAGAAGAAACTGTTGGACGGCCTGCCGGCCGTTCGCCGCTTCGCTCACCACCGCCATGTCCGGTTGGGATTTGACCAACGCTCCCAGCCCCTCACGCACCACCGGGTGGTCGTCAGCGATGATAATGCGAATCTGTCTGACGCGGCTTGAGGGGGACTTCTTCCGGGTGAGTCGTCTGCGTGCCCGTACGGATCTCATGCTTGACCGCCGTAATCGCTGAGAGTTTATGGACTGGGTAGTTCGAGCTGGCTCCATTTCGCGCATAAGTCACGCCGCGATCGCCCACATCCGTGGCGCTGGCTGGCCCGTGAAAACAAGTGTTGGTGCTGGAGGAGGGAATTGAACCCACACGGTGCTAAGCACCACGAGATTTTGAGTCTCGCGCGTCTGCCAGTTCCGCCACTCCAGCGTGGGATGATTATACAGGCTTCCTGCCGTGATTCTCCACCGGCGTTGCTGCCTGATGCGGCCCTCGAAATGCCACCAGCCCTGGGCGGCTGCCCGGCTTGTTTTGACTTGTCCCCCAAACCCTGACTAGAATCGAACCCCAATCGGGCGACCCGATCGAGCGGCCCAATCAAGCAATAAAGCACCGCAGTTTTTTTAGGAGATGACTGATGAAGCGGATTCCGCGCTGGGCTTTTCGGGCACTGGCTGTGCTGATGACAATGGCAGCGATTTTCGGCCAGGCGGCGACCCTACGGGCGCAGGAGCCCGCGAAGGAAGCGGCACTGGCGGAGGACGCCAAGCCCGCCGAGGCCAAGCCCGCGCCAGAGGCCAGCGTCCCGAAGGAGGAATCGTCGGTCACCGAGCACATCCTGCGCATCGCCGGGCAGACGATCCCATACAAGGCCACCGCCTCGACGACCTTGCTCAAGAACGACAAGGGCGAGCCGGTGGCGAGCGTGTTTTCGATCGCCTATGTGCGCACCGACGTGAAGGATTCGGCGCAGCGTCCCATCGCATTCATTTACAACGGCGGCCCGGGCTCCTCTTCGGTCTGGCTGCACATGGGCGCGTTCGGCCCGCGCCGGCTGGTGACGCGGAGCGCCGCGCCCACCGGGCCCGCGCCCTATCAGTTGGTGGATAACGCCAGCTGCCTGCTCGACAAGGCCGATCTGGTGTTCATCGATCCGGTGGGCACGGGCTTCAGCCGTGCCGTGGGAAAAGGGCAGAACAAGGATTTCTGGGGCATCAATCAGGACGTCAAGTCGCTGGCGAAGTTCGTCGGCGTGTACGTCAACCGGAACAGCCGCTGGAATTCCCCGAAGTTCCTGATCGGCGAAAGCTACGGGACATTTCGCTCCGTGGCGCTGGCGAATTACCTGCAGTCGCATGACGGGATGTACATCAACGGGATCGTGCTGGTGTCGAGCGTGCTCGACATGAACACGCTGGAGTTCAATACCGGCGACGACATGCCGTACATTTTTTACGTGCCCAGCTACGCGGCCTCCGCGTGGTATTACCAGATGCTGAAAAATCGCCCGGAGGATTTGAGCGCTTTTGTGAAGGACGCGCGCGCGTTTGCCACCACCGAGTATGCCGCCGCGCTGATGAAGGGGTCGAATCTCGGCGAGGCCGAAAAGGCGGAGGTCGCGAAGAAGCTGGCGGCGTTCACCGGCCTCAGCGAGGAATATTTGATCAACGCCAACCTGCGCGTGCGGCTCTCTCAATTCGAGGCGGAGTTCGCGCGCCGCCGCAAGCTGACCGTCGGGCGCTACGACTCCCGCTACTCCGGCGCGACCTACGACCTGCTGACCGAAAATGCCGAATACGATCCGTCGTACAGCGCGGTGCAAGGGGCTTTCACCGCCGCCCTCAATAAGTACGTTCGCGAGGACCTGAAATTCACTTCGGAGCTGACCTACGAGATCCTGAGTGGGGAAGTCGAGAAGCAGTGGGATTGGAAGCACAATCCCGGCCCCGACGGCGACCCCGGCGCGCCCAGCGTGAACGACGATCTGGTGCAGGCGTTTCTGGCGAACCCGAACCTGCAAGTGGAGGTCGAAAACGGATTCTTCGACCTGGCCACTCCCTTCTTCGCCACCGAGTACACCATGGACCACCTGGGCCTGCCCGCCAACCTGCACAGCCGCATCCACTTCGACTATTACGCTTCGGGCCACATGATCTACCTGAACGAGGAGGAGCTGCCGAAGCTGAAGAACAACGTGGCCAACTTCGTGGACAGCGCCACGAAGCCCTAGCGCGGATCTCCAGCCATCGCCGCCGAATGTCCCGGCGGAAGTGCGCCGGTATCGAATTAGCGGCCGGATGCGTCTAAGAAAACGGGGATCTCAATTTCAGTGTAAGGAGCGCGTATGCGAAGAAGCCTCGTACTGTTTTCAGCCGTGATTCTTCTGAGCCTGGCCGTTGTCGCCACATCCACCCCGGCGCAGATGGGCATGGGAGGGCGGGGGCAGCGCTTGAGCCCGCCGGCCAAGGCGGAGTGCGCGTTTGCCGACGGCAAGACCATCCACGTGGATTACTCGAGCCCGAGGATGCGGGGGCGCAAAATTTACGGAGGCCTCGTGCCGTACGGCGAGGTGTGGCGCGCCGGCGCCAATCAGGCCACCACGTTTGTCATCGACACCGCGGTGACCCTGGGTGGCAAGACCGTGCCGGCGGGCAGCTACACATTGTTCGCTCTTCCGAAGGAAAACGAATGGACGCTGATCATCAGCAAGGCGACCGGCGAGTGGGGCATTCCGTATCCGGGCGAGTCCCAGGACTTCGCGCGCGTGCCGATGAAAGTCTCGAAGCTCCCCACCACCGTCGAGGACTTCCGAATCGCTTTCGACCACGAGGGCGACGCTTGCACGATGCGCCTCGACTGGGAAACCACGCGGGCTTCGGTGCAAATTCTCGAGAAGAAGTAGCGGACAAGCTTCCGCGCGTCAGGGAAAACCAACTGCGGGAACGGCTCACCGCGAGGCGCAGAGAAAACGTCGGAATAATGCCGTGCGTTTACGGTTGGCTGCCAGCGGGGGCCGGCTGCGTGCGGGCGTGGGCCTTGGCGCCGTGTTGTTTCGGTTCGAC
>JAIQGD010000018.1 GCA_020072765.1 Terriglobia bacterium
TGATTATGGGCGCAAGCGGATCGGCCTGGCGCTTTCCGACGAACTGGGGCTGACGGCGCAGCCGCTGGGGACGCTGGTGCGGACCAACCGCGCGAACGACCTGCGACGGCTCCGCGAGGTGTGCCGCCGGCACGGCGTGGGGCGGATCATCGTCGGCCATCCGCTGCACATGACCGGCGAGGCGGGGCCCATGGCGGAGGAAGCGGCGCGTTTTGCGACGCGCGTGCGGAAGGAACTCGGCATCGGCGTGGAACTGGTGGACGAGCGGCTGACGAGCTGGGAGGCGGAGCAGACGATGGCCGAAACGGGAGCGGGATCGCGGCGGAAGCACGGCCCGCTGGATGACGTGGCGGCGGCGGTTCTGCTGCGCGACTACCTCGAACGCGAGCGCCGCGGGGCCGCGGGTCCCGGCGCGGAGAAGGACTAGCCGGGATGCGGCGACTCGGGTTATTGGCCCTAGTGGCCATTGCCGCGCTGGGCGCGGGGGCGGGCTGGCTGGAGTCGCAAATCGGGCGTCCGTACCGCGGCCACCGGCCGGAGAAGGTTTTTGTGGACATTCCGCGCGGGACGTCGCGGTGGAAAATCGCGGGCATTCTGCGGCGCAACAGCATTATCCGGAGCCGGGTGGCGTTTGCGCTGTTCAGCGAATGGCACTTCCGGCACGCGCTGGAGGCGGGCGAATATCTGTTCGACCGGCCCGTGGATTCGCGCGAGGTCTTCTGGAAGATCACGAAGGGCCAGATTTTCGTCCGTACCGTGACGATTCCCGAGGGTTGGACGATGTACGACGTCGCCGGAGAACTGGAGAGGCAGGAACTGTGCAGCCGGGAGGAGTTTCTCGGCGTGGCGCAGGATCCCTCGCCGATCGCGGACTTGGCCCCGCAGGCCAAGAGCCTGGAGGGATTCCTTTTTCCCTCGACCTATAAATTCACGCGGCACACGTCGTGCGCGCAGATTGCCAAGCGCATGGTGCAGGATTTCCGCACCGTCTGGGGAACGCTGGGCTCCGGGGGCCCTCCGGAACTGGCTGCCGGATGGACGCCGGAGCAGATGGTGACGCTGGCGTCGCTGGTTGAGCGCGAGACGCCGAAGCCGGAAGAGCGGCCGCTGGTGGCCGGAGTTTTCTGCAACCGGTTGCGGCGCGGCTACCCGCTGCAATGCGATCCGACGGTGCAGTACGCGATGGAACTAGCCGGGCATGCGGAGAAAAACGTGCGGGCTGGAGATTTGCGCGTGGATTCGCCCTACAATACCTACCGGCACCGGGGGCTGCCGCCGGGTCCGATCGCGAACCCCGGCGAAGCATCGCTGCGGGCCGCTTTGGCGCCCGCGCAAACCGACTTTATGTATTTCGTCGCCAACGATCAGGGCGGGCACTTTTTCAGCCGGACGCTGGCCGAGCACAATCACAATGTGGCGCGGCTGCGCCGCCTGCTGGCCGGCGATGCGCCGCCTCCCGAGGCACCGAAGAAATCCACGACCAAACCGAAGCCGAAGACCAAGCCGAAGAAACAACGAGGACACTCGTGAGCAGCGAACATACCGGCGGGCAAGACGCGCACGAATCGGCCACCAAGAAGGCGCTGATTCTGGAAACGGCGCGGGGGCTGGGCAAGCCGCGGTTCACGCCCGCGGAGATCGAGCAGATTCGCCGGCAATTGATGGCGCATTTGGGGGCGCGCGGGAAGACGTCGCCGGAGTACATCGTCCGCGTGCTGCAGGAGGCGGGCCTGCGCGTGGCGTGGTCCACGCGCGCGGATGAAGAAGACCAGTACGAGGAAGAGTTCGCCGACCTGCTGCACTTTTCCACGCTGGATGAAGCCGAGATGTGCCTGGTGCGGCTCGACGAGCTGCTGCGAAAGTTCCAGGCGGCGCGCGACCGGAACGAAATCGAGCGCGTGCGCGAGGTGGCGCTGCTGGGACGGCGCCGCGCCGAGATGATTGCGCGCAACCACAAAGTGGCGCCGGCCAAACGCGCGGAGAAAGAGGAAGTGGCGCGGTGGTTCGCGATCTGGCTGGAAACGCCGGACGCCTTTTTCGAATGGCTTGAAGTGCGCAAGCAATCTCCCGAATTTCAGGAAAAATTCGCGTCCGGCAGCGGCGAGGAAGCGTAGATGTACCTGCTCGATATCGAGCCGCTGGATCTGGGCGAGGACGTGCGGGCGGTGGGGCTCGATCTGACCGAAGCGGATGAAAACCGCGAGCCGGTCCGCGGACCCGATGCCGCGCGCATCTGGAGCCGCGTGCTGCCGGCGGTAGCCGGGCCGGAGCCCTGGGTGCTCGATTTTTTCAGCCATCTGGAGCGCGTGCGCGATTTTTGCGACCGGCACGGAATCGCCTACCGCGTGGCCAGCCAACGGTCGATCGTGATCCCCGCGCCGGAAGCCTCCGCGCTGGAGTCCCTGCTGGAGCGCTTTCAGGGGGAGACCTTCGGAGCGCGCGCCGGAGCCCTGGCGTCGGCCGGCGATCCCGGGGTGGAGGGGGAGCTGGCGCGGCACGGCGTGGACGCTTACCATGCCGCCTTCGGGAACTATTTCTTCTGCGCGGTGTGCGGATTTGAAGATGGCTCGCTGGTCTTGCTGAGCCGGAAGCTCTGGGCCAGCGAAGTGATTCGCCGGGTGCGTCCGGTCCTGAAGGGATTGGACGTGGAGATCCGGCTGCCCTCCTAACAGGGTGTTGAAAAAGTCGAAATCGTGCCTCAGGGGTTTCCCGACACAAGACGTCGGGACGCAAAAACCGCGAAAACCCCTGATGAGAAGGCGTGGTTTATGTCGGAGCTAAAGCTCCGACCCCCTAAACTTCGCCCTTTTTCCGCATGCTGTAAAGGCGCGAGCCACAAAGCGTGCAGAGTTTTTCAGCAACCTGGTAAACCCCGTTTTTTTTCCTCTTGTTATTACGTGCGGCAAGCCGGTACGGAAGTACTATTTTCCCGTCCCAACGTTCTAGTACGCTTTAGGGAAGGTACTGCATGGCGTCCTTTCAAGGAAGGTGAGAATGGCCAGCCAGGTCGTAAGTCCCATGGTTCCCAGTCCTCGGGTGTTTGTGCGCAGCTTGAATGTGCTGCTGAAATTCGCGCGTCTGTACGGGCTGGAGCACGCTCGCTCCGCCAGGCAATTCGAGTCCGCGTGGCAGGAACTGGAGGCGTCGGTGCAGGCCGCCGGGCAGACCGGAGTGGTGCTGGGCACCTCGGGTTCCCAGCTTCTGCTGGATGGCGAACCCATCGAATCGACGCCCGCCGAGCGCAGTTTTGCCGACCTTCTGAATGCCGCCGGGGTGGCCAGCATCTGCTTCTATCCCGAGATGAAGCGGGATGGCTTTGCCCATTTGGTGAAGACGTTCACCGAGACCGGGTTGCGGGGCAGCGCGTTGACGGAGCGCCTGGAAAAGCATTTCGGCAAGGACGGAGTTCCGGGAGTCCGCGTCAACGAGATTCATTTCGTTGCCCAGGGCGGGGAGGTTGGCGAAACGCCTTTGGCCGCGCAGTTGACGGTTCGGGGAACGGAGGCCCGGGCGAGGCGCGGCCGCTGGGCGAAGCGGATCTGCAAAGCTTGCTGCGGTTGGTAGGGCAATGGGGCGAGTCTACCCAGGGGAAACAGGCGCACGAATTCGACGGGGCGGCTTGGCAGGAGCAGTTCGCGGCCCTGCCCGGCAACGCGCAAGCGACGCTGCGGCAGGCCCTGGCGGCGGTGGCGGCGCAAACGCCGTCGGCGAAAGTGGATGAGGCGATGCTGCTGCGGCTGGCCGAGAATCTGGCCATCGGGTTCGCGCTGGAGCGGTTTGAGCGCGGCGAAGTGAAGGTCAACGCCGTGCAGCAGATGCTGGAGCGCATGAACCAGGAACTGGGCGCGCTGCGCAAGATTCTCCGGGCGCGGGAAGAAAAGATGGCGAGCTCCGGAATCGCGGTGGAGTCCCATGAGGACGTGCTGGACCGCCAGTTCTGGGCCGCCGTGTCGGAATCAGGCAAGCGAGCGGTGCTGAGCTCGCCGGAAGCGTGGTGCATCCCGCCGCGCAACGTCCAGCACTACGCCGAAGAATTGCTGGGGCGGGGCGAATCGCAAGCGGCCGGGACGATCCTGCGGAAGTATGCGGCGTGCGTGCGGCACAAGGATGCCGAGGCGCGCAAGAAAGCCTCGATCGGAGTGGCGCAACTGGCCGGACTTTTCAGCAAGGCCGGGAGCCAGGCGTTGCCGGAGGGGCTGGCGCTGGCCGGCCGGCAAATGACCGCGGAGCCGGAAGCGGAGGTGCAGACGCTGCTGGGCGCCGCGTTTGTGCGGTTGAGCCAGGAGTCCTGCGTGCACCGGTGCTACCCGGCGATGCGGCAGGCGCTGGATTCGCTGGCCGATCTGGAGGCGGTGCGCCCGAGCTGGGCGCAGGGCCTGCGCGCGCGCATCGGATTGGAAAATCGTTTGCCGGAGTGCATCGAGGAAGCGCTGGCCGGCGAGGCGATGCCGGAGGGACTGGCGGGCGTGCTGGTACGTCTGCCACAAGCGGCCGGGGAACATCTGGCGGCGCGGCTGGCGCGCGCGGTGCGGCGCAGCGAGCGCGAGAGGATCGTGGAGCTGGCGAAAGAGGCAGGCGGCAGTTGCGTCCGGCATTTGGAAGAGGTGCTGAAGTCGGATTCCTCGGCCAAGTCCGCGGGCGTGATGGGGTTGCTGAGCCGGCTGGATCCGGCGGTCCTGGAAGAACTGCTGCCGCTGCGGCTGCGCCAGGGCCGGAGGGGCTATCAGGACGCCGTGGTGCGCCAGTTGGCGATTGCCGGCGCGCCGGAGCGGGGCCGGTTGCTGGCCCATGCCATCGAACAGTTCGACCCGTTGGTCCTGCCGCTGGCGCTGGATGAGATCGGGATGTGCGGAGACGCGGAAACCGCGCCGAAACTGCTGCAGCTGGCGGAGGGAGAAATCCTGCCGGAGAGTTCCGAGTACGTGCGGGTGAAAGCGATTGATGCGCTGGGCCGGATGCGGGCGCCGGGCGTGGCGAGCCATCTGCGGAAGTTCGTCGAGGCGCGCAAGGCGCTCGGCTGGGTGTATCCCGAGGAGATGCGCACGGCGGCGGCCCAGGCGCTGATGAAGCTTGACCCAGACTGGATGAGCGCGTTCCTGCCGCAATCGGGCCTGAATTCCGAGGCGCTGGCGCTGGCGCCGCTGGACGCGATGCCCGAGCGGGATGTGGTGCGGCACCGGCGGTATCGGCGCGTGCGCCTGCCGCGGAATGTGCCGGCGGTGGTGGCCTCGGCGCGGGGAAAATCTGCGTCCACGATCAGCGTGCTCAGCCTCGACGGAGGGTTGCTGAGCGGGGACGTCCAACTGGCCGTGGGAACCGAGGCCACGCTGAAGATCAATGCGGGGCTTCGCTCGATCAGCGTGCAGGCGGTGGTGCGCTCGGTGCGTTCGCACCAGGCCAGCTTTGAAACGGTGGGCATGGGGCTGGACGATCGCGCGAAGCTGCGCCGTTTGCTGGTCGCGCTGGGCGGGTAAGATTCGGGCGCGTTTGGTGGCGTCGCACGCCGCCGCCGCGATGGTTTCCGCAGCAGAACGCTTTCTCCAGGTACCAATCGAACTCCCGCCCAAAAAAAGAGCGGCCTTCCGTGTTGCGGAAGGCCGCTCCCGAACGGCTGTTCTAAGGCCGGCTGCTGATCGAGAAAGCGTTAGAACTTGTAGGCCACGTCGAACTGCAACCGCTTGAGTGTGGGCTCCGTGCTGGCGAGGGGACGGCCGAACAGACCGGTGAAGCCCAGTTGGACGTTCTTATAGGCGTTGTAGAAGACCTCCACGCGGTTCTGGGCCACGTTGCTGCCCTGCCGCATGTCGCTGAAGTCGAACAGCGACATCACCGCTTCCCGTTCGATCAGCATGTGAGTGTAGGAGAACTGCCAGTCGCCCTTCTCCGCCTGGCGTCCGAAGCGAGCCTCGAGCCAGTTGCCGCGGCGGTAGCGTGGATTGCACGCGCCGTTGGTGGTGCTGGTGGAAACGGTTGCGTTGGCCGGCAACGTCGCCAGTTGAGCGGCGGTCAGCGGGCCGAGAGCCGGATGGTTGGCGCACGCCTCGGTATTCTGGACGTAGTCGGCGAGAAGCCGGATGGGCCACTTCGCCGAAGGCGTTTTGATGTCGAACTGTACGATCGTGTCCGACAGCGCGAACTTGGAGTTCAATTTCGCGCCGACGATTCCCGAGTTCACCGTGGTCGTCGTGCACGTACCGCCGGGGCCCACCGTGCAGGTGCCGGCACCGGGCGCGACCGGCACGGTAAAGGAGATCTTGGTGAGCTGGTAGGAGTTGGTGAGGGAGTTGTTGAGCTTCAGCAAACCCAGGTCGGGGCTGGAGGCGTTCTGGGCCTGGTTGGCCAGCGCGATGGGGTCGGCGTTGTGATAGTTGTAGAAGGCCGTGTCCGCCGTGAGCTTCAGCCAGCTGGTGAGCTGCCAGAGGGTCTGGATCTGCCCGCCGTAGACCACGCTCTGCTTGATGCTGCTGTTGGGGTAATTGAACAGGGCGTTGGTGCCCGGGGTGAAGGTGAGCGCGTTGGTCTTGGAGGTCTCGGCGAACGGCAGCTCGAATCCGATCAGGGCAAACTGCCGCAGCACTTTCCAGTTGTCCGACTTCCATTCGAGTTTCTGCGCCAACCCTTCCGGATTGATGTCGTTATCCCAGGTGAGCTCGGTGCGGTACCAGGGATAGGAAAACTTCCCGCCGACCAGCGTGAGAGGTTTGAACTGGTGCGGCGTGTAGGTGACCCAGGCCCGGTCGAGGTAGAACGGCTTGCGGGTGATGAACTGGTTGGTCGTCTGGTTCGAGGTGATGGGGTCGTGGATGTCGCCGGTGGCGAACGCCAGGCCGCCGCTGATGTCGTCGTTCAGCTTCGCGTTCATGTAGAGCCGGGCGCGGTAACGCTCGCGATTGCGGACTTGAGACTGATTCAGCGGTCCGCCGATGAAAGGCTCGTCGCGGAGGCGGAAGTCTCCGCTGAAGGAAAACGGGCCAAACCCGTTGATCTTCTTCTCCAGGCCCTCGATCTTCTTTCCGAGATCGGCGGGAGCTTGCTGCGCCGGTGCGTTGGCGGCCACGACGCCGGTCGTGGGGACCAGGGCCGCCACCGGTGCCGCCGCCAGATTGGCGGTGGCCGCGCTGGTGGCGCGGAGCTGCTCGGCGAGCGTCTGCATCTGCTGCTGTTGTTGCTTCAACTGTTCGTTCTGCTGCTGAATCTGCTTGGACTGCGCTTCCAGGAGATCCCGCATTTGCTGCAGCTCGTTTTCCATGCGCGCTTCGGCCGGGCTCGCCGGAGCCGCCGGGCTGGCGGCAGCGCTGGCCCTCGCCGTGCTGGCGGGCGCTTCTTTATCGGTGCCCGCAGCCATCGCCGGTGCTACGGCGACGCCCAGGGCCAAGATCCATGCTGCAAATACTCGCATTCTTTCCTCCTTAGAATTGAACTTCTGATGGGCCAAACGCATAGGCGCGGAGAGGCCGCAATTCTTTCGACACCCCGAAGAATTTGGTCGAAAACGGGAACCGCTGCTAACCACCCACCGTATGCTGCACTTCTTTTGCGTTTCGCTGCAACGGAACCTTAATCGCCCCTCTTCAACCTTCTGTGACGGAATTGTTAATTCTGGGTTACAGGCCTAAGTCCCTTTTCCATTATCGGCCAAGCCGCTGGGGGCCTTGTGCGGGGCCATGGCTGGACGTAGTCCCGGGCGGGTGGGCAACTCCCTCGACCGGTCAGGAGTGCGGGCTTTTGGCGCCTGTTTCGGGAATCACGGAGGGAATAATGCGGTGAAAGGGCCGCACGCTGTAGAACTTTTCCCGGCAGGGGTCGCAGCGGTAGGCGGGGAATCCGACGGTACGTTTTAGGGCCAACAGGGTGCCGTTGTCGACGCGGTCATGCCCGATGCGATGGAGGTCGAAATTCCCGCACGTGGGGCAATGGGCGTACCGCGCAAAGGCCACGGCCACGCGCCAGGCGTAGAAGCGATAGTCGCAGGTGCGGCATCGCCAGGGGCGCAAGCCAATGGCCGTGACGGCGCCGTCGAACAAGCCTCTGCGATGCGAGCGAAAACAGTGCGCGCTCCGGCACTGCGGGCAGATCATGGCCACGCCTCTCCCCCGAGGAGCCAGCAGCATAGCCAAAGCCGGCCGTGCAGGCAAGACTCCCGGTGCCGCGCCAGCCCTCCGGCGGTGTAGAATAGCCACCGCGGAAAGGAATGCCCATGCCGGACTACACCGCCAAGCACGCCCGCGCCGGAATCGACGCCAAGCTGCCGGAACTGGAAACCTGGCCGAATCATCTTTCCGGCTACGAGATCACCATCCGGTTTCCGGAGTACACGTCGGTGTGCCCCAAGACGGGCCTTCCGGACTACGGCGCGATCACCATCGCCTACCAGCCGAACAAACACTGCCTGGAACTGAAAGCCCTGAAGATGTACCTGCTGGCCTACCGCAATCTGGGCATTTTTTACGAGAACGCGGTGAACCGCATGCTGCGCGATATCGTGGCGGCGGTGCGGCCGGTGTGGTGTCGCGTGAGCGGGGAGTTCACGCCGCGCGGCGGATTGACCACCACCATCGAGGCCCGCTGGTCCCGGCAGCGGGGGCACCGGCCGGCGACGAAGGGATAGACTTCGCCGTCCGGCTCGGCGATAATTCGGGCCATCAACGTGCGGCGCGGGCCGCCAAGGAGGCTAGATGAGTTCGACCCCCAACATCCCACCCCACACCGAGGCAGCGTCGCTGCCGCGCTGGGTGATGGCGCTTTTCGTGGTAGCGTTTGCCCTGGTGGCTTTCTTGTTGTACGCGAACTACGCGCAACGGCAAGCGTTGCGCCAGGCCGAGGAGGACGCCAAGACCAAGAATCAGGCGCTGGTCGCGGAACTGGAGAAGACGAATTCGCGCGTCGCCGATCTGAAGGGCCAGATGGACGTCACCACGCAGAAACTGGGCCTGACCGAGGACGAGCTGGCGCGCGCGCGCGGGCTGGCGCAAGCGGTGCGCAAGGACCAACAGCAGAGCGAGGTGCAGCTGCGGCAGCAGATCGGCGCGGTGCAGGCCGATACGGTGACCAAATTCGGACAGGTGACCACGCAATTGAGCGGCGCGCAGACCGACATCGCCGCTACCAAGGCCGACCTCGAGGCCACCAAGGGCAAGCTGCAGAGCACCATCGGCGACCTCGGAGTCCAGAGCGGCCTGATCGCGCGCAATCATGACGAGGTGGAAGAGCTCAAGCGGATCGGCCAGCGCGATATTTTCGAGTTCACGCTCACCATGAAGAGCAAGGGGCCCCAGCACGTCGGCCCCATCCAGCTCAGCTTGCGCAAAGTCGATCCGAAGCGCTTCCGCTACACCATGGGCGTGGTGGCCGACGACAAGAACATCGAGAAGAAGGACAAGACCGTCGGCGAGCCGATCCAGTTTTACGTTCACGGAGCGCGCGCGCCGTACGAGATCGTGGTCTTCGACGTGGCGAACAATCAGGCCAAGGGCTATCTGAGCACGCCCAAATCCGCCACGGCTGCGCCGCCGGGGCAGTGATCCGAAATCCTCGGCATCAAAACAATCCGCGCTCGTGGTGCGAGGGCCGCAAGGCCCTCGCCGCCGCGAGGCACGCCAGCAGCCCCGACATGGATTTCCCCGCCCTGTAAACCGCTGCGTTTCGGCAGGACCTTCTTTCTATTTCTGTCCGTTCCTTTGTTCCTGGGATTTCTCGCAGCGCTCTCCGGCCGGGCGCAGGAATCGGTGCGGCAGGCGCCGCAGCCGCTGGCCGTCGCGACCGAGATGGTCAAGGTGGAGGCGAGCGTTCTGGACCGGCAGGGGGAATTTGCCAGCGGCCTCGCCCAGAAAGATTTTCGCGTGCTGGATAACGGGGCCGAGCAGCCCATCGTGTTTTTTGCGCCCGTGGAAGCGCCGGCGCAGATCGTGGTGATGATCGAGACGAGCCCCGCCGTCTACTTGATCAGCAGCCAGCACCTCACCGCCGCGTACGCCTTGCTGGACGGCCTGGCGCCGGACGACCGCGTGGGGCTGGTCACCTATTCCGACGTGCCGCGCGCCGTCCTGAACTTTACCGCGGACAAGGGCGCGCTGATTGCGGCGCTGAGCGGAATGCAGTACACCATCGGCATGGGGCAGCTGAACTTCTACGATTCGGTGTCGCACCTTCTCGACTGGCTCCCCGCGGGAACGGGCAAGACCGCGCTGGTGCTGTTGACCACCGGGCTCGATTCCTCTTCCCCGGCGCGGTGGGAGGCCCTGGTCCAGAAACTGCGCGGGCGGGACGCGGTGATTTTTCCCGTGGCGCTGGGAGGCTCACTGCGCGGGCGCACGGTCAAGAAATCGAAGGGGAAGAAGCACGCGGCGGGCGCCGGCTCCGAGGGAAGCGAGGCGTCGCCGGAGGCGAACTTCGCGAAGGCCGATGAGACGCTCACGGCCCTGGCGACGATGACCGGCGGGCGCGTCTACTTTCCCGAGACGGAGCAGGATTTCGCGCCCGCCTACCGCGAGATCGCCGCCGCGCTGCGCCATCAGTACGTCCTGGGCATCGCGCCGTCGCACGACGGGCAATACCATGCGCTGACCGTCGAGCTGCGCGCAACCGCGGGCGGACCGCCCAATGCTTCGGCGAAACGGGGCCCCTATCGCATCCTTGTTCGCCAGGGCTATCTCGCCCCCGCGCCCTAACGAGTCATCGCTTGGGCAGTTGGTCGCCGGGGACCCAGGAGCCGTGGACTTGGCTGGGGCTGCGGAAGGGCAGCCGGACGGTGGCCACGGGGCCGTCCTCCATGTGCTGCGTATCCACGATGACGAGGTCCGCGCGGCCGCCTTCGAGCAGACGATTCGCTACGCCCACCAGATAGCCATCGCCTTCGGGCGCGCCGTTGCGGCGCGGGACGAAGCAGGCCTCCTGCAAGCCCGAGTCGTCGCCGATAAAGAACGACGAGGTGCGGCGCGTGGCGTGGTCGAAGTGGGTGTAGCAGTTGGTCGGCCGGAACGGAAGACCGCTCAGCTTGGGGTTGAGCGGCCGGCTGGCGTCGGTGGTGGCCATGTAGCCGTGCCGGTAGTGGACGGTCTGATAGCGGTCGTCCTGGCGCGGCAAAATCCCCACTTCCGGATAGAGCACTTCCATTTCATAGTCCGAGATATTTTTCTTCGAGAGATCTACGGACAGGCGCGTCACATGGCCGGTCAGGGATTTGGGATCGAACGGCTCGCCGTGGAGATTGGGGAAGAAGGGGAACTGGTTTTTCATGGCCATGTCCACGTCGACGAAAAGTTTGTCTCCGTCGGAGAACGCGCCCATGACGTGCGTGGCGCAGCGCTCCGGGCCCTTGAACCAGCGGATGTCCTTGCCGTCGCCGCCGCGCAGCATCACGCCGAACCAGGTGGGCAGGGTGGAGTCCCAGGCGTAGTGGATGTGGCCCTGTTTCATGCGCTCGACGTTGGTGGCCATGGGAATGATGAGAAACGCGATGTATTTCTGGGTCACCGCGAAATCGTGCACCATGCCGACGTAAGGAACCTTCACCCAGGCCTCCCAGGTAATGTTTCCCTTGGCGTCCACGGCGTAGACGGCCATGTCGTCGGTGGCCAGGCCTTTGGCCTCGTAGCCGAAGGCGAGCATTTCGCCGGTCTGCGGGTCGAACTTGGGATGCGCCGTGAAAGTCTGGCTGGTGAGCTTGCCGTGGAAGGTGTGGTAGTCGTCCAGGGTCGCCAGCGTGAGCGGGTCCACGGCCACAGGCGGGCTGTCTTCCTTGAGGGCAAAGAGTTTTCCGGCGTGGAAGACGACGTGGGTGTTGGCGGTGCCGCGGCTGACGTTGACGACGCTGGGGTCGTCGCTGAAGGGATTGCGGTAGACGCCGAACAGCCGGCGATGCGCGGCCAGCTGCGCCTTGTATCGCTGGGTCTGCACGTAGCGGGACTTGAACGAGGCGCGGCCGTTGGCTATGCGGAACATGCACAGGTGGCCCTCGCCGTCGAAGGGGATGTTGCCGGGCGCCGGAGGATACTGGAAATCGGGCCCCACGCGGTAGAACGCGCCGTCAATTTCCTCAGGAATCAGGCCCTCGACTTCGCAGTCCTCGATGTCGCATTCGGCGCGGAAAGGCGGGAACCCTCGCAGCCCCCCGGCTTCGCCAAAATGGACGCGGCGCGCCCTGGCTTGGTCGTTCTCAGAATTGCTGGACTTGCTGCTCATCCGATTTCCTCCATCCGGCGGTGGTAGTAAGAAGTGCCGAATAAACTCTCACGAGATGCGCTTGAATGCAAGGACCTACAACTCGAAGGCGGTGGGTTAGTTTCCAATAATCCGACCTGGCAGGCGTGGAAGACGGCGCACGCGTCTTCGGAGAGAAAGCGGCGAAAAGGCTGCTGCACTCCGCAGAAGAAGGGTGGCGGGGCGAGGACCCCGGCCCGTGCGGTCAAACATACGGTTGCTGGCTCAGATTATTCAGACTGATGCTGCTGAGCCTAGGGTTGAGCCACGACGAGCTTCCAGGTCAGGTCGGGGTCGTATTCGGTAATGGCCGCGGCGAGTTTTGCCGTGTCCGGGCCAAGATTTTTCTGATAGACGCGCCCCTGCTGGTTGATGATGAAGGTCATCACGCCGGAGTTGCCCCACTTATCGGGATAAGCGATGAGAGCGTAACCGGCGATCATGTTGCCGTTAATGATATAGCCGTATTTTCCGCCGGGCGCGTGGGGTCCCTGGCTCTTCAGGATTTTGAAGTAGTAGCCATAGTACGGGGCACGCGGATGGGCGGGCGCTTCTTGTTCTGAGACGGGCTCCGGGGCGGGTTTGGCCGCCTGATCGGACGCGGCGGGTTTCCGCGGCATGGGGCCGTAGCCCTCCTCGCGCGCGGCCGCGACGAGTTTGCCCAGAGGACTGGGTTTTTCACCTTCGGCGGTCTCCCAATAGAGGCCATTGTGTTCGCCGGGAGTGCTGATGAACTTCTGAGCGTATTCGGCCACGCCGTCGTGGTCCCAATCGCCTTCGGTGAAGTACTCCCACTGCGCGATGGCATAGGCACGGCACGTGTTGATGGCGGAAAGCTCATTTTCACCGATGCGGCGATTCAGAACTTCGTCGAGGCCGGCCTTGGTGTCGAAGAGCCATTTTCCGTCCTTCTGAACGATGGGGATGGGCATGGGGTAGTTGTTTTTGCCGACGACCATCGTGTGCTTCGAATCGCTAACCTTCTGAAGCTGCGCGGATTCGCTGACGGCCTCGGCGAAGTCGTCGAGATCGTTGGCGTCTTCAACATCGTCGCCGGAGAGCAACTGCTCGTAGTCCGGGCCGAAGATGGCGGCGAGCGCGGAACGGTCCTTGGCCTTTGCGGCAGTGACGAGAGCTTGCATGGCGTCGTCGGGAGAGGAGTAGGTCGACTGCGCCGGTGCCTGGGCGTGAGCGGGGGGAGTAACGCCCAAAAAGCTCACGGCCAGAAAGAAAATGAGGGTGAGGAGCGCGGCCAGATTGAACTTCAGCGCGGGTGCGTTCATTTTTCTATTCCCCTCTGCGTTTTGTGTGACCGTTCCCGTGATGATTTTCATGGCCTCCTCCTTTCGCCGCCGCGCGGCGCGGGCGCGGGCGCAGGCTTGCTCTGTGCGGGAGCTTGCGGCGCGGGACGAGGGGCGGAGCGGGGCTGGCTCATCTGTTGCCGGCTGGACTGTCCCCGTTGACTCGACGCGCGCGGATCGAAATTGCCTTCCGTCCTGCCAAAGACGTGTGGCGCGGGCCGGGGAGCAGCGGCAGGGGCAGGGGCCGGGCGAGCGGCTGGCGGTGCAGGAGCAGGCCGAGATGGAGGCGCAGGAGCAGGCCGCATCGGTTGCGGTTGAGCCTGACGTCCGGCCGGAGGTTGCGCCTGCGGCGCCTGAGGAGCACGGCCGGGGCGAGGAGCAGCTTCGCGACCGCGGTACTGGTCGAGACGCGGATTGCCGGTATCGATGTTGCGATTGATGATCCTGTTGTTCACGGGCGGACGGGCGGGGCGCTCGTCGACGCGGACGTTGTTTCTGCGATTGAGGCGCTCGTTGTTGTCGCGGATGTTGTTGTAGTTGACGTCGCGGTGGACGCCCCTGTAGCGGTCGATGTTATTGACGTTCACGTTGCGCTGCATGACGTTGCGGTTGACGATGACATTGTCATAGCGATTGTCCACGTAGACGTTGGTGATGTGAACGCGAGGGCGGGAGCGGTCGATCCAGCCGGGCCCGTGCCAGCCGTGATAGTAAATCCGGTGATGGTGCCAATCGCAGTCGCGGTTGAGCCAGGCGCCGATGAGAAAGCCCACGCCAAAGGTGATGGCCAGTCCCCAGGTGGGCCGGCGGTAATAGCAGATATAGGGATCGTAGACCGGCACGTAGATGTACTCGGGCCCATACGGAACGATGCTGATGTAGTCATCCTCGATGAGGACCTGTTGCTGCGGCGTGGTGATGAGATTGCCCACGTTGCGCGCCATGTGACGCAGGCGCTGGACCGACATCATCACGTCGGTGGATTGATTGACGTAGGCCTGACCCAGGGAAGTGGTCCAGTCGATTTTGTCGGCCATCATGGCGATCACCGTCGGATAGTGGGCGACGGACTTGACGCTGACATCCCAGGGCTGATCGTCGATGCCGTTGGTGCCATAGGCACGAACCCAGCGAGCGGCTTCATCGACGTCATCCACGAAAGTGGCGGCCACGAGAACCTGAGAAAGAAGCGGATCGGGATAGAGCGCGATGGGCGCGAGAAGATTGTCGAGTTGTTCGGGGGAAAACAGCGCGTAAGAGTAGTCTTCGGCTTGCGGCGGGGACGTTGCGGCGGAAGAGGCCGAAGCGGCTTCCAGCAGTGAAGGGTTCGCGAGGCAAAGGGTGAGTAGAAGTGCAAGGGCTCTACGCATAAGTACACTTTCTCCTTCCAGGCGAGCACGGAGCGGACATGGCGTTAGCGGCGCCCCCCGGCAGATTTCTTTTGCAACTGGCAAGCGACAAATCTCGTGGCATGTTCGTATTCGCCCGCGGAGAGGGTGTGGGCTCGTTCTTCAGCCTCGGCAGCTTCCTTGTGGGCCTCCGCCGTGTCCCGGCCGCCAGTTGGCAGACGGTTTGCCAGCCCGTGCCACGCTCGACCGTTTCGGGGCATGGGAGCCGATGGAAGTGCGACCAGCCCTTGCCGAGCATCTAGGCACTCCTTCATTGGATACGACAGATCATTCTGGAGTGCTGTGACCCGAATCACCCATGGGTGTGATTCATGCAACATGACGTCGAGCTGCTGCGAGCACTAACCACGTTCCCGCCAAGCGGAGCGGCACGGTCCCGACTGGTGTCCAGGACGCAAACGGCGCGCTGAACCCGTGCCCTGACGCAAAGCGGAGGTTGCCGCGCGGCGTGAGTTGGTTTCAAGATCCTGGCGCGAACATCGCGCTTGCAAACGGTTTCGGGTCATGCCAGCTTGGTGGGCGGAGGTGCGGGGTGCCAACGGTGAGCCTGAACACATCGAGGAAGAGATTGCGAAAGCCCGGAGCGCCCTGGCGCGCGGGCTGGCGGACGGCGTTGCAAGCGGCCACGCTAGTGGTGCTGGCGCTGGCGGGAACGGCGCGCCCGACGCCCCGCGCGCAAGTCAACGTGCCCCCGCCGCCACCGGCTTCCTATGCGCGCTTCGCCTTCGGCGGCAACGCGGCGGAGATTCCCGCGCAATTCATCGGCAGTCTGGTGTTTCTTCCAGTGCGCGTGAACCAGAGCCAGCCGTCCCTGTACCAGCTCGATTCGACGGCGGCGGTTTCGTCCACCGACCCGGATCGCGCGGCGGAGCTGGGCCTGCCGAGTAACTCCCCGGTGGCACTGGAACTGGAGGGAGTGCAGGTGCAACTGCCCGCGCTGCCCGCCATCCCCAAGAAGAATTTCGCCGCGCAGGTGGGCCGGGCGTACGAGGGCACGCTCGGTCAGGACTTTTTCGCCAACGTGGTGGTCGAAGTGGACTACGCGAGGAAGACGGTCCGGCTGTACGATCCGGCCGATTACCAGTATTCCGGACGCGGCCAGAGCCTCCCGCTCACGTTTTCCGGCGGCCGGCCGGTGGTGCCCGCGAAGTTCAGCCTGGGAGCCGGCAAGCCCGTGGAAGCCGGATTCGTGGTGAACACGGCGCTGGACGCCTCGCTTTCGATTTCCAGCCGCTACGCGAAGGCGCACAACCTGCACGCCGCGCATTCCAAGAAAGTTTCCGCGGCGGAACAGCACATGGAAGGGGAGGGAGACACCGTGCTGGGGCGGCTGAAAGTTTTCGAGATCGGCCCGCACGCGGTGGACGCGCCGATCGCGGAGTTTTCGCAGGGCGGCGAGCCCGCGGAAGGCGACGCGCGGATCGCCGGGGAAATCGGGGGAGGGATCCTGCGGCGCTTCACGGTGATCTTCGATTTTCCGCACCAGCGGATCATTTTCGAGGCCAACAGCAACATCCGCGAAGACGACCGCGGAGACATGAGCGGGATCTACGTGGTCGCCGGGGGGCCGGGATGGAAACGGTTGGAAGTCGCGTCGGTGCGGCCGGGCGGGCCGGGCGCCGACGCCGGCGTTCATCCGGGCGACGTCATTGCCGGCATTGACGACGAGCCCGCCGCCGACCTTTCGCTGGCCGAATTGCGCGCCCTGTTCCGCGAGCCCGGCCACGCGCACAAGCTTCTGCTGGAACGCAACGGCCAGACCATCACGGTGACGCTAAAGCTGCGTCGCCTCCTCTGAAGCGGGCGGATGCCGCGTGGGGCTAGTCGAAGCGGCGCAGGGTGGAGGCCATCTGGCGCAGGCGGGCGTCGACGCGGGCGAAGACGCTGCCGGTCTCGAATTTGGGCGAAGGATTGCGCCGGCCGGCGCGCACGCCGGTGAGGATTTCGATGCCCTGCTCGATGGTGGCCACGGGATAGATGTGGAAGCGGCCCTGGGCGACGGCGTCGATCACTTCATCGCGCAGCATGAGGTCCTCGGTGTTTTCGGCGGGGATGAGCACGCCCTGCGTTCCAGTGAGCCCCTTGATCTTGCAGACGTCGTAGAAGCCTTCGATTTTCTCGTTCACGCCGCCGATGGGCTGGATGTCTCCCTGCTGGTTGACCGAGCCGGTGACGGCGAGGTCCTGGCGGATGGGGAGATCGGCGAGCGCGGAGAGCAGGGCGTAGATTTCGGTGGAGCTGGCGCTATCGCCGTCCACGCCGGAATAGGATTGCTCGAAGCAGAGGCTGGCGGATAGCGACAGCGGCTTATCCTGCGCGAAGGTGCGGCGGAGATAGCCGGAGATGATCTGCACGCCCTTGTCGTGGAAGCGGCCGCTGAGGTTGGATTCGCGCTCGACGTTGATGATGCCCACTTTGCCCAGCGCCGTGGACGCGGTGATGCGCACGGGCTTGCCGAAGGCGTAGCCGCCGATTTCCGCGACGCTCAGGCCGTTGACCTGGCCGGCGCGCCCGCCCGAGGTGTCGATGAAGATGACATTCTGCTCGATCATCTCGCGGATTTTTGTTTCCACCAGGTTATGCCGCTCGATCTTGGCGTCCAGGGCGCCACGCACGTGCGCCGAGGTGACCAGGCGATCCCCGGCGAGCCGCGCCGCGTAGGAAGCCTCGCGCGCCAGATCGGCCAAGCTGAAAAATCGCGCGGTGATCTTGCCGCGCCGTCCGGCCAGGCGGACGCCGTGTTCGAGCACGGCGGCGACGGCGGAGCGGTCGAAGTGCAGGAGCTTTTCGTCGTCGACCAGTTTGCGGAGGCGCCCGCCGTACTGGCGCAGCACGTCGTGGCTCCAGTTCATCTCCTCGTCGAACTCGACGCGCACCTTGAAAATCTTCTTGAAGTCGTCCTCGTAGTTGTAGAGCAGCTCGTACATGTCGCGGTCGCCGATCAGGATGATCTTCACGTGTATGTCGATCGGCTCGGGCTTGAGCGGCGAGGTGCTGAACGGGAAAAACATGTCGATGGGCTGGATTTCCAGCTTGCCGTGGTTGAGCGTGCGCTTCAGGGTGCGCCACACGCCGTTTTCGGTGAGCGTGTCGAGGCCGTACATCACCAGGAAGCCGCCGTCGGCGCGCAACAGCGAGCCGCCGCGCAGGTCCATGAAATCGGAGTTCCAGCCGCCGCGCGTATCGTAGCTGCGGTGCACCGTGCCGAACAGATTGGTGTAGCTGGGAATGGTCTCGAAGATCACCGGGCACTTGTCGTTTTCGCCGTGGGCCAGGATGACGTTGACGCCGTAGACGCGGAACGGATCGCGGTCGGGGCGGTCCAGGCGGGGTCCGCCGCCGCCCTCGGGCGGGGGCTGCTCTTCCTCGCCCTCGCGCTCCTTGAAAGCGTCGAGATTGTCGAGAATGTGGTGGCGCACTTCCTCGAGATATTCGGGGATCTGCGCGCCGGCGTATTTTTCCTTGAGCTCCTCGATCACGCCATCCACCAGCACGGACGCGGCTTCCTGCTCGAGATAGCTCATCTCGCTGGCCAGCTCGCGCGACAGCGCCAGCGTGCGGCGGTAGACGACCGTGAATTCCTGCCGGAACTGGTCGTATTTCCGCTCGATTTCCTCGGCGGCGACGGTTTCCAGCTTGCCTTCCTGGACCATTTTGGGGACTTCCTCGATGGGCACCATCTGGCCCTCGAGCACGGGAAAAATTTCAGGCAGGGCCACGGCGCCCACCTGCATGCGGCCGAGCGCGAACTGTTCGCGGGCGATGCGCCGGGTGAAATCGTCCATCAGTTCCTTTTCGCGCTGCGTGAAGCGCTCGACGATGCGCGTTTTCTGGCGCTGGAAGGGATCGCCTTCGAACACCTGGGGAATGCGGCGGCGCAGGAAGTCGATGCCCGAATCGACTTCCTTCTTGAAGGCGTTGGCCATGCCGCGCGGGAGGGTGAGCAGGCGCGGCCGGTCAGTATTCTTGAAATTGTTGACGTAGCAGCGATCCGGCGCGGGCTCGATCTGCGGACGCATCTCCTCGATCATGCGCACGATCATGCCGCCGCGGCTGGTGCCGGACAGGCCGCAGACGAACAGGTTGTAGCCCGAGGCGGTCATCTCCACGCCCATGCGCAGCGCGCGCATGGCGCGCTCCTGCCCCAGGTCGCCCGAGACCGGCTCGGCCTCGGCCGTGGTGGCGAAGGGCACGAGCGCGGGATCGCAGCTCCACCGGAGTTTTTCCGGCGGGAGGCCCGCGTGCTGCGGTTTGGAGTTTCTGGCCATCGTTCCTTTCCTGATGTGGCGCGGGCCGCTACTCTAGCACGGCTCCCGCATTCTTCCCACCCGCCGGGGGCGAGTTGTTTCCGCCGGACAGCGGGGGCTTATACAAATCCAGCAGCGTGGCCGCCATCGCTACGATAATCGGCCCCAGGACCACGCCCAGCAGCCCAAAGACGCTCAGCCCGCCCAGCAGGCCGATGAACACCAGCAGCCCGTTCATTTCGGAACGCCCGCTGATGAACCACGGCCTCACGACATTATCCACCATCCCCACGATGATGGCGCAAAACGCGGCGAAAAGAATTCCGCGCACGATGTGGCCGCCCAGCATCAGCCCGATCGAAGCGGGAACCCAGATCAGGGCGGAGCCGAAAAACGGGACGAGCGAGAGGAAGCCCATCATCACGCCCCAGAAAATCGGCGCGGGGACGCCGGCCACCGCCAGGGCCAGTCCACCCAGCGCCCCGTGCGCGGCGCCCGCGACGAAACTCGAGGTGACGCCGGCGAAGATGAGTTCGCGCGAGTCTTCCAGCAAGCGGTCGCGCTGCGGCGCCTCGAAGGGCAGCAGTTGGCGCAGCCGCTCGATGATCGCGTGGCCGTCGCGAAACAGATAGTACATGGCCAGGATGGTCACGGTGAGATCGAGCAGGAATTCGGCGGCATGCCGGACGATGGCTCCCAGGCGCCCGGCCAGGAACTGCGCGGCCTGTTCGCCGTAGCGCCGGATGGATGCCGACAGCTCGGCCGGGCTCAGCTCCGGGAAATGAGCCTGGAGTTGCGTCCACAGGCGATTGACCCAGGCGAAGTGGCCGGCGGCCACCTGGAGTTGCAGGGACTGCGCGGCTTGCACGCCCTGGCGGGCGAACACGAAGCCGATGAAGAGGGCCGGCACGATCAGAATGAGCGTCACGCCCACGGTGCTGGCGAGCGCCGCCGTCGAGGGTCCCCAGCGCCGCGCCAGCCGCTCGTAGGCCGGATAGCAGACGACCACCAGCACGCCGGCCCACGCCAGCGCCGCCAGAAACGGCGCGAAGATTACGTAGACCAGATACACCAGCAGCAGGATGATGCCGTACAACAGCGCGCCGCCCAGCGGCGTCCGCGAATTTTGCCCGGTCGTCATAGGGGCCTGCTTCCTCCATTCCAGCTAGGAGACTGATAGTGGCAATTCGCGCTTTTGTCAACTTCGGATGCGCACCACGAGGCCGGGCACGCCGCGCGAATGTTATACTGGGCGCGGTTTTTGACCAGGGGAGGGCCATGCCCGATCCAGCTTGCCGGCACGCGCGCACGCGCCTGATTGCTCGCGACGACGACGCGCAGTATGTGGAATGCCTCGACTGCGGCAAGATCCTCGAGGCGGGAGAACTGAAGAACAACGAAGGCCCCGGCTTCGGCGAATCCCTCTCCGACGCCTGACGGGTTGCGCAAGAAGCCAGTGCAGGGCCTCAGAAGCGGAAACCCCTCGCGACAGCGCCGGATTCGCGGCGGAGTTGAACCCCTCCCTTCCACCCCAAAGCATCCTGTCAGAAAACTGGATTGTCGCTTCATTCTGAATCCCCACTGGTCTGGCTGGCGAAGCCCCCCGCCGCCAGATGTGGAGTATCGCTAGCGTGAAGTGGCGTTTTGAGTTACGCTCGGCGACTCGGGCGGGAGCGTTTGCCAAAATGCTCTTCAAAACCTACAGCGCCGCGGTGTTCGGGATCGACGCCTACCTCGTCGAAGTCGAGGTGGACGTGAGCCCGAGTTTTCAGGGCAGCTTCAACGTGGTGGGCCTGCCGGACCTGGCCGTCAAGGAAAGCCGCGAGCGCATCAAATCGGCGCTGCGCAACTGCGGGTTCGATTTTCCCTTGCAACAGGCGGTGACCGTCAATCTGGCGCCGGCCGACATCCGCAAGGAAGGTTCGGCGTTTGATCTGCCAATGGCGCTGGGCGTTCTGGGATGCCAGGGGACGTTCTTCGGGAAAATTCTCGGCGCCTACGTGTTTTTGGGCGAGCTGTCGCTGGACGGAGGCGTGCGGCCGGTGCGCGGGGCGCTTTCGGCGGCGCTGGCGGCGCGGGAGCGCGGCATCCGCAACGTGATCGTGCCGGAAGCCAACGCGCGGGAGGCCGCGGTGGTCGAAGGGATTCAGGTGTTCGCGGTGAAATCGCTGCCGCAGGCCGCCGACCTGATCAACGCGCCCGAGTCGTTCCGGCCGGTGGAAGTGGACGCCTCCGAGATGCTGGCCGAGGCCAGCCAGTACGCCGTCGATCTGCGCGACGTGCGCGGGCAGATGTCCGCCAAGCGCGCGCTCGAAGTGGCCTGCGCGGGCAGCCACAACATCCTGCTCATCGGTCCGCCGGGCGCGGGCAAGACCATGCTGGCCAAGCGGATTCCCACGATTCTGCCGCCGATGTCGCTCGAGGAGGCCATCGAGACGACGCGCATTCACAGCGTGGCGGGGCTGCTCGACGACGCGCGCGGGCTGATCGGCACCCGCCCCTTCCGCTCGCCGCACCACACCATCAGCGACGCCGGGCTGATCGGCGGGGGCGCCATCCCACGCCCAGGGGAAGTTTCGCTGGGGCACAACGGCGTGCTTTTCCTCGACGAACTCCCGGAATTCCAGCGCAACGTGCTCGAGGTGATGCGCCAGCCGCTCGAGGACGGCTGCGTGACCATCGCCCGCGCGGCGCTCTCGGTCAGTTTTCCCTCGCGGTTCATGCTGGCGGCGGCCATGAATCCGTGTCCCTGCGGTTTTTTCGGCGATCCCACGCGCGAGTGCCACTGCTCGCCCACGCAGATCCAGCGCTACGTCTCGAAGATTTCCGGGCCGCTGCTGGACCGCATCGACATCCACATCGAAGTGCCGGCGGTGAAGTACAAGGAGTTGCGCGGCGAAGCCGAGGTGGAAAGTTCGGCCAGCGTGCGCACCCGCGTGTTGCGCGCCCGCCAGACTCAGCTGGCCCGCTACCGGGGGGAAAAGAGCCTCTACGCCAACGCCCAGATGCCCCCCAAGCTGCTCCGCAAGGAGTGCGCCATTTCTCCCGAGGGCGAAAAGCTGCTGGAGACCGCCATCCAGCGCCTGGGCCTTTCCGCGCGCGCCCACGACCGCATCCTCAAGGTTTCCCGCACCATTGCCGATCTGGAAGATGCAGCCACGATCGCGCCGAAGCACCTGAGCGAGGCCATCCAGTACCGCACGCTGGACCGCACCTACTGGGCGTGAGCCGCCGGAAGACGTTTCGTGGAAGGCCGCAGGCCATGGAGGGAGGACAGCCGGAGCCGCATGAATTGCTTCAATCAGGCAAGTTGGCACGCGGACGGCCAGTGCTGGAAATTCGACGCGGGCAGACAAACATTGACGTTGAGGCCGGGGCTATGGTACCCCATTACGGGCAAAATCGTTCCCCGGAGCTCCTGCACCCGAGATGGCGGCCGCAACGCAACGTATGGAAGTCACGCTGGCCACGGCGCTGGAAAGCGTGGACCTTGCCGAAAGCATTGTCACGCGGGTGGCCAAGACCGCGGGCTTTGACGAAGAGGAAGTGCACAAGCTGGGCATCGCGGTGCGCGAAGGCGTCGTCAACGCCTACAACTACGGCAACCAGCAGGACCCGCGCAAGAAGATCCACCTGGAGATCGAGTTCGAGCCGGAACGCATGATCGTGCACGTGGCCGACGAGGGCACGGGCTTCGAGCTGGGTGAAGTGCCCGACCCGCTGGCCGAGGAAAATCTGATGCGGACGTCGGGCCGGGGGCTGTTCCTGATGCGCGCGTTCCTGGATGAACTCACGGTGCGGCGCGGGGCGGCCGGCGGCGCGGAATTGGTGATGTCGAAGAAGCTCCCGCGCAACGCCGCGGGCCACGGCCGGGCGCGGGACGAGTAGACAAGATATGGCCGGGCGAGGATTCGATGCTGCTACAGGGGACATGCCGCGAAGTGGGTGAGGTGGCCGTCGTCGACTTCAGCGGCAAGATCACCCTCGGTGAAGGCAGCGCCACGCTGCGGCACACCATCCGCGAACTGATCCAAGCAGGACGTCGCAAGATCCTTCTGAATCTCGAAGACGTCGACTACATCGACAGCGCCGGCCTGGGCGAGCTGGCGGGCGGCTGCATGGCGGCGCGCAAGGCCGGGGGTGAACTCAAGCTGGTCAATCTCACCCGCAGAGTCAGTGACCTGCTGCAGATCGCCCGGCTGTTCAGCGTGTTTGACGTGCAGGCCGACGAGGCCGCCGCCCTCCGCAGTTTCCGCTGAAGTTTCCCAGACATGCTGCCCGGCGCCGGGCTTCCGGGGCCAAAATCCCTAACGAAAACAGGGACTTACGGGCAGAGCCGCGCCTTTTGCCCATCGCGCGGTGGTCCGGCGTGTTCCACGTGAAACCGCCCGCGGACTGGCGCCCGGTGTTTACCGTCTCCGGCTCTGGACACCGAATATGGGTTTGTGATAACAATTCCGCCGCTGAGGCGGTGTTGTAATCCTGTGGGGGAGTGCGCGCCCTGCGTCCAACGGGGTGCGGTGTGCTACCGACCGGCGTTACAACCACCTGAATCGGGAAATCACTTGCAGAGGAGTAGCACCGTTGGCTCGAGAACAGGGTGTGGTGAAGTGGTTCAATGCGTCGAAGGGATATGGGTTCATTCAACGCCAGTCGGGAGAAGACGTTTTCGTTCACTTCTCGGCCATCCAGATGGATGGCTACAAGTCGCTGAACGAAGGCCAGCTGGTGGAATTTGAGGTCCGCCAGGGACCCAAAGGCTATCAGGCGGAAGGCGTCACCAAGGTCTAGCACGCGGCAGGCGGGGCCCCGTTCCGCGGTTCCGGGACGGGGTCTTTTCTTCCGCGTTGCGGTGTTGGGCGCAGGCCCGGGGCGAGCGTTGGAAGTGTGTCCGCGCTGCGCTCGGGCGAGCTCTTTGTGGTAGCATCATGGTGATACGGTTATCTTTCCCCGAGGTGCATTCTTGACGCAGCATATTTCCCGCAAGGAACTGAAAACGGACGAGGTGCGCCAGACGCTGGCGCACGGCGCCGAGGCCGTCCTGTCGCATCAGCAACTCTTCCTGTACCTCGGGGTCGTGGCGGTGGTCGTCGCCCTGGGCGTTTTCGGGTGGGGGGCGTATATCCAGCGGCAGACGGTGAAGGCTTCGGCGGCCTTCGACAGCGCGATGAAGGTTTTCCAGACTCCCGTGGGCGCCCCGACGGCGCCGGGCGAGGTCACCTACACCGATCCCCAGAAGAAATTCGCCGAAGCGGAGAAGAAATTCGTGGAAGTCGCCGCGCAATATCCGCGCACGCGCCCCGGAGAGCTGGCGCGCTATTACGCCGCGCTGAGCGTCGAGGAACTGGACAAGAACGACGACGCCAAGAAGTGGCTCCAGGGCCTGGTGGGCAGCAAGGACGAGGAAGTGGCGGCCCTGGCGCAATTCAAGCTCGCGCAGGTTGAGGAGCGCCTGGGCCACGGGGACGAGGCCGTCCGGCTCTACCAGCAGCTGATGGCCAAGCCCACCGCGCTGGTGCCCAAACCGATCGTGATGCTGGCGCTGGCGCAGCACTTCAGCGAGAAGAATCCCGCCGAGGCGGCCAAGCTGTACGGGCAGGTGAAGTCGGAATATCCCGATACGCCCAGCGCCGAACAGGCCGAACAGGCACTCGCGCTGCTGCCCGGCAAGTCGTGAGCGGCGCGCATGGCGCCCGTTTCGCCGGCTTCCTGCGCCATGGATGTGCGGCGCTCGCGCGGCCGGCGCTATCCTGAACCGCCGCATCCCTACCGCAACGATTACGCGCGCGACCGCGACCGCGTCATTCATGCCCGGGCCTTCCGCCGGCTGGAAGCCAAGACGCAGGTTTTTACCTCGCGCTTTTCCGATCACTTTCGCAACCGGCTGACCCATACGCTGGAAGTCGCGCAGATCGCGCGCACCGTGGCCGGCGCTCTCGGGTTGAATACGGACCTGGCGGAGGCGCTGGCGCTGGTGCACGACATCGGGCACCCGCCGTTCGGCCACGCCGGAGAGCGACGCCTGGACGCGAGCATGCGCGCCTACGGCGAGCGCTTCGACCACAATCTTCACGCCCTGCGGATCGTCGAACAGTTCGAGCATCGTTATCCGGGTTTCCCGGGACTGAATCTCACCTTCGAGGTGCGCGAGGGAATCATCAAGCATTCGCGGGACTATGCGCCGGACGAATATCCCGCGCTGGCCGAATATCTGCTGGGCGAGCGGCCGCCGCTGGAAGCGCAGCTCATCGATCTGGTGGATGAGATTGCCTACAACACGGCCGACCTCGACGATGGATTCGAGGCGCATATCCTGGATTTCGAGCAGCTCCGCGCCGAAGTGGCGGTGTTCGACGCGGCCTACGCGAAAGTGGACCGCCGTTACCCGCAGGCCCCGCGCAAGCTCAAGTTCAACGAGGCGCTCAAGCACGTCCTGGACCGACTGGCCACCGACCTGATCGAGACCACGCGCCGGCGCGTGGAGGCCAGCGGCGTGCACACCGTGGAAGACGTGCGCCGCCATCGCGACCGCCTAGCCGGTTTTTCGCCCGAGGCGGCGGCCGACAATCTGTCGCTCAAGCGGTTCTTGAACGCGCGGCTGTATTCGCACGCCATCATTGCCGAAGAACGCGACCGCTCCATCGCCGCGCTCGATGCGCTGTTCCGTTTCTTCCTCGAGCACCCCGACCGCCTGCCGAAGTACTACGCCGAACTGGCGGCCAGCGAGCCGCCGCACCGCGTGGTCTGCGACTACATGGCCGGCATGACCGACCAGTTCCTGCTGCGTCAGTGTCGGGAACACCTGGGCGCTTCGGCCGGCCCGCTGCCCTGAAGGGTGGTCCTCCGCGGCTTTCCTGATGGCGACTGCAACACCCCGGCCCGGGGGCTTCCTTGACATGCGGGAAGCGGGTCATATAATGAATTCCACGCCGTCATAGCAGGGGAAAGCGAACGCAATGTTTCTCGACGTCACCGAACTGGCCCTCCAAAAGGCTCGCATCCGGAAGAGCTACGCGCCCGGAACGCTGGATTTCCATTCCAGCGAGTTTCGCCAGGTGGAACCCCTGGAAGTGCGCGCCACGGCGGAGCTTTTGGACAATCAGATCCGCATCTACGGGAACCTGCACACGCGGGTGGAAATGACCTGCGCGCGGTGCCTGGATACGGTGGTCGAGGAGATCAGCCGCGACTTCGATCTGTACTACCGCCCGGCGACCTCGCTGCCGCGGGAGGACGAAGAGGCCCGCCTGAACCTCGACGATACGCAGATCGCTTTCTTCGAGGGGGACGGCCTGTTTCTCGCCGACGTCCTGGCCGAGCAAGTCAACCTGGCCCTGCCGATGAAGGCCATTTGCTCCAGCGACTGCCGCGGGCTGTGCCCTCACTGCGGCGCCAACCTCAATAGCGAGGATTGCCGCTGCGAAAAGAGCGGCAGCGACACGCGCATGGCCCCGCTGGCTCGCTTGAAGCAGGACTGGTTCAAAAAGCAATAAGACGCTACACTAGATGTTTGAGTTCAGGCCGCCGGAAGCCGTGGCCTGCCACGAGGAGCTTGCATGCCCAATCCAAAGCGACGTCATTCCAAGAAGCGCACATCCACTCGCCGCGCTCACGACCATCTCCATACGCTGTCTCTGGCCGATTGCCCGAACTGCCATGAGAAGAAGCTGCCCCACCGGGCGTGCCGCAAGTGCGGCCACTACAAGGGCCGCGAAGTGATTGACACGGCCGCCAAGACGGCCTAAGTTTCCCTCGCCTGCCCTTTCAAAGCCGGTGCTGATATGACCATCATTGCCCTGGATGCCATGGGGGGTGACCATGCGCCTCGCGCGGAAGTCGAAGGCGCGATTCTGGCCGCCCGCGAACTGGGTGTGCGCATCCTGCTCGTGGGTATCGAGGACGTGGTCCGGCAGGAGCTGGATCGCCACCGGCACCGCGGCCTGCCCATCGAGGTGGTGAACGCCACCGAAGTCATCACCATGACCGATTCGCCCTCGCAGGCCTTCCGGCGCAAAAAAGAGAGTTCCCTGCACGTGGCCGCGCGGCTGGTGCGCGATGGGAAGGCGGACGCGCTGGTGACCGCCGGCAATACGGGCGCGGCCATGACCGTGGCGCGCTTCGTGCTGGGCACGCTGCCTTCGGTGGACCGCCCGGCGCTGGCCGCCGCGTTCCCCAACATGAAGGAAAAAGTTTCGGTGATCCTCGACGTGGGCGCCAACGTGGATTCCAAGGCCGCGCAGATCGAGCAATACGCGGTAATGGGCGAGATCTACTACCGCGCCATCTGGGGCGTCAAACGGCCGCGCGTGGCCCTGCTTTCGATCGGCGAGGAAGAAATGAAGGGCAACGAGGTCACCCGCGAGGCATTCAACCGGCTCAAGCATTTGCCGCTGAATTTCACGGGCAACGTCGAGGGCCGCGACGTCTTTCGCGGGAACGTGGACGTCATCGTCTGCGACGGCTTCATCGGCAATATCGCCCTGAAAATCAGCGAAGGGGTGGTCGAGCACCTGGGCGGCATGCTCAAGAAGGCGATCAAGAGCAGCCTCGCCTCGCAGCTCGGCTACGCCCTGTCCCGGCGCGCCTTCGGCGAGTTTCGCAAGCGCACCGATTATTCCGAATACGGCGGAGCGCCGCTGCTGGGCGTCCGCGGCATCACCGTGATCGGCCACGGCCGGTCCAATCCCAATGCCGTCAAGAACGCCATCCGCGTGGCGGCCGAACTCTGCCGCGCGCGCGTCAACGAGACGATCGAACAGGAGCTTTCCGCGGCCGCCGCAGTTCCCGCGCGCGGCTAAGCCAGACGGGAATCGCACCCACCATGAGCAAGCTTGCATTTCTCTTTCCGGGCCAGGCATCGCAGTATTCGGGCATGGGGCGGAATCTTGCCGAGAGCTTCCCGGAATCGCGGGCGGTGTTCGAGCAGGCCGACGCCGCGCTGGGCTTCTCGGTTTCCCAGCTCTGCTTCGAGGGCGGCGAGGACGCGCTCAAACTGACCGAAAACACCCAGCCGGCCATCCTCACGGTATCCGTGGCCGCCTATCGCGCCCTGGAAACGCACGGCGTGAAGCCCGATTTCACCGCCGGGCACAGCCTGGGCGAGTATTCCGCCCTAGTCGCGGCGGGCGCTCTGGAATTTTCCGAGGCCGTGAAGCTGGTCCGCCAGCGCGGCCGCTACATGCAGGAGGCCGTGCCCGCCGGAGAAGGCGCGATGGCGGCGATCCTGGGGCTTTCGCCGGCCGATGTCGCCGAGATCTGCAAAAAGGCCGCCGGCGGCGAGGTAGTCTCCCCGGCCAATCTGAATTCGCCCGAGCAGACCGTGATTTCGGGCAGCGCCGCGGCCGTCAAGCGCGCCGTCGAAATCGCTTCGCAAGCCGGGGCCAAGCGCGCCGTGATGCTGCCGGTTTCCGCGCCGTTCCACTGCGACCTGATGCTGCCGGCCCAGCAGCGGCTGGAGCCGGATCTGCGCGCCACGAACTTCCGCGCCCTGCGCTTCCCGCTGATCACCAATGTGGACGCCGAAGCCATCGAGGGCGGGGACGAAGCGCGCGAAGCGCTGATTCGCCAGGTAACGCGGCCGGTCCGCTGGCTCGACTCCATCCGCGAGATGATCGGCAGCGGCGTGAACATCTTCGTCGAAGTGGGGCCGGGGAAAGTTCTTTCGGGCCTGCTGCGGCAGATCGACCGTTCGGTGCGCTGCTTCAACGTCGAGGATGCCGCCAGCCTGCAAGCCACGCTCGACAAGATCGCCCAGGCGCGCTCGGAAGCCTCCGAATCGTAACCCTTTTTATGCTTTCTGGCGGCCCGTCCGTGGCCGCCGTGTGGCGCGAACCCGTATTCCAGCAGTGGATCAGTTTTCGAGTCGCCGACGACACGACCGGAATCCGCCGGCCGCAAACCACGTTACTACGAGTAACGCCTGGCGGCACACCGCCGACTGCTTGCCATGGTGAGATCTGGCTGCACACCCAGATGAGGACTCTGCGGTTGGCCTATCGTTGCTCTTGCGCGGCGGCCATTCATTGTCCGTCGAGGGCTCTTATGAACTCGATGGACGCGGAGACCCAGCCTATTAGCGATTGGATGGTCAAGAGAGAGGCTTCGTGATTACTTCTGGGCAAACCGTACCCGATTGGCTCGCCCGTACAATCTGCCAGCAGCACACATGAATAATCCCTGAACATCGCATCTCTCACTGTCGACTCCACGCATACGCTTGTGGTGCATCCCGTGACGACGAGATATTTGACCCGGAGCTGTTTGAGGATCGCATCCAAGTCGGTGTGATAGAAGCCGCTGAATCGGTGCTTGTACACGACCACATCACCGGCCTGCGGCTTCAGTTCCGGGACAATATCCGTGTTCCAGGTGTCTCGGATGAGAATTCGGCCTTCCGCGCCGTTAGGGGCACGAACGGTCTCTCCGACGCCAAGCCGTAGGTGCCGCACTCGGTTCGGAGAGCCTTCAGAACCCAGGTCTGAGAGATCGGGATGAAAACCCATCTTGAGATACACAATCTTCATGCCTGCATGACGGGCCGAAGCCAGGACTTTCGCCGTAGGGCCGACGGCTCTTTGAATCATCGAAATATCAATTCCTGCACGATCGAACATGCCACCCTTGGTGCCGAAGTCGTTCTGCATATCGCAGACAATCACCGCAGTCTTTACAGCATCGAGCTCGATGGGTTCGGGCTTCGCATCGACCCTGATAATCCGGCTTTTCATGTTCTGAATCGGCGCACTCGTCTGCTGTGCTGACACGGGTCGTTCACCTGCGACTCCAACAAGCGAGGCGGCTGCTGTTGCCCCAATGAGGCCGAGCACTTCGCGCCGGATGAGACGGCCGGCTTCCGGAGCTTCCTTCTTCATTTCTCCTCCCAGGGCGCCTTCCTCCGAGTCATTCGTTCTCAGAGTCGTTGGCTCACAATTGCGAATGGGTTTGTAGAATATTTGCTGGCCAGCCTAAGACAAAGTCGCCGTCAGCGACCCCGAGCAGCAACCGCTGGAATTGTAACGACTTCTTTCAGTTTCCACCAACTCTTCTTGCAGTTTACAACCGAATCGGTTGGAGGCTCATTCTCAGTGGCAAACCCACATCTGGTCTGCCCCGTCACTTATGCGATTGCGCCCGAGTAACGGCGCACTCGCAAACTAACCCAACTACCGCTATTCCCGCTTGCGCGCGTGCGCGTCCTGCGATAGTTTCAATTCCCATGTTCTCTCTCAAAGACAAAGTCGCACTCATTACCGGCGCGTCGCAGGGAATCGGGCGCGCCACGGCGCTGGCGCTCGCGCAAGCAGGCGCCAAAGTGGCCGCCGCGGCGCGCAGCACGGATAAGCTCGCCGCGCTGGTGGCCGAAATCGAGCACGCGGGCGGCGAAGCCCTGGCGGTGCCCATGGACGTGGCCGACGCCGCGCAGGTGAAGGCCGGCTTCCAGCAGGTGCTGGCGAAGTTTGGCCGCCTGGATATTCTGGTGAACAACGCCGCCATCACGCGGGACACCCTGGCGCTGCGGATGAAGCTCGACGATTGGGACGCCGTGCTGCGCACCAATCTGACCGGGGCGCATCTGTGCATCCAGCAGGCGCTGGGCCCCATGCTCAAGCAGCGGTTGGGGCGCATCATCAACCTCAGTTCCGTGGTGGCCGAGTCCGGGAACGCCGGGCAGGCCAACTACGTCGCGTCGAAGGCCGGACTGATCGGCCTGACGCGCGCGATGGCCGTCGAAGTGGCCTCGCGGAGCATCACCGTCAACGCCGTCGCGCCCGGCTTCATCGAAACGCCGATGACCGACGTGCTGCCGCAGGAACTCAAGGACAAGATGAAGTCGCTGATTCCGCTGGGGAGGTTCGGGCAGGACCGCGACGTCGCCATGGCCATCGTGTTTCTGGCCAGCGACGAAGCCGGCTACATCACCGGGCAGGTCCTCGACGTGAACGGCGGCCTGCACATGGGCTAGGGGCCGTTTCGCCTTGCCGGTACGCCGCAGGGCGTGAGTGGCGGGCGTTCGAATCTGGTGCTGGGGACGAGTTGGCTGAAATGGTGGGCGCTGCTGCGGGAGCCCGCCAGTTCGACCGAGCGCCGCGGAGGCAGCGGGAATTGTTGACCCTGCCGTGCGGCGCGCATAGAATGGGCAGGATACATACGGGGCGCGCATTCTGCCGGGCGCGCCGCCCCGAGGGTCTCAGATCGCCGAAAGCGGAGGAATAATCAGAATGGCCAGCGTCGAAGAACGCGTAAAGCAAATTATCGTCGAGCAGCTCGGTGTGGATGAAGGGGAAGTGACGCCCAGCGCTTCGTTTGTGGACGACCTGGGGGCTGACTCGCTCGACACCGTCGAGCTGGTGATGGCCTTCGAGGAAGCGTTCGGCATTGAGATCCCCGATGAGGACGCCGAGAAGATTACCACGGTGAAGGACGCCACCGAGTACATCGACAAGCACGCCAAGGGAAGTAAGTAGTTCACCGGCGGTCCCCGTACTGAACAGGAGAGATTCTTCCTTTGAGCCGCCGAGTCGTGGTGACGGGTGTTGGGCTGGTCTGCGGATGTGGCATCGGGACCGAGGAGGTCTGGCGCAATCTGCTGGCTGGCAAGAGCGGCATCGGGCCGGTCACGCATTTTGACACGACGGGCTTCGATTGCCGCATCGCGGGCGAAGTCCGCGGGTTCGATCCGCTGAACTGGGTCGACAAAAAAGAACTGAAGAAGATGGGCCGGTTCATTCAGGTCGCGCTGGCCGCGTCGGATTTCGCCATGCGCATGGCCGGCCTGACTATCACCCCGGAAGTCGCGAATGCCGCGGGCGTCTATATCGGGTCGGGCATCGGCGGCTTCGACGTGATCGAGCGGGAGCACTCGAAGTATCTGCAGGGCGGTCCCGGCAAGATTTCTCCCTTTTTCATTCCCGCAGCCATCGTGAACCTGGCGTCGGGCCACGTTTCGATCCGCTACGGCGCCAAGGGTCCCAACTCCGCCACGGCAACCGCGTGCTCGGCTTCAGCGCACGCGGTGGGGGATGCGTTCAAGATCATCCAGCGCGGCGCCGCCGAGGTGATGATCGCGGGAGGCGCGGAAGCGGCGGTCACGCCCATGGGCATTGGCGGTTTTGCCGCCATGCGCGCGCTTTCCACGCGCAATGACGAACCCGAGCGCGCCAGCCGCCCGTTCGACGGGCAGCGCGACGGTTTTGTGGTCGGCGAGGGCGCCGGCGTGCTGATTCTGGAGTCGCTGGAATTTGCCGAGCGGCGCGGCGCCAACATCGTGGCCGAAATCGTCGGCTATGGAATGTCCGGCGACGCCCACCACATCACCCAGCCCGCCGAGGGCGGCGATGGCGGATACCGCGTGACGCTGGCGGCCATCCAGGATGCGAAGATTACTCCCCAGGAAGTCGGCTACGTCAACGCGCACGGAACTTCGACCCCCATCGGCGACGCCATCGAAACCAGCGCGCTCAAGCGCGTCTTCGGCGACCACGCCAAGAAGGTGCCGGTCAGCTCGACGAAATCCATGACCGGCCATTTGTTGGGCGGCGCGGGTGGACTCGAGGCCGGCATCAGCATCCTGGCGCTACGCGACCAGATTCTGCCGCCAACCATCAACTACGAGAACCCCGATCCGGCCTGCGACCTGGACTACATCCCCAACCAGGCGCGCAAGGCGGACGTGCGGTACGCGGTCTCGAATTCATTCGGCTTCGGCGGCACCAACGCGTCATTGCTGTTCAAGCGCTGGGGATGAGCATAGCGCGGCCAGCAGTCCCGGGGCCGCTTGCAGGGAGGGCATTTTGAAAATCGGCGTATGCGTCAAGCAGGTTCCCGCGAAGGATGCGCCGCTCGCCATCATCGAGGGCGGCGGCTGGATTCGCGAGACCGACATCGGCTTTGAAACCAACGAGCCCGATGGCTTTGCCCTGGAAGAGGCCCTGCGCCTGAAGGAAAAGCACGGCGGCGAAGTCGTGGCCATTTCCATGGGCCCGGAACGTGCCAAGCAGACCATCAAGGAAGCGCTCGCCAAGGGCGCCGAGCGCGGCATCCACGTCGCGGACAACGAGTTCTACAAGCTGGATCCGCTCACCGCGGCGCGTTCGCTGGCCGCCGCCATCCAAAACGAAAATTTCGATCTGATCCTCACCGGCCTGCAGAGCGACGACCAGGGCTTCGGCCAGACCGGCGTCTTGCTGGCCGAGTTGCTCGGCCGCCCGCACGCCACCATCATCATGCAGATCGAGGCTACCGACGGCCGCTTGAAGCTGAAGCGCGAACTCGAGGCCGGATGGTTCCAGTGGGTCGAGCTGCCGCTTCCGGCGGTGCTCACGGTGCAGTCGGGCATCAACAAACCGCGCTACGCCACGCTGAAGGGCATCATGGCGGCCAAGAAGAAGGAAATCACCACGGTGGACCGCGCCTCGCTGGGCGTTTCCGATGCGCGCACCCAGCACGTCGAGCGCATCTACGTCCCGCAGAAAACCAAGAAGACGGAATTCCTGACGGGCCAGCCGAAAGAGATCGCGGCGAAATTGATTGAGAAGCTAAAACATGAAGCGCGAGTGCTGTAACTGAAATCGCGGAACGGCGAACCATGAAAATTCTCCTCATCACGGAACAGCGCGACGGCCAGTGGAACAAGAGCAGCTGGGAAACGCTCGTGGCGGCGCAGCAGATCGCCCAGCAGACGCAGGGCTCCCTCGTCGGCGTCGTCATCGGCAAGGGCGTGCAGCCGCTCGCCGACGAACTGGCCGGCTACCAGCTCGACGAAGTGCTCGCGGCCGAGCACGACCTGCTCGAGAAATACACGCCTGACGGATTTTCGCTCGCGCTGCGGCAGGTGATTGAAAGCGTCAAGCCGGATCTGGTTCTGCTGCCGCACACCTATCAGGTGCGCGACTTCGCGCCGAAGCTGGCGGCGTCGCTGCAGCGCGGGATGATCGGCGACGCGATCGGCTACCGCCACGAAAACGGCAAGCTGGTGTTCGTCCGCCAGATGTTTCAGGGGCGGACGGCCGCCGACGTCGCGTTCACCGGAGAGCCTCCCTGGATCGTGACGTTTCAGGCCGGATCGTTCCGCGCCGATCTGGCCGCCAAGCACGCCGGCGGCAAGGCGCCCGTCAAGGCCGCGAGCGTGGATTTGAAGCCGGAGCAGATTCGCACCAAGCCCCTGGAAATCTTCCGCGAAGCGAAGCAGGCCGTGGATTTGACGCAAGCCCCCGTGCTGGTGTCGGTGGGACGCGGCATCAAGGCGCAGGAAAATATCGCTCTGGCCGAGAAGCTGGCCAAGCTGCTGGGCGGGGAAATTGCGGCGTCGCGCCCGATCTGCGACGAAGGCTGGCTGCCCATGGACCGCCAGATCGGCAGCTCGGGCCAGACCGTCGCGCCCAAGCTCTATCTGGCTCTTGGCATCAGCGGCGCGATCCAGCACGTCGTGGGCATGAAGGGCGCGCGCACGATTGTCGCCGTCAACAAGGACGCCAACGCCCCGATTTTCGAAGTCGCCGATTACGGAATCGTCGGCGACCTGTTCGAAATCGTTCCCGCCTTGCTCGAAGTGCTCGCCGCCCAGTCATAAGCTGCGGGCGCCTGCCCGGAGTTCACTGGGGTGGGCAGGTTTCTTCGTTTCGCCGCGTCACTCGCCGACAATCGCTTCGGCTTCGATCTCCACGAGCATGTCGGGCGACACCAGCCCGCTGACGCCGACCATCGAGGTCGCCGGGCGAATCGTGCCAAAAACTTCGCCGTGCGCGCGGCCGATTTTCTCCCAGTCGGCGATGTGGATCACGAACACGCGGGTGCGCACCACGTCGGAAAGTTTCGCGCCCGCTTTTTCCAGCGCCGCTTCGATGTTCCGCAGAGCCTGGATCGTCTGGGCGTAGGGATCGCCCGCGCCGACGATCTGGCCCTGCGCGCCGGTGGCCGTCGTGCCCGAGACGTGAACGTAGGGTCCGACGCGCACCGCCCGCGAGTAGCCGACGATCGGCTCCCAGGGTGTGCCTGAGGCGATGTTTTGTCGTTGCATGGTGCCTCCTTTAGGGATCGAAGCGCGCGCGCAGTTCCGGCGAGGTCACCGGACACACGTCGTCGCGCCGTCCGAAAATGCGATAGCGAATCCGCGCGATGAAATCGTAGACCGCGTCGCGCACTGGCCGCGGAATCACCGCGATGATGCCAGCCGGCACTCCCCAGCCGCCGCACAGCCGCCGCAGAATGTGGAGGAAGGCGTCCGAGCGCGCCAGCAACGCTCCCTCGGCGGTGAGTACGATGATGCTGTCGGGCAGTCCGGCCCGGCGCTCCGCGGGGACGCGCGCCTGAAACGTCGGGCCCTGCAGCGGCGCGAAGCGGAAGGCGTTTCCCGGCCGGTCGTGCCGCAGCACGAACTTCACCGTGCGATGGCACAGACCGCAGTGGCCGTCGTAGAAGAGCAGTTCGGGTTGGGGCGCGGCCGGCGGCACGCTCGGGAAAGCATAGCACGCCCGGGCCGCGCTGCTCCGCGTGGTGAAAACGCGTGCTGGACAGATTTTCGGGAAGCCTCTAAGCTACGTCGGGACGATTTCCGGGCGGAGCCGCGACGCCGCCGGATCGGATTCCTGGGAGAGATGCCGTTCCGTGAAATGTAACAACATCCTCGAGACCATCGGCCGCACGCCCCTGATTCGCCTGAACCGCGTCTCCAAGGACGTGCCGCCCGCCCTCTACGTGAAGGCCGATTATCTGAATCCGGGCGGCTCAACCAAGGACCGCATCGCCGTCTGGATGATTGACGAGGCCGAGCGCAAGGGCCTGCTGCGGCCGGGCGGGACGATCGTCGAGGCCACCTCCGGCAACACCGGCGTGGGGCTGGCGCTGGTCGCCGCGGTGCGCGGCTACAAGGCCGTCTTCACCATCACGGACAAGCAGTCGCGCGAAAAAATCGATCTGCTGAAAGCGTTCGGCGCCGAGGTGATCGTATGCCCGGCGGCCGTCGAGCCGGAGGATCCCCGCAGTTATTATTCCGTGGCCAAAAAACTGGCGCGCGAAATCCCCAATTCCTACTACGCCAATCAGTATGAGAACCCCGCCAACCCCGAGGCGCACTACCGCACCACCGGCCCCGAAATCTGGGAGGACACCGAGGGGAAGATCACGCATTTCATCTGCGGCATGGGCACCGGCGGTACCATCAGCGGCGCGGGACGTTTTCTCAAGGAAAAGAACGCCAAGGTCAAGGTCATCGGAGTGGACCCGCACGGCTCGCTCTATTACGACTACGCCAAAAGCGGCTCCATCGGGGAGGCCCGAACGTACGTGGTCGAAGGCATAGGCGAGGATATTCTGCCGGGAACCATGGATTTCGCCGTGCTCGACGACGTCGTGCAGGTCAACGACGAGGAATGTTTCCTCTGGGCGCGGCGCTTGGCCAAGCGCGAGGGCATTCTCACGGGCGGCGCCGGCGGCGGCTGCATTTCCGCAGCCCTGCGCGTCGCCAAGGACTGCCGCAAGGACGACCTGGTGGTTGCCCTGCTGCCGGACGCCGGCACGCGCTACCTGAGCAAGATCTTCAACGACAGCTGGAGGCGCGAGCTGGGCTACGCGGACACCGAAGTGACGCTCACCGCCGCTGACGTGATCCGCGTCAAGCGCCAGAGCGGCAAGACGCGCGAGCTGATCGTCGTGGGGCCCAACCGCACCGTGTTTCAGGCCCTCAACACCATGCAGCAGCAGGATATTTCCCAGTTGCCCGTCTTCGAGGACGACCGCTCGGTGGGTACCATCTTCGAGGACCAGATTCTGAACCTCGCCCTGCAGGGCAAGGACCTGCGCAAGCTGATCGTCCGCGAAGTGATGGGGGCGGCGCTGCCGCAGGTGCCCTCAAACGCGCCGATCGAGCGCGTCACCCACCTGCTGAGCCACGAAAGCCCGGCCGTCTTCGTCGAGATGGAGGACGGCAAAATCGAAGTCCTCACCAAGTTCGACCTCATGGACACCATCGCGGGGCTGGTCGGCAAGAAGCGCTGACCGTCCCCTCTTCGGATGGCCATACTCGCCAAGTGCCCGGAGTCCGCCCCGTGTGGAGTGCGGCGGCTTGCCGCCGCTTTCCTTGGCTGAGCCGGGCCTCCGCGAGGCCGAGCGGGAGCTTGCTCCCGCTTTCATCCGGCGCAGGGTGCTTCCGCTTCTGGCCGGCGAAGCAAGCTTCGCCGTGGCACCCGTTAGGCACATCCTCCGGCGTGGCAAAGCGGCGGCAAGCCGCCGCACTCCATACCGTGTCGTTAGTTGACGCGCATTGAGAACGCAAGGCGGTGGTCTAGCGGGCCGTGCGCCGGATCACCCAAACCACCGCCGCGACCACGATGGCAATCCAGATGGCGACAACCATGGCAGCGGCGACCCAGTTGCGCGGCGCCTGGTCCAACGTGGCAGCCTTCTCCCGGCACTCTGCCAGGACCTCGGGCGCGATCATGGCGCGGATGGCTAGGACGCCGAGCGGGACCAGCACCAGGTCGTCGAGCTGCCCGAGGACGGGGATGGCGTCGGGAATCAGGTCAATGGGGCTGAGCGCGTAGCCGACCACGCCGGCCGCCAGGGCCTTGGCGTACCACGGCACGCGCGGGTCGCGGCAGGCGAAGTAGAGCGCATAGACCTCCCGCTTGAGCCGCTGCGCCCTGTCCTTCCAGCGCTCCGCGACCTTCATCGCCAAGGGAGGCCCCTCCCGGGGGGCCTGTTCCGCAAGCCCGGCGTTCCCGGGCCGGCGAAATCGCCCCCAAATCGCTTCCCGCGGGGATGATTCTCTGATAACATTAGGTTTCGCGTCTTTCGAAATCTTTCCCGTCTGGAGCCAGCGAACCATGGCACTCGCATGTGAACTGTGCGGCAAAAAGCCGCACTACGGCAACACCATCAGCCACGCGCACAACGTCACGCGCCGCCGCTGGAATCCCAATCTGCGGCGCGTCAAGGCCGTTGTCAAGGGCACGCACAAGCGTCTGCGCGTCTGCACCGCCTGCATCCGCGCCGGCGCCTTGAGGTGCCCGGCGCGGGGCCGAGGGCGTGGAATATGCGGGAGTTCTCATCGACGTGGGGAGGCTCGGCCACACTTCATCAAGCCGGTGCAAGTCATTCTGCTCGCCCCGCGCCATGAGGGTTTCGAACTCAAGGGATAATACCATCAGATCCCCCGAACCGCGATCCGGCCGCGGCCGATCTCGCATCCGGAGC